>NZ_JBZGBZ010000002.1:0-510652 GCF_059159985.1 Cellulosimicrobium sp. BMG9.23
GAGTCACCGACCCGTCTGCGCCCAGGATCATGTCCGCGGCCCAGAAGGCGCTACGCGAGTTCACCCGTTCGGAGAAGCTGCCGGCGACTTTGTCCAGGTCGGCGGCCGTGTTCAGCGCCAGGTGCTCGTTGCCAGCCATCCGCAGCGCATCGGTGAGTGGCCCGCTCGTGAGCACACGGAGGATGTCCGGCGCCTGGGTGAGCATGTGGTCGAGCGCATCCCGGCCGATGATCGAGACTCGCACCTTGCTCTTGGCCTTGAGCTTGCGAACCCACTTGCGCTCGTCCGTCGTCGGGTTCCTCGGAACGACCAGCACCCACGAGTCGGGGTTGTGCTTCATCGCAGAATTGAAGGAGTTCGTGATCTGCGTACGACGGGTCTTGCTGAACCCACCGGAGAACCCCTCGGGGAAGTACTTCAGCTGGTAGATCGTGGAGATGGTGCCGTCCGGCTCGGTGACGTCGACGTCGATGCCCTCATCCCCACCGCGTCCGTCGATGGCTTGCGCCGTCCCCGGACCGGCCTGGTGCTTGCGCTGGAGCAGCAGCTCGACGGCACGCTCGAACGCTTCTCGGCCGCACCGGTCCCACGGGTACAACGGCTCGTCACTGCCACTCATCGTCGACCCCCCGAATGCGTTTGCTCCTGGGCACCGTAACGGCACTCACCCAGGCGGAGCCCACCGCGGCGCATGCCTACGCGGGTGAAATCTGCAAGCGGTTCGCCTGCGCACGCGCTAGAACCCACCTCCAGCCGTCCACGGTTCGTCGCGATCGGTCACCGCGGTGGCTCGCCTCACGGCAAGCTTCGTCACTTTCAGCCCGTGGTCGGTTCCTCCGGGGTGGGGTTGCGTTCCTGGAGCGCGCCGCCGGTCAGGGACGGTCGGCCGCTCAGCTCAGGGGCAGCGCTAGGCTCGACCGCGGAATTGAGGTGAGCTCCCCCATGGGAAACGAACAGCCCGGACTGGATACCACCGCAGAGATGGCCGTCGCTGTGGCGGGTGACTGGCACGGGGATCTCACGCACGCGCGCCTCGTCATCGAGCGGTGCGTCGAGTTCGGCCTGACGACAATCCTGCACGTCGGCGACCTCGGGATCGGGCCCTGGCCGGACGAGGAGGTCGACTTCGCCGGCGAGCTGAACCGAGCCCTTCAGGAGGCAGGCGTGACGCTGCTCGTGTCTCCGGGGAACCACTCACATCACGACCGGCTCGAGCGCGAACCGCTCGACGCTGCCGGCATGATCGACCTCGGCTCCCACCTGCGTGCGCTGCCCCGCGGGCATCGATGGATGATGGGCAGCCGACGGTTCGGTGCGCTCGGCGGCGCCGTCTCGATCGACCGCGACCGCCGCGTGGCCGGGCTGACGTGGTGGCCACAGGAGGCTCCGACGCAGGCCGATGTCGACCGCCTCGGCGACGAGGACCTCGATGTGCTGATTACGCACGACGCACCGGCGGGCATCGAGCTGTCCTCGTGGGTGACCGGCATCTCGGCCGAGTTATTGAACGAGGCAGCCCGCACGCGCCTATTGCTCTGGCAAGCGGTTGAGCGGACCCGGCCCGGGCTCGTGCTCTGCGGTCACTGGCACCGGCGCCGTACGCTGCCGCTCGAACGCGAGGACGACGGCGTCACGATGGTCGAGGTGCTGTCGGAGGAAGGCACCATCGGCAACGTGGTGCGCCTCGACGTCGAGACGCTGGAGGTTACGCCGATTCGCTCCCCGCGCTGGGGTTGAGTTCCGCTTTGAACACTCGGCGAGCACGCTGGGACGCGGCGTACTGGCGGTCCTCGTCATCGAGCACTGCCGCGTACGCGGCGTATCCGGCGTGGGACGCCTCCCGCTGCGAGCAGTCGCACGGCTGAGGCGTCAGGTCGAGCGCCGCGACCTCGGCGCTCAGGTCAGTGCTCACCGCGTCGTACATCGCGCGCGCTTCGTCGCTCCAGTGCAGCTTCGCCTCGCTCGCAACCTCGTCAAAGGGCTTCGTCGGGGGCGTGGGGGGCGTCCCCTCACCATCGTGCCGGTGTCGTAGGTGAGTCTCACAGATCTCCCAGCAACTCGGCGAGGACGTCCTCGATCTCGCGCTGTTCATAGTCGACGAGCGTGAGGGCTGCGTCCAGCGCGCGCATGACGGCCAGCACACGACCCAGCTCGGCACGAGGACGCCGGCCCCGCTCGACGTCGATGATGAAGGCGCGCGAGACGTTGGCGCGTTCAGCCAGGCGCCCTTGCGTCAGCCCGGCTTGCTCACGACGCTCGCGCAGAGCAGCGCCCAGGGTGAATCTCGTTGAGGACGGTTCGCATGAAAGTCATGGTCCGGTGACAAACCGGAAAGTCACGGCTCTGTGACAATCTCGCCTGGTTGGGCATGGCGCCGCGGTCGGGCTGAGCCCGTTGTCGAGCGTCGGTGTCACCGGCCAGCCGTACCGTCGAAACATGACGTCCGAGGTCGACTGGTCGCGCTGGGAGAAGGTGCGCGGCGGGTGGGTGCGCGTCTCACCGTCGGGCTGCCCGCGCGGTCACCGGTGGTCATCCTCCGGACGCAACAGGCCACGCGAGGCGAACGTGGCGTGCGCATGCACGATCGAGCGGTTCCACGTCCTGTGGCAATGCCCGGCGTGCGGGATGTACTGCGCCGAGGGATGCACAGACCCGTCGAAGTGGTCGGTGCATCAGACGCCGGTGGACGCTGCCGAGCGTGGGCGCGGCGCTGTCTAGCGCCGTGAAGTACGGACCTCGGGTCGTCGTAGACAGCCAGGTCAAGCGACCTCATCTAGTGGCGCCGGGGTGCTCTCATCGCCTACTTCAGGTAGACCGCGACCATGACCTTGCCATCGTCACGGCTCGCAGGATCCGAGGCGTAGGTGCCGCCAGCCCGGCCGAGCTTCCGGAGTGCACGGCGACCGCACCGCCGATACTGCGCGACGCCGTCGACGTCGGTCGCGTCGAAGAACGTGAATGGTTGCTGTTGATGCTGCATGATGGTCACCAGGTCCGCGGTGAGATCGTCGTCTCGCATAGTGATCCATGGTACCGGCGGCGGGCGCCTAGGTGTACTGACTCGCACCGTTGTTGACGCAGTCGATGGGGCGCTGGCCGCCGATGCCGAGCGCAGGTGTCACCTATCCGTGCGCCGAGTGCTGCTCGGGGCTCGTCTGGTGGCTTCTTCACCATGAGGGGCCTTCCGTCTCCCGGCAGGGTGTCTAGTCGCTGACACGTTCCAGTACGTCAGCGGCGACGCGGCGGCGCGCAAGTCGGGGTCCGCTTCGAGGGGGTCCACCAGGGCTCGGATGACGTCCGAGTGAGCCATCCGGGCCACGCCGCGCTGGATGGCGAGGTCGGCAGAGTGGGTCACGGGGCGGCGGAGGCGGGCGGGGTAGCCCCGAGGCGGCCTTCGCCATGCGAACGGCGGGTGACTGGGTGGTGCTCATCAGTCCTTCTCCTCGGTGTCGGTAGGTGCAATGGCCTTGTAGAGGGTGGGGCGGCTGACGCCGAGCTCTCGGGCGATGCGCGCCTTCGGGATGCCGGCGGCGATGCGCTGGCGGATCTCGTCCACCTGCGCGCCGGTCAACTTCGGGGCCTTTGCGTAGCGGCCAGCCTTTCTGGCGATCGCGATGCCCTCTGCCTGCCGCTCGCGGATCAGGCCACGCTCGAACTCGGCGATCGCGCCGAGGACGCTCAGGAGCAGCGTCGCGCGGATGTCCTCACGGCCCGGCTCGAAGGCGAGGCCCTCCTTGATGAAGATGATGCCGACGCCCGCCCCCGTGAGCTCCTTGACGAGGCGGTGCAAGTCGCCGACGGAGCGCGCGAGCCGGTCCATTGAGGCGACGAGGACGACGTCGTCAGCCCGGGTCCAGCGCAGCAGATCGGCCAGCGCGGGGCGGCCCTGGCGGTCCTTGCCGCTGACGAGGTCCTCGAAGATCTGTGGGCGGGCAGGCCACGGCGGGTGGCCTCCTCGGTCACGGCTTCCAGCTGACGCGCCGGGTTCTGGTCGACGCTACTCACGCGAATGTAGGCGGCGACGCCACCGGCGTGCGCGACTTTCTGGTTCTCGGTCATCGGGCCCTCTCGCGAACGACTGTCAACAGGTCCAAGATCCCCTGTCCTTCTGTGTAATCACTCCACGCGACAAGTTCCCTGGACATGGAGTTCCGCGGATCGAAGTAGTGGAGAACCGGTGTCAACGAGGTCTACCTCCTTGACGGCCCCTGGGTGCGGAGGATCCCGGCGTTTTACGCACCAGGGGCCCCTCGCGGCCACGTCCAACCGCGGGCTCGGAGCTCCGTGAGCACACCCACCCCTATACGGCGCCATTCGCGCCAGGGTGACGTTCAGAGCGCGAACGGCACCGCGTCGCCCGCCTCCGCCTCGTCGATGACCGCGATGGGGTGGGGCCCGAGCAGCTCCACAGTCACCGTGAACGCCTGCGGACGGACGCGCGGGTGGTTGCGGGCGTTGCGGGTCTTGAACCGCACGTCGACCGGGGTTCGGCTCTTCGTCTCCTGCACCGCCTTGAGTGCCGCGAAGGCCAGCCGGGCCAGCCCGCGCTCGTCGTCGTCCAGCAGAGCCTCGACGTCGAGCTCGCCACCACGCACCGGCGTCGCGTGCGCCAGGTAGGCCCCCGCGGTCACCAGGACGGGCATGCCGCGCCAGCCGATAGCCTCGGCGGTCTCGGTCACCTCGATGAGCTCACGACGCTGTAGGCGCCAGCCCAGGCCCTCACGGCGCACGATGCGCTCCCACTGCTCCTGCTCGCTGATCTCCTTCATGCATGGGCAGTGGATGCGGCCGCGAGGAAAATCCCCGGGCACGGCGAGCCCAAGAGGAAAACGCGGAGATCAGCCTTCGGGCCGGCCCCGCGTACTAATTCGTCGGTCGGCGAGGTCAACGAAGAAGCGCTACGCGCATGCGCGAAATGTCAGGCGGCCACGTCGAGGCCACCCGCATCGAGCCGTGCTGGACTTGAGACCGCCGGTTCAGCGGTGATCGATATCCTCAGTCGGGTCGGCACGAATTACCCCCGGAGGACGACCTCGCGCGGTCCGTCGCCGGATAATCACCGGGGCGCTTCAGTACACTATTCACGGCAGTACTTCCCAGGATCTGGGTGCACACCGGGACCGGTTCGCGCTCAAGGCAACAGTTTTCCTGTGCTGTGCGGCGTGGACGAGCCGGCACGGCTCCAGCGTCCCTGGCTGTCACGACGGCAAGTACGCCTTGCCGACCTCGAGCAGCAATAGCACACTGCGAGGTAACCGGCCTGCGGGGTGAGTCAGGGTCGGTCGGGTTCAGCGCCGCACCGGCGACCACTGGGTCGCCCTCGACCTGGCGCCTGAGGTTGTACCCAGGGTGGTTGGGATGGTTCAGCAGCGAGCCGTCATGTCGGGAGCGGGTGCCGCGCTGCGCGCGACGGTCGCAGCGGTGCTGTTGGCGCTGCTGAGCGCGACGGCGCTCGCGCCGCTGCCTGCGGGGGCGGAGGACGTCGCCGGGCCGGATGTCGCGGCCGCGGCCGCCGCGGAACCTGTCGAGGCGGTGCCCGCTGAGGTGTCTGTGCCTGAGCCGCCCGCCCCGGAGGTGGAGCCGGTCGAACCAGCAGCACCCGAACCACCAGCTCCCGAGCAAGACCCAGCGACACCGGCACCCGCGCCCGAGCCGGAACCCGCCCCGGAACCTGCCGAGGAGCCGGCGCCCGAACCGCAGCCCGAGCCTGCCCCGGAGCAGGGCGAGGAACCGGCACCCGAGCCCGCCGGTACGGACGAGGAACCGGCACCCGAGCCCGCCGGTACGGACGAGGCACCGGCCGACCAGGCGGCAGAGCCCGGTGACCTTCCCGTGCAGCCGTTCGACGTGGTGCCCGGCTCGGTCGTGGACGTGACGATCAACGTCGCGGGCCCCACCGCCGCGGTCGCCGGTGAGGCGTTCACCTACACGGTCACGGTGGGGAACAACGCGCTGGCCGACGCGGACGGGTCCGTGTTCACGGTCGCGATGCCGCTCGGTGCGACGGGGGTCCAGGCCACGTGCGCCGGTGCGGGCGGTGCGGGGTGCCCGGCCGCGCTGTCGGTCAGCAACACCCAGGTCGGCGGGACGGTCGGGCTGCTGCCGCACCAGGGCCTGGTGACGGTGACGATCACCGGGAACTACGCCGCCTCGCCCGCGACGCTGCGCCCCTCCGTGACCGCGACGGGCACCGTGACCCCGCCGGCGACCACGACGGACTCCGACCCGGCGTCGAACACCAGCACGGTGAGCACGACAGTGAACAACACCGCGAACATCACGATCACCCAGGTACAGTCCTCGACCACGATCGCGCCGGGCAGCCCGAACACGTACACGGTGACGTACACGAACAACGGCCCGGCAGCCGCCAACGGCGGCGAGCTGCGCGGCTCGCTCCAGTTCCCCACGGTCGTGTACGCCACCGCGAACATCTCCGCGACGTGCGCCTCAACCGGTGGCGCAACATGCTTTGAGCCCACGACCAGCGTCGTGATCGGCTCACCCTCCTCCTACGCCTACCGGTACACGATCGCCACCTTCCCGGTGGGGTCCACAGTGACGGTCACCTACACCGGTGACCCAGTAGCGCGTACCCCCGTGGCATGCGGGAACACCCTCACCAACTTCACCGCCTACGCCTACTACTCCGCTCCCCCGGGCCTGGCACCAATAAATGCATCGGCCACCGTCGTCGGCGCGAGTGCACCGGGCACCGACCCGTGCCCCATCACCGACCTGGGGATCACCAAGACCCAGGACAAGAACACGATCGCACCGGGCTCCCCGACGACGTACACCCTGACGGCGACGAACTATGGGCCGTTCGACGCCCATGGCGCCCGCATCGGCGACTCGTGGGTCTCACCGGACGAATCGTTCGGCACCGCGAACATCAGCGTGTCATGCACCGCCAACGGTGGAGCTGTGTGCCCCACCGTGACCACGACCTCGATCACCAGAAGCCCTACCGGCCCCAGCTGGCCCATCCCCACGTTCCCGGTCGGTGGAAGCGTGACGCTCACCATCGTCTTCGACCTCGTGCCGGGCGTGACGTGCATTCAGAACCCGAGCCCGAACCCGATCCTGACCAACACCGGCACGATCACTGTCCCAGCGGGAATCCGCGAAAACACGCAGATCGTTTCGCAACCCAACACCGCGTCCGTCCAGAGCACCTACACGCCGGCACCCCAGTGCCCGGAGACGGACGTCGCCACCACGCTGATGACGAGTTCGAACTCCATCTACCCTGGCGAACCGCTCAACCTCACGCTCACGCTGGTGAACCAGGGCCCAGCAGCAGCCGACGACGGCACCGTCTTGATCCGGCAGCTCATCCCATCTACGACGACCGGCTTCATCCAGCAGATGAGTTACACGCTGGTCGGTTGCACGGCGTCAGGTGGTGCGGTGTGCCCGCCCGTCCCGAGCGCCACCAGCAGCGTTGCCACCAACGTCGGGAACCTGCGGCCCTTCGGTGCCACCGGCACCTGGGGTCCGCTGCCACCGGGCGCGAGCCTGACGTTTGACTACCGCATTGACATCGCCCGCACCCTGCCCGCTGGCTGCGGCTCCAACACTTCCGGGACTATCACCTACGACTCGGCGTCCATCATGCCGACCACGGCCCGGGACTCGGTCCCCCTGAACAACGCGAGCAGTTTGTCGGTGACCACGTCGTGCGCGGACGTGTCAGTCAACAAGACGGTCGCCCCCGCCTCGGTGCAGCGCGGGCAGCCGGTGACGTTCACCGCCCGGGTCACCAACGCCACGGCCGTCTTCGCGGCGACGAACGTCGCGTTCTCCGACCCGCTGCCGGTCGGGTTCATCTACGGCGCGGCCACCTGCACACCGAGCTCGGCAACCTCGACGTGCGGGCCGGTGTCCTACGACCCGGCGACCCGGACCGTGTCCTCGACCATCCCGACCCTGGGGGTGAGTCCCGGGTTCGTGACGTTCACCATCACCGGGACGGCGAGCCCCGTCCCGGGCACGTTCCAGAACGTCGCCACCGCGAACTCGACCCCGGGGGCGCCGAACCGGTTCTGGGACCCGAACCTCACGTCGAACACCAGCTCGGTGTCACTCACGGTGTTCAACACCGCCTCCCAGGTGCCCGTGACCAAGAACCTGGTCGGGCTGCCGACCGGTGGCGCACCCGCGGACCTGACGTTCACCGGGACCATCACGTGCGACTTCGAGGGCGCCAAGACGTGGTCGGTGACTATCCCCGCCGGCGGTGCCAGCGCCACCGCCTCCCCCGTGGCGGTCTACGACGGGCAGCTCTGCTCGGTGGCGGAGGACCCGCCGCCGGACCTGCCGGACGGGTTCAACTGGGTCGGGTCGGGCGTCGTGTCCCCGGCGAGCCTGATCGTGGACGGCCCCACGTTGCAGTACCCGGTCACGGTGACGAACCGGCTGACACCCAACGCCGTGCTGTCGCTCGCCAAGACGGTCGACAAGACCCAGGCGACGGTCGGTGACGTCGTGACGTTCTCCTACCAGGTGACCAACGGCGGCACCGACCCGGTGAGCGACCCCGTGGTGACCGAGACCGGGTTCACCGGCACCGGACCGTTCACCGGCCCGGTCTGTCCTGCTGGTGAGCTCGCGCCCGGGGCGAGCGTGAACTGCCCCGCCCCGCCGTACACGATCACGGCGGCCGACGTCGCCGCGGGCCTGGTCACGAACTCCGCCTATGCGACCGCGACCCCGCTGGCCGGGCCCGAGCCACGCACGGAGCCGACGGCGGTGAGCGTGCGGACCGTCGAACCGCCCGCCCTCACGCTGACCAAGACCGTCAACCCGACGTCGCTGGACACCCGCACGGAAGCGGTGTTCGAGTTCCTCATCACCAACACCGGCGGGGTGCCGCTGACCGGCATCACGATCACCGAGACCACGTTCACCGGGACCGGACCCATCCCCCAGGTCGTGTGCCCCGCAGCCGGTGAGACCCTCGTGCCGGGCGAGTCGACCGAGTGCTTCGCCCCCTACGCCCCCACCCAGGAGGACTTCGACGCCGGCCGGGTGAAGAACGTGGCCGTCGCGACAGGAACCGCACCGGACGGGTTCACGGACCCGGTCTCGCCCGAGGCCATCGCGGAGCTGACGCTCGTGCCCGACACCACCGCCACCCTGGACAAGTCGGTCTCTCCGACCGGGCCCGGCGCGGTGCGCGAGGGCCAGGAGCTGACGTTCTCGTTCGTCGTCACGAACGAGGGCACCGTCACGATGCGCGGGTTCAGCATCACCGAGACGGACTTCACGGGCTCGGGTGAGCTGTCGGACGTGCAGTGCCCGAACGAGGCCGTCGCCCCGACCGAGCAGGTCGTGTGCACCGCGACCTACACCGTGACGGCCGCCGACGTCGAAGCCGGGTCGCTGACCAACACGGCCGTCGCGCACGGCGTCGGGCCGAACGGCGAGGACATCACCACCGAGCCCGACACCGTCGACGTCACGGTCGAGCCGGACCCGGCGCTCAGCCTGACCAAGACGGTCGACGCGGACGCGACCGAGGCCGGGCAGGTGCTGACCTACACCTTCGAGGTCGTCAACACCGGCAACGTCACCCTGGCGGGCCTGACGATCCTCGACGACCCGTTCACCGGCACGGGCGGCGCTCCGGCGGTCACCTGCGAGGCCGACAGCATCGCCCCCGCGCAGACCGTGACGTGCACCGCTGAGTACACCGTCACCGACGCCGACATGCGCACCACCGAGATCACCAACACCGCCGTCGCCCGCGTCACCACCCCCGCCGGCACCGAGTTCTCCTCGAACCCCTCCGACGCCGTCGCGGCCGTCGACACCGTGGACCCGACCGCGCTGACGATGACCAAGACGGCGGACGTCACCGAGATCACCGCCGCCGGCCAGGTCGTCACCTACACGTTCACCATCGTCAACACCGGCGGCACCACCCTGACGAACGTGCTCGTCAACGAAGGTCCCTTCACCGGGGTCGGCGGCCCACCGGGGGTGCTGTGCCCCGACGCCCAGGCCGCGTCGCTCGCCGTCGGCGCCACCCTGATCTGCACCAGCCAGTACACCGTCACCCAGGCCGACATCGACTCCGGTGACCTGGTGAACACCGCCACCGCCACCGCCTCGCCCCCGCCCGGCGACACCCCACCGGCCCCGGCGATCGACTCCATCGTCATCCCGGCGACGTTCGCGCCCGAGCTGACGATCGTCAAGGAGGCCGACACCGAGACGTACGCCCTCGGCGACGAGCTGACCTACACCTTCACCATCACGAACACCGGCAACGTCACCCTCGACGACATCGCCGCCGTCGAGGCCGAGTTCACCGGCAACCAACCAGTGCAGGTTACGTGCCCCGACACCGAGCCCTTGGCACCCGGGGACGTCACGACGTGCACCGGCACGACCACCGTCACCCAGGCCGACATCGACGACGGCACCATCACCAACGCCGCGCTCGCCGTGGGCGTCCCGCCGTTCGGCGGACCGGCCCAGTCCCCGCTCGACGACGTCACCAGCACCGCCGACCAGGCCCCGGGGCTCGCGCTCGTCAAGACGGCCGAACCCGCCACGGTCACGGCCGCCGGACAGCAGGTCGTCTACACCTTCGCCCTGACCAACACCGGCAACGTGACGCTCACCGCACCGGCCGTCGTGGAAGGCGACTTCACCGGCACCGGACCCGCACCGACCCCCGTCTGCCCGGACGCCCCCATCGCACCGGCCGAGCAGGTCGAGTGCACCGCGACCTACACCGTGACCCAGGTCGACATCGACACCGGGACCGTCGAGAACACCGCGACCGCCACCGGCACCGACCCCGACGGCGAGACCGGCACGTCCACCCCGAGCACCGCCACCGTCACCGCGCAGGCCGTCGCCGAGCTGACCCTGCTCAAGACCGTCACCCCCGTCGACGACACCACGGTCGCGGGCGACGAGGTCACCTGGTCCTTCCAGGTCACCAACACCGGCGCCCTCACCCTGACCGACGTCGCCGTCGTCGAGCAGGCCTTCACCGGCACCGGACCTCAGCCCGAGCCGACCTGCCCGAGCACGACGCTGGCGCCCGCGCAGGCCATCACCTGCACCGCGCCGTACACGCTGACGCAGGCCGACCTGGACGCCGAGGAGGTCACCAACACCGCGACCGCGACCGGCACCCCCCAGGTCGGCGACCCCGTCGAGTCCGACCCGTCGACCGCCGTCCTGACCCGCACCCCGTCCCCGGCCGTCGCACTGCTCAAGACCGCGGACCCGACCGTCGCCGAGGTCGCCGGCACGGTGGTGACCTACACCTACGCGGTGACCAACACCGGCAACGTGTCGCTGTCCGCCCTGGACATCACCGAGACCGAGTTCACCGGCACCGGCACCGCGCCCGCACCCACCTGCCCCGCCGTGATGCTCCAGCCCGGCGAGTCCGCGGACTGCACCGCGACCTACACGGTCACCAGCACCGACCTGCCCATGACCGAGGTCGTCAACACCGCCGTCGCATCCGGCACCTCCGGGCTGCCCGCCCCCGCGACCACGCTCGCGTTCGCGCCGTCGGGCCCGACGACGCCGACGCTCACCGCCCAGCCGTCACCGTTCGCCGCGGTGCCGCTGCTGGCCGTCGCCGCCCAGGTACAGACCGTCACCTCCGAGGCCTCCACCGCCGTCGTCACGATGCCCGGCGCCCAGCCCGGACCCGCACCCGACCCCGACCCGGGCCCGACCGCCACACCGGGACCCGCCGATCCGGGCGGACCCGACCCCCGCACCCGGGGCGGGCCGGCCGACGTCGCGACGACCGGCACCGACGTGGGACCGCTGCTGTGGCTCGTGGTGGTGCTCGCCCTGGCCGGTGTGCTCGCCGTGGTGGTCTCACGACGGCCGACCGTGCGCCCCAGGCGCTTCGACTGACGATGAGGTGGCCACTTGCCGTGAACCGGCGGCCCGCTAGCTTGATCGTTGAACGCTGCGATCCGAGAGCCGGCCGACGTGCCGGCCTCGACGCGACCGGGGCGCGACCTGCCGCCGGCCAGTACACCCGCCAGACCGCGAGCGACGAGGTCGAGCAGATGGCCGTTCTCCCCAGCCCACGCAAGTTCGTCTCGGCCGTGCTCGCCCTCGCGTTGGCGTTGGCGGGTCTGGTGGTCGCTGCCGTCCCCGTGACCGCCGCGCCGACAGGACAGGGCTGCAACT
Organism: Cellulosimicrobium sp. BMG9.23; assembly: GCF_059159985.1. Lineage (NCBI taxonomy): Bacteria > Bacillati > Actinomycetota > Actinomycetes > Micrococcales > Promicromonosporaceae > Cellulosimicrobium > Cellulosimicrobium sp. BMG9.23. The sequence continues at coordinate 12,184 of NZ_JBZGBZ010000002.1, forward strand.
ACTCGACCCTCGCGACCGACGAGGATCTACCGCTGTGCTGGCTGGACATGAGCGCGTACGACGAGTCGCTGGCGGGCAGTGCTGCGGGCCAGGAGATGGTCATGTCCTTCCGCAACAGCGGCTACACCCTGAGCTACACGCTGACGAGAACTGGTCGCCCGTTCGCGCCGTCGCCGCTGCCGGTCGTCACCGACGCCTTCCTCGGCGGCCCCTCGTCCATTGCCCGCAGTGTTGCCGGACTGCCGGGTCTGTACCAGGTGGGTGAAGCCGTCGACCAGGCGGCCACGAGCACCATCACCATGTCAAACATCGTCATGCGCGACGCCAACGGATCCCCGGTGACCCGGTACTCCCTCGTCGCGGCCGACGCGGAGACCACCACGACCGGCGAGAGCAACACGTGGACGTCGGACAAGCCGATGCGTACGCAGATGCTGCCGCGCAACGCATGCTCGGACTTCCAGGGCGTAGGCACCACGACGGTCACGTGCTCGGGCAGCGACGCGGACGTTCGCTACGGCGCCCCGGGACTTGCCGCGGACAGCCCGTCCTTCATGCAGGTGTCGATCCAGAACGGCGAGACGGGTCGCCAAGGCGTGGCGTTCGGGGTGGTGGTGGCGAAGGTCCGCATCAACAAGTACGTCCAGGACCGGGTCGACCCGGCGGACGACTTCGCGATCACGATCGCCACCAAGGGCGGGCTGGTGCTCGGGTCGGCGACCACCGGTCCAACTGCACGGGCAACGACCGTGGTGGAGTTCATCGGCGCGACTCCTGTCGACGCGTTCGTCGACGCGTCCGAGACGACCATCTCGGGCGACTCAGGCGGCTACTCGGCGTGGTTTATATGCCACAAGCGGAGCTCTCCGGAACCGCCACCACCACCAACGGGACCCCCGGGGGGCATGAAGCAGAACGTGTCCACCAATCTCCTACGGGTGAGCACGTGCGACTTCTACAACGCGCCTCGCCCCATCAATCTGACGCTCACCAAGGCCGACCAGCCGACAGACCTGGACGGCGACGGCCTGATCGGCCCCGGGGACACCATCTCGTACACGTTCACGGCCACGAACACCGGGACCCAGCCCCTGACCGACGTGACGGTGCTCGACCCGCTGCTGGCCGACCAGGTCACCTGCCCACCGGCGACCCTCGAACCGCAGGACTTCGTGACGTGCACCTCGGACGTCCCGCACGTCATCGCCGTCGAGGACATCGTCCCCGGACCGCTGACCGGCAAGGTCGTCAACACCGCCTACGCGACCGCCAACGTGCCCGACACCGGGGGTGTCGAGGTGTCGAACACCGCCAGCACCTCGACGTCGGCAGAGGTGGCTCAGCCGGAGCTGTCGTTGGCCAAGACCGTGTCACCACTGACCGCCTCCGCGGCGGGGGACGTGGTCACGTACACCTACGAGGTGTCCAACACCGGCAACGTCGACGTCACCGAACTGGGCATCGAGGAGGCAGAGTTCAGCGGCGCGGGCACGTTGCCTGTCGCCGAGTGCGACCGCAGCGTCGTGTCGCCGCAGGGTGTCGCGACGTGCACCACCACCTACGAGCTCACCCAGGCCGACGTCGATGCGGGCGCCGTGACGAACGAGGCGACGGCGACCGGGTCGAGCTCGGCCGGCCGGGTGGAGTCTCCGCCGTCGGGCGCGGAACTCACGGTGGACCGCGAGCCGGGGATCGCCCTGGTCAAGTCGGTCGCCCCGAACGACCCCGCCTCGTTCACCGTCGGGCAGCAGCTGACCTACTCGTTCGTCGTGACGAACACGGGGAACACCACGCTGTCCGACGTCGCGGTCGCCGAGACCTCGTTCTCCGGCGCGGGCCCGCTGTCGGCCATCGACTGCCCGCCGGGTGTTGCCAGCCTCGCGCCAGCGGACCAGGTCGTGTGCACCGCCACCTACACGGTGGCGCAGGCCGACGTCGACGCAGGGACGCTCACCAACGACGCCCTGGCGACGGGCACCCCGCCGGCCGGAGCGGACGTCTCGGCGCCGTCAGGCACCAGTGTGGCCGGTGAGCCCGACCCCGCGCTGATCGTCACGAAGACCGCCAAGCCGCAGGCGGTGAGCGCGGCAGGGCAGGTCATCGAGTACACCGCCAAGGTCACCAACACCGGCAACGTCTCGCTGTCCGGGTCCGCGCAGGAGGCCGCCTTCACCGGCACGGGCACACCCCCCGTGCTCACCTGCCCCGCGCCGGCGCCGTCGCTGGTGCCCGGTGAGTCGGTGGAGTGCACCGGCTCCTACACCGTGACCGAGGCGGACATGGCCGCCGCGACGATCGAGAACACCGCGACCGCGACGGGCGTGACCACCGGTGGAGTACCGGCGCCGCCCGCGGATCCGTCCACCGCGACGGTGCAGGTCGACCCGGTCGAGTCCCTGACCCTGGTCAAGACCGCATCCCCGGACCAGGTCAGCGCAGCAGGTCAGAGCGTGACCTACTCGTTCGCGGTGACGAACACCGGCACCGTTCCGGTCACGGCAGTGTCCGTGGCGGAAGCCGACTTCACCGGCACGGGCACACCGCCGGTCATCGCGTGCCCGGGCGCGGCAGCATCCTTGGCTCCATCGGACACCGTGACGTGCACCGCCACCTACGTCGTGACGCAGGCGGACATCGACGCCGGCCAGGTCACGAACACGGCGGTCGCCTCGGGCCAGACGACCTCCGCCGGTCTGATCTCCTCCGACCCGGACACCGCCGTCGTCACAGCTGTCGAGAACCCGAACCTGACCATGACCAAGACCGCGTCCGGGCCGTTCGTCAGTGTCGCGGGGAGCGTCGTCGACTTCGAGTTCATGGTGACGAACACCGGCAACCGCACCCTGACCGATGTGGGCATCGTCGAGGACGTGTTCACCGGCACCCCGGCCGCTCTCGTGCCGACCTGCCCGCCGCAGGCCGCCTCGTTGGCGCCGGGAGACACCGTCACCTGCACCGCGTCGTACCCGATCACGCAGGCCGACGTGAACTCCGGCGGCCTCTGGAACCGGGCCTTCGCCCGTGGCACCAGCCCCACCGGCGCACCGACGGACTCGGCGCCGTCGACCAAGATCGTCCAGCTCGCCTCCTCCCCCGCGCTCACCTTGATCAAGTCGGCCGAGCCGACCGCGGTGGCTGCCGCGGGTGAACAGATCACCTACTCGTTCGAGGTCACGAACACCGGGAACGTCACGGTCTCGGACGTCGCCGTGGTGGAGGACTCGTTCACCGGCACGGGGACGGCCCCCGTGGTGACCTGCCCGCCCGCGGCCGCATCGCTGGCCCCGGCGGCAAGCGTCACGTGCACCGCGACGTACGTCGCGACGCAGGCCGACATCGACGCGGGAGGCGTGCAGAACACCGCAACCGCGCAAGGCAGCCCACCGGAGGACCGCACCCCCTTGGGTACCTCGCCGCTGGGCGAGCCGTTCGCGGCTGTGGCCGCGCTGGCGGCGGCCCCGGTGCTCAGCGAACCCGACGAGGCGGTCGTGACGGCCGTCGTCGCGCCCGAGCTGTCCGTGGTGAAGAGCGCCGACGCGGCGACCTACACCGCGGGCCAGCCGATCACCTTCGACTTCCGGGTCACCAACACCGGGAACGCCACCATGACCGACATCGGCATCGACGAGGTCACGTTCACCGGAACCGGCACCACCCCCGCTCCGGTCTGCCCGCCCGGAGAGCTGGCCCCCGGCGCATCGCTGACATGCACCGCGAGCTACACCGCGACCGGCGCCGATGTCGGGGCAGCGCACGTGGACAACGTGGCCGCCGCGACCGGGACCGCCGCGGGCGTCACCGGCGAGCCGGTGGAGTCCGAGCTGTCCTCGGCGGTGCTCGCAGCCGAACAGGCGACCAGCGGCGCCGCGCTGAGCCTGACCAAGACGGTCGACCCGGACCACGTCAGCGCCCTCACCGAAGGCACGGTGCTGACCTACCGGTTCGTGGTCGCCAACACCGGCAGCGTCCCGGTCACCGGCGTGGGTGTCAGCGAGACGTCGTTCAGCGGCTCTGGGCCCACACCGGTCGTCCAGTGCCCGGCAGGGTCCAGCGAGCTCGCACCCGGCGCCAGCGTCGTGTGCACCGCGGCCTACGTGGTGACCGAGCAGGACGCCGACGAACGGACGCTGACCAACACCGCGGTCGTGAGCGGCGTCGGACCCGACGGAGCGGACGTCACGTCCGATCCGTCGACCGCCGCGCTGTCTGCGACGGGCGCCGCTGCGACAGACCTCTCCGCCACCGGCTACGACCCGCGAGGGCTGCTCGGACTGGCGCTGATCCTGACTGCTCTCGGTGCGGCCGCGATCTGGACCCGCACACGGCAGCGGCAGCCTGCCTGACCTCCGCCGGCCACAGCGGCCACCGCCGTCCCGCACGAGGGAGGCCCAGCCATCGCGCCTCGGTCGTGTGGCCCCTGACGTCCAGTTCAGCCCTGGTCGGGAAACACCCGCGCCCAGTCGTCCTGGACGCTCACGACGGTGAAGGGTGTGTCGACGGCTCGGGCGAGGGCGTGCTGTGCGCCTGTGTCGTAGGGCTGATCCCCGCGCCCGGTGTCGTCGTCGTGATGGATGAGGAGGGCGAGCGATCTGGGACTGCCGGTGGTGTACGTCAGCATGGGGATGTCTCCGTCCGCGTTGCCGGCCGCGAAGACGGGTCGCCGTCCCAGGCGTGACCAGATGCGCGCGGGCTTCTGCGGCCCGTCGTCGAGGAAGTCCAGTGCCTCGGTGTATCGCAGGTCGTTCGTGTCGGCGTCGTAGGTCAGCCCGACGGCGGAGCCGATGACTCGTTCGGGCGGGATCCCGTAGAACTCGACGCTGTTGGACCGCATGAAGTCGCGGTCGCCACCGGAGACGATGTAGCAGGTGAAGTCGTGCTCCTCGAGGTAGCGGAGGAGCTCGATCATGGGTTGGTAGACGGTGAGCCGGTAGGGCCGGCGCAGGGTGGGGTGCTCGGCGGTGCGGTAGAACTGGGTGGCCGCGTGGTGGTACTCCTGGACGCTCACGGCGGACGTCGTGGCGAGAAGAGCGGCGACGATGGCCCGGACGTCGGTGTCGTCCCCGTGCTGGTGCCGCTCAAGTGCATCCGTGAACCAGCCCATGTCTCCCGAGGACGCGGCCTGATACGGCTGGCGCCCCAGCAGCGGCGGGTCCGCTGCGGCGGCGGCGCGCCAACGCTCGAGGACGAAGTGCAGCTGCGTCGGCGCGGGCTTCTCGGGCCACAGCGTCCCGTCGTTGTCGAAGACGGCGACCCGCTCGGCTGCGGGCAACGCGTCGCCGCCTGCGCACACGTCGTCGACGAAGGACAGGACGGCCGTGCGCGCCGGACCCTCGTTCCACGACGGCAGCGGTCGTGGGGCGGCGGTGGCGCCGCTCTCGGGGACGCTCATGTGTCGGTCGGTTCGGCGTCCTCGAGCGTCCACTGCTTGTGCATCACCTCGGGTTTGACGCCGTAGAAGCGGAACATCAGCTCGAAGCCGCTCGAGCCTGCGGGGCTGATCGAGTTGGCCGCCGGCCCGTCGCTCTGGTCGCGGCCGAGGTAGACGACGACGGATCCGTCGTCGTCTACCTCCAGGCCGGGGGTCTGGGACGAGACGGAGTACTTCGTGGCGTCGCGGACGAAGGTGTGGTCCTCGGCGTCGTACATCGTGACCGACCAGAACTGGGAGACGGGTACCCCGGCCGGCACGCGGAGCCGGTACGTCCGCGCCGAGTCGAAGAGGTCGCCGTTCGCGTCCCTCAGGCATACCAGGTAGAACTGGCCGACGCCGATCCTCTTGAGCCCGATGAACGCCATCTGATAGATCACGGCGCGGTCGGTGTACGGGTAGACCTGGTCGTCGGCGTAGTTGGTGCTCTGCGCCGCGGCGAAGTCGCTCCCGGCCGGGAAGAACCACTGCCGGCCTTCGACGAACGGTGGCTTGTGCTCGTAGAGCTCACGCAGCCAGTCGTGCGCATCTTGGACAGCGTCCTCCAGGACTGCCACGTGCTGGGCATCCGGGTCGAAGGGCTCGCCCCGGCGGATGCCGATCCCCGCCAGCATCTCCGCGAAGGCGCGGTCCCGCGGCAACCACGGCTCGTCCTGGACGACCTGGTGCAGCGCCTGCCAGAACCGGACGTCGTACGGGATCCGCGTGTCGACGACCTCGCCCTGCAGGTCACGACGGGAGGTCTCCGGCGGGTCGTCCGCCTCGGCCAGCGGGTAGACCTTGATCTGCCGGCAGTACTCGAGCCCGGCGTCCAGGGCCTCCTGGGTGCCTTCGGGAAGCACCGAGCGCAGCAGCGCGTAGACACGCCGGGTGTCGGACCTCAGGACGACGTAGCCCTCGGGGACCACGCCGTCGTAGCCCGGCGGCAGGATCAGATACCTCGCGCCGGCACCCGCGTCCGCCCCGAACTTCCCGACGTCCTCGAGCGGGACCTGCCAGATGTTGCACACGTTCCCGTTGAGGGCATTGTCGCCGCTGCTGGGCGGGATGTCCAGGACGAGGGGTCCGTCGCGGCCCGGGTCCAGGAACGCCATGTAGTAGATCAGGTCGGGGTTGGGGGTGAGCGTCTGGTTGTCCGAGTCGAGCAGTCCCGACCAGTAGACGAACTCGATATCGCCCGCCGGCGCCAGCCGGGCCCGCATCAGCTCGTAGTTCACCGCCGCCATGCCCCAGACAGCGCACTCCACCGCCCTCCGGTGGACGCCTCGGTCGACCGACCCGGTACCTGCATGCTGCACGACAGCTCCTCCCACGGGCGACCGGTGCCGCCCACGCGCTCGGTCAGGACTCGATGGGCTCCACGTCACCCGGACGCCACGCGCCGTCGAACGCCGACTCCTGCGGCCCGTACACCCGGAAGTACGCGAACCACCCGCGCCCCGGCACGGTCTGCGCCCACGCGGTCTCGTCGGCGGGCGGCTGCGGGCCGAAGACCAGCTCGACCTCGTCGCCGTCGAGCCGCTGCGCGAGCTCGAACAACGACCGCAGGGCCGCACGGCCCTGCGCCGCGTCGATCTGGCTGCGTGACTTCGCGTCGTACACGGTGAGCGACCAGAACAGCGACGCGGGCACCGGGAGCGGTACCCGCAGGCGGTACGTGCGCCCCCCGTCCAAGTACGCACCGTCGGCGTCGCGGGCCACGAACCAGTACACCGAACCCGCCCCGGCCTGACGCCGGAACATCGCGGGAGAGGTCGCGATGGCCTGGTAGAACCACGTCTGCCGGGCGTCGACGTCGACGTGGCCCCCGGTCTCGAACGCAGCGTTCTCCGGGCGCAGCGTGACCCACTCCCACTCGCGGTCCTCCCAGACCACCCGGTCCGGCCGGCGGTCCGCGAACGACTGCACACGCATCTGCGCGTCCGCGTCCCTCGCAGCCGCCGTCAGGATGCCCCTGAGCCTGTCGTCGGGGTCGAACGGCTCACCGGCCCGGATCCCGAGGACCGCGAGCTCGCCGACGTAGGCGCGGTCCTCGGGATGCACAGGCTCGGTCCGCAGGTACTCGTGCAGCACGCGCCAGTACTCGAGGGTCCCCTGCACCTCGTTCGGCGTCGTGTCCTGCGAAGTCCCGGTCAGATCGACCCACGTAGGTTCCCGCCAACCATCGTCGTCCTCTACCGGGCGCACACGCACCGAGCGCAGCAGCTCCATCGCAGCCGCGACGTCGCCGCCCTGGGGGATCGCGCGCAGCCCGACCACCACCCGGCTACCCAGAGCGCGATCGACGTGGGCCCCCTCGGGGACCGGACCGTCGTACCCCGGCGGGAGCAGCACGTGCTCTCCCCCGTGGCCCGCATCCGGCCCGGGAAGCCCGACATCCGCTATCCAGCTCTGGTCGACGTTCATCGCGGCACCCAGGATCGGCCCGGGCGGGATCTCCACAACCATCGGGCCCGCCGACAGATCGAGGAGCACCGGCGCACAGGGCGTGTCGGAGTTCAGCGTGAGACCGACCTGCCCGGGCCGTGTGTCCATAGTGCCGAACACCTCGTTCGCCACCACGCCGACCTTCTCGTTGCCCGTGAAGATCGCGACCCCCGACACGGCCGGGAAGAAGTGCTTGTAGCAGACCACGGCTCGCGCGAAGTCGCTCCGGTCGTAGGCCTCCTGCACAGTCCGCTCGTCCGGGAAGCCCTGGTCGAACCGGTAGTCGGTCGTGCGGTCCATCCGTGCCTCCAAGGGCTTCCGGGCTTGCCGGAGCCGACGCTACGGCAGCCTCAACCGGGGCGCGACCGCAACCAACCCACCTTCGTGTGGGCGCCGCATCGCGTGCAACCCACCGGGGCGCGGGCTGCGCACGGTCGCAGGTACGTTGTCAGATGCCGGTCTCCCGGGCACGAGACCGCGACGTCGCGGTCAACGTCGCGCACCCGAGGCCGACGATCACGAGGGCGAAGGCGACCAGCAGGAGCTGGGACGCGTCGAGGCCCGTCTGCGCCATGTCGGGACCGCGGTCGCCGGGAGGCGCGGCGCCGCCACCGGTCCCGGCGGGGCGTTCGACGCCGACCGCAGCGTCCGCGCTGACCAGCGGTGCGCCGTCGGCAGCGGCGGTCGCGACGTTGACGAGGGAGTCCGGTGCGTCGGCGCCCACGCGTGTCCGCACGACCAACGACGTGCTCTCGCCGGGTGCGAGCGTGGCCACCGCGCAGTCCACCCGTGCCGTGCCGGCCCCCGTGGTCGAGGCGGTGCAGCGCTCGTCGGCGCCGATCAGCTCCAGTCCCGCAGGGAGCGTGTCGGTGACCGCTACGTCCTCCAGCGTCGACGGACCCTGGTTCACGAGGGCGAGGGTCCACGCGACCTCCTCGCCCACGCCGGCCGTGGCGACAGAGGCCGTCTTGGTCAGCCCGAGTACGGAGCTGCGGACGAACCGCACCGAGGCGGAGTCGACGTTGTTCTCGACGACGGGGTCCGCCACGGAGCTCTCGGCTCGCACGGTGTTGGTCACCACCGTGCCCTCCGGGATCGACGGGTCGCTCGTCACGGGGATCGTCAGCGTGAGGGACTGGCCCGGGAGGAGCTCGGGGATCTGGCAGGCGAACCTGACGCCCGTCACGGGGCACGCCGGTGCGCCCTTGGCGCCGGCCTGGAGACCGCCACCGAGTCCCCCGGCCGGACCCCCGTCGGTGAACTGGAGGTCACGCGCGGCCGACGGACCGGCGTTCGAGACGACGAACGTGTACTCGAGCGTCGACCCTGCGACCGCCTCCACGGCGGAGGCGGTCTTGGTGATCGACACGTCCGCCACCGCGACGACCTGCGTCGTCACGGTCCCGAGGTCCTGCGGCGTCGGGTCCGGCTGGTCCGCGGAGGCCGCCACGCTGTTGGTCAGCACCGAGCCGTCGGCGAGGGAGGCGTCGATCGTCGCGCCGATGACGAACGACACGCCGTCTCCCGCCGCGAGGATCGCCGTGGTGGTGCAGCCCACGGTGTTCGTCCCCGGGTCGACGAGCGTGCAGGCAGGATCCGACGACGCGGGGTCAAAGAGCAGGCTCGGGTCGAGCCGGTCCGTGAGGACGACGCCCGTCGCGACCGACGGCCCCTGGTTCACGGCCCCGAGCGTGTACGAGATCGCGGTCCCGGCGACCGCGACCTCAGGACCGCTCTTGGTCGTCACGAGGTCCGCGGCGGGCAGGAGACCCGTGGCCCCGGTGCCGGAGTCGTCGTCCGGGTCCGGGTCCACCGTCGCGGCGGTGACGGTCGCCGTGTTGGTCACGGCGAGGACCGTCTCGCCGGGCGGGACGGCGTCAGGTGGGCTCGCCGTGACGAGGGTGACCACGACGCTGGAACCGGCGCCGACCGCCCCGAGAGCGCACACGACCTGCTGGCCGACGGGCACGTCGCACGCGCCGTCCGGCCAGCTCCCCGACACCGGGACGAGCGGTGCCGCGACCAGGTCCGTGAGGACGACGCCGGTCGCGTCCGAAGGGCCGGCGTTGCTGACCGTGACGGTCCAGGTCACGTCCTCCCCGGCGAGCGCCGGGCTCCCGACCTTCGTCACGGACAGGTCGGCCTCCGGTGCGACGGTGGTGGTCGCGGAGTCTGAGACCTCGGCACCGTTCGCAGCGGTCGCCACCGCCTCGTTCACGATCTCGGTACCCTCGAGGCCGGGGTCGGTCGTGGCGCCGATCGTGACCATCGTCGTCGACCCGACCGCGAGCGTCCCGACGGCGCACGTCACCACCTGGTCGGCGGCGGTGCAGCCGTCGCTGCTCGTCGCCGTGTCGAAGGTGAGGCCGTCCGGCAGCGTGTCGGTCACGGTGACCCCGGTGGCGGTCGACGGGCCGTCGTTGCCGACCGTCACCGTGTACGCGACGGGGTTTCCGGGCGCTATATCGGGCTGCGTCGAGTCCTTGGCGACCGTGAGGACGGCCTCGCTCTGCACCTCGACCGTCGACCCGCCCGTGACGTCCTCACCCTGCGGGTTGCGTACCGTCACCGAGTTCCCCACCGTACCCGTGGGGTGGTCGGGCGAGACCGTACCCGTCACGGTGAGCGTCACGGTGCCGCCCACGGCGAGCTCGGGCAGGTCGCACGAGAAGACGGCGAGAGCGCACGCGACGCCCGGCCCGGTGATGCCCGTGATCGTCAGGCCGGCGTCCGGCGTCTCGAGGACGACCGCGCCCACGACGTTCGACGGCCCCGTGTTCGTCACGACGACGTCCCACGTCAGCGACTCGCCGGCGACGACACCGGTCTGCGACGGCGTCTTCTCGACCGTCAGGGTCGACGCCCTCGTGACCGGGGTCTGCTCCTCGGCGGTGACGGGCTCGCCGTCGAGGTCGTCGAGCGTCGCCGTGTTGACGAGGGTCGACCCGCTCGCCGCCGCGGGGTCGAGGGTGCCGGTGACAGCAACGGCGTACGGCGTGGTCCCGTCCGGGTCCGCGGGCAGGTCCGGGAACGTGCACGTGAGCGTCCCGGCGGCGATGTCGCAGCTCGCGTCGCCGCTGTCGGACACCACGGGGTTCAGCAGCTCCGGTGGCAGCGTGTCAGTGAGGACGACGTCCTCTGCCGTCGACGGCCCGCGGTTGAATGCCGTGAAGGTGTATCCGAACGACTCTCCCGCCACGGCGGGGACGGCGCTCTCGCGCTTGTCGAGGCTGATTCCGGTGATCGCGACGACGTTGACGGCGTCCGACGACTCGTTGTTCGTCGTGTCCCGGTCCGTCTCGGCCTGCGTGACCGTGACGCCGTTGACGAACGTCGAGCCGTTCGGGAGCAGCGGGTCCGTCGACCCGACGAGCGTGATCGTCGCCGACCCTCCGGCGGGCAGGACCGTGAGTGTGCATGTCATGTCGCCGTCGACGATCTCGCACGTGCCTGCGCTACCTGACGTGACCTCCGCCGAGGTCCAGGTGACTCCCGCGACGCCCGGGTCCGTCACGACGACGTCGGACGCGTCGGACGGGCCGGTGTTCATCACGTCGATCAAATAGGTGACGGACTCGCCGGCGACCACCGGCTCCGCCGTAGTGTCCTTGACGACCGCGACGTCCACGTCCCGCACGACCGGGCTCGCGACGCTCGCGGTGTCGTTCGCGGCGTTCGGGTCGGGGTCCGCGTGGGAGACCACGGCGGTGTTGGTGACGGACGACCCGTCGGGGAGGTCGGACGGGAGCAGCGCGGCGATCGTCACGCGTTGCGACCCGGAGGGCGAGAGGGTGCCGAGCGCGCACTGCACCTCCGCGTCGACGAGCGCGCAGGACGCCGACGACTCCTCGGGGACGAAGGTCGACCCGGGCGGCAGGGCGTCCGTCAGCACGACGGACGTCGCCGTCGAGGGCCCCGCGTTCGCGACGCCGACCTCCCAGCGCGCCACACCGCCGGCTGTCGCAGACGGTGTGAGGGGCCGCTTCGTGACCCCGACGTCGGCGGAGCGCGTCACCGTCGTCGTGACGGCCGACGTGTCGTTCGCGGAGTTCGGGTCGGTGGCCGTCGTGGTGACCCGGGCGGTGTTCGTCAGCGTCGTGCCGCTCGCGGTCCCGGGCGCCACGGCCGCGACGAGCGTCACCGTCGTCGTCCCCCCGGCGGCGAGCATGAAAGCGCACGTCAGCGTCGTCGCGCTGCACCCGGTCCCGGTGAAGGACACCACGGTCACCCCGACGGGCAGCACGTCCGTGAGCGCCACGTCGGCGCTGGACGGTCCGGCATTGCCCACCGCCAGGGAGTACGTGATCTGCCCGCCCGCGTCGACGGTCGCGCCTCCACCGGTCCGCGTCTTGACGACGGACAGGTCGGCCGTCCGCGTGATCGAGAACGGCGTGGTCGCGGTGTTGTTCCCCAGGACGGGGTCGTCGACGGTCCCGCTCACGGCGGCGGTGTTGCTCCGACCGCCCGGGGCCGCGGTGGAGGCGACGGCGAAGGCGAGGTCCACGGCCGTCGACCCGCCGACGGCGATCGTCCCCACCGGGCAGACGACACGGTTGGTCGCGATCTCGAGGAAGCACCCGGGCGTCGACGAGCCGGGGAGGAAGGTCAGCCCGGACGGGACGGGGTCGGTGATCCGCACCCCGCTCGCGACGCCAGGCCCGGCGTTGGAGGCGGTCAGGGTGAACACGATCGGCGGACCCCCGGCCACGACGGACGGCGTCGACGCGACCTTGCTGATCGCGAGGTCCGCCACCGCCAGCACCGTGATCGGTGCGGTGGCGACCGCCCCGCTCACGGGGAACGACGGCGACGTCGCGGAGGCGTCGATCGTGTACGTGTCGGGCACGACGGAGACGGTCACGCCGTAGTCGATGCTGATCACGCCGTCGGGTGGCACGACGAAGGGGCCGGTGAAGGTGAGCGTCCGCGTCACGGGGTCGAAGGCCGGGTCGGTGGTCGTCGCGCCCAGGGTCGATCCGGGAGTGTAGGTGAACCCGGGCGGCAGGGTCGCCGTCACCTGGCCGACCGTCGCTGCCGAGACGTTGGGGTTCGAGACCTGCAGCCGGTAGCCGTTCGCCGCGCCCGGCAGGACGCTCGGGGCGTGCGAGGTCGCCGAGACGGCGAGCGGGACGTCGCCGGTCGGGGAGAAGACCGTGGACCAGGCGAAGGTCGTGGACGCGCCGGGCGCGACGTCGAGCGGCCAGCTGATCCCCACCCCGTTGTCGATGTACTCGGTGCAGCGGCACGAGTTGGGGAACGGCCGCTGCGTGCCGATCCACGACCAGACCTGCGAGTAGCTCGCCTGGTAGTACGAGTTGCCCCCGGTGCGCGGGAGGAGCTGCTGGATCCGGGACCCTGCCGACGTGGACGCGCTGCACGCGGGAGCCGTCCCGAAGACGCGCCCGTACCCCTGGTCGGAGTTCTGGAGGTAGCAGTCCCCGGCGGTGTACAGCGTTCCGACCTGCTGGACCCCCGTCGGGTTCTGCACCGTGACCGAGGTGTTGTAGAGCTCCTCGCCCACCACGTACGAGTCCGTCTGGACGAGGGTCACCCCCGCGGAGTTCCGCACGGTCGTGACCATCGTGTACGGGTCGGCGGTGGTCCCGGCACCCGAGACGGCGGACTGTGACACCGGGGTCCACGCGGTGCGCGGGGCGGCGGAGCTTCCGGCCGGCACGTTCTGAGGCCCGAAGAGCGCGCCGTTCAGCGAGGCGAACGTCCCGCACGCGGTCTGGCCGTACCACTCCGCGGACGTGTCGAGCGTGTGCCGGACGTCGCAGTTGAGGTCCGGGGAGACCGTGATCGTCGACAGCGGCCCGCCGCTGGAGATCGTCGCGGCGGCCGCCGGCGCGGGTGGCGGCGCCACCAGGAGGACGAGGGCGAGCCCCAGGCATGCGAGCGCGGCCACAACGCGACGGAGCGACATGCGCATCGAGGACCCCCGGTACCTCTGGGGGCGGGCGACACCGACCCCTCCGTCCTCTGTTGTACTCCCCTCGGCGCGCCATGACCATCGGGAACTAGACCCGATCCAGTCCTCGAAGGCACACACTGCCCTTATAGCAGTCCAAGGAACTGGCATTGTGCGCCTACCTCCGCCCTCGCAATCGACGAGGCACACGTCCGAGCGAGTCGCGGATCAAGCAGGTCCTGCGGAGCATCACATGCGCTCTGGCACCAGAGATCGTCCCGAGCGGCCCGAGGCAGCGCGACCGCATGTCGCCGTTGTCCCACTCGAGCGTCGGACGGTCGGCGCGGTGCAGGCGGCCCGCAGCATCGCAGCACTCCACGCGGTCGCCGTGCTCGATGCGCTCGACCGGCCCGATGGCCGCGGTGTCGGGGCCGACCACGGGGCACGGCTCGGGGCCGAACTGCTTGATGCAGGCCTGGCGCTCCACCGGCACGTACTCCTCCTCGCCAGCGGCAGAAGTCACCACGGACGCGAGGGCGTCGATAACGGCCGCCGCCTCGGCGACCTGCTTCGGTGCGAAGCGGCCGTCGGCGCTGCGAGGGTGCTGGACTTCGGTGTACGTGCTCATGCCCTGGTGTTGACGGGATACCTTGGAGGTGACCCGTCGGCTCCTTCCCTGCTCGAAGATGTGGTGCTTACCCGTCCCTATGCGTAGAAGTCCGCGCGATGCCCACGGCGGCGCTAACGAGCCTCGTGCTTTGGCCGACCTTGGAGGACGACGGCACGCTGTCGTTCGTCCCGGACGACGGGTTCACCGGGGACACCACGTTCTCGTGCGCGATCACCGACGCCGTGGGTCAGACCGCGACCGCGACGGTGACCGTCCACGTGGTCGCGGCCCCGGTCGCCGCGGACGACACGGCGAGCACGACGGCTCCGGACGCGATGCGGATCGACGTGCTCGGCAACGACACGGGCGAGGGCATCGAGCTCACGGAGGTGAGCGGTTGCACCGGCGGCACGGGCGAGGTCTCAGGAGCCATGGTCGTGTTCACACCCGCGGACGGCTTCACCGGACAGAGGTCGTGCTCGTACACGAGCACCTATGCGTACGGGAAAAACTGCGACGGGCACGATCACCGTGACAGTCGAGGCCGGCGCCGCGGTGCCGGCGCCGCCTTCGGACGATGGTGGTTCCACGCCGCCGCCGGGCGAGGGTGACGGGTCGACGCCGGGCGCGCCGGGTGGCCGGTACGCACCGACGGGGTCGGAGCTGATGACCTAAGCGCTGTGCTCTCTCGCGCTGATCGGGGGTGGGCTGTTCCTGCTGGCGGCGCGTCGGCGGCAGCGCGGCGAGCGGGCGGCTGCCTGATCCTGGTCTGCGGGGCGGTTCGAGGGCCTGCGCGGTCTTGTCACCAGGTTTTCGTGCTCTGACCTGCGGTGATGGCGCCGAAATCGTCGTCTTGTCACCAGATTTTGAGCAAGTGACAAGGCAAGTGACAAGGTTGCCTCAGGCAATTCTCCTGGTGAGGGGTACTACATACCTACTTATATCGGACACGAGAGAGTACACTTGTCACTTTGTCACTGCAGATCACCTACGTTAGCGCGCATGACCTATGTATATATCTAGGGATCCGGCCTCAATAGAAACCCCCGTCCTCCCCTATAGAGCTACCTCCCGGGAAAAGTGACAAGTCGAGCTGTTTTGGCCCCAAAAAGGGCGGCTGACCTGCGAGAACGCACTTGTCACCCCAAGTGACAAGGGTGACAAGTAGCGCTGTGACCTGCGGCGATGCTCGCAGCGACTTGTCACCGACCCCTCCGGAAGTGACAAGTCAGCCGGGCTTATCTGACAGATGCGCGGTCGACCGTCAGAAACCCGTCCCACGGCCCCCTTCTGCGCTGACCGGGCACCGTGCTCGGTGCCGGGCGATCCGACCACGTAACACCTGGTCCGTCCTAGTAGAGACCCATCTATATGCATTAGTCCCGGAACGAAACCATTCGCCCCGATCCGGCGATCAGAAGTCGTCGTCGTCGACCTCGCCGCGCGAACCCGGCGCCAGGTCCTCGTACGCGTCGTCGTCGACCGCCTGAGCTTTTCTGGGCGTGCACCGCGACCATGTCCGGGCCCGGTCGCTCGCGTACTCGTTGCACCGCACCGCCCTGCTGAACCCCGACACCGCGGGGAACGGTTCGTCGATCCCGGTGCAGCAGCGGCGCCTCTACACCGCCCACCGCGTCGAAGCCGCACCAGGTTAGGTCGGTTCTTGTTCCAGGTCTTCTTCGTGCCTTCGCTCCTCCGATGCACGAAACGATCGATTGCCCCATGCCCGCGGGGCACGGTCGGCGGCGCGAGGAAAGATGAGCAACTCGGGGTCCAGGGCATCAAGCACTTCGCGAGCTCCACGTGGTGAGGTGCGGGTCGGCTCCACGTAGAACTGCTCGCCGACCGTCACGCTGCCGTGCCCCATCTGGGCAGGGACGGCACCCAGGCCGAGGTTCTGAGCGACCAAGGTCGCCACCGTCTTGCGGAAGGCCTTCTGAGGTGTGCTCTCCGGTAGGGCGTCCTGCGCCTTGAGGAATCGGCCCCACTGCTGGCGGACAGCAGACGGAGAGCGCCAGATGCACCCTGGCACAGGCGAGGGCCAGATGGGGTCCTCCGGCTCGGCGTCAGTTGGCCGCATTGCCCGTAGCTTCTCCGCCGCCCATTCGGGCAAGTCCAGGGTTCGCAGGCCGTTGCGGGTCTTGGGGGCGGGTTTGCGCCATGCTCCCCGCCCCGTCTCGACGACGACCGTTCCCGTGACGGCGACCGTCCCGCGGTGAGGAGTGAGGCTCACGTCGCACCAACGCAGCGCCAGGACCTCGCCCGGCCTAACGCCCGTTGCCGCCTGCATCGCGACGAGGGCGCCAAAGGTCTTCCAGGTGCGGCCTGAACGCTTCACACGCGGGTTGCACCAGTTCTCCACGTCGCGCACGACCTGGCGCACCTGCTCTGGTGTCAACGCCTCCGGGGCAGGTCTTGGGGTGTGCCGCAACGGCGGAAGACGGTCAGCCGGGTTCCGGTCGAGGACGCCCGACATCACCATGTGGTCGAGCGCCTGCTTCAACACCGTCTGGGCGAGCTCCGCTTGCCGGGTGCTCCCGAGCCGTGGCGGCAGGACGCGGGTCACCGTGCCGTCGGGTGCCACGACCTTCCGCAACCCACGCCACTCCCCCGGCTCTGGCTCACGCGTCTTGGCCGTTCCGTCTACGAGCCTCTGTCGCCACGTGAGCACGACGTGGGTGGTGAGGTCCTTGAGCCGAACGTCACCGAGTCCGGGCAGTACATCGCCCCGCACGGCCCGGGCGTACTGCCCATGGGTCGTGACGGAACCACCCCTCGCCGGGAGCGTCTCAACCCACGCGAGGCACGCGTCTCGCACCGTCTCGAAGGCAGGGCCGGCCGGTTCCTGCTCGTCGGACGGTGCACTGAGCTCTGCGACCTTGGCGACGAGGGCTCTGCGTGCCAGGGTTTCATTGCGGGCGAGCGTCTTTGCGCGGCGGCGAGCACCCGATGCGTCGGCGTAGTAGGCCTCGGCACGGACTCGGCCGTCCCCGTGGGGGTAGAAGCGGATGCGGCCGAGTTCGCCCGGGCGTAGTGCCTCCCGGGGCATCAGGCGGCCTTGGCGGCGGTCCGTATCGCCTGGGCCTCGACCCAGGCGTCGAGGTCGGCGATGTCGTACCGCACGGTGCGCCCGATACGGAGACAGGCTGGCCCGTCGTCGGTCGTCCGCCACGTCTCCAGGGTGTGCGGGCGGTAGCCGAGGTAGCGGGCGGCCTCGGCGGTTGTGAGGAACCGCGGGGACGGGCCGGGGATGGGGGCAGGGGTGTGGGTGCGTGAGTTCGTCATGCACGCCCTATGCGTGTGGGCGACTTCCAGCGTCTTCCGAGGCGCTCCGTGGAGCCACTTCGCCGGTGAATGTAGCCCCAAAGTGACACCTTGGAGGAGGTAGGGCGGGGCATGAAAGAAGCCCCTGACCGCGTTTCCGCAGGTCAGAGGCTTCTGGTGGAGCCGCCTGTCGGAATCGAACCGACGACCTATTCATTACGAGTGAATCGCTCTACCGACTGAGCTAAGGCGGCGTGCTGCAGTGAGGCTCGCTCGCGCGAACCGCCGCAACGATCGCCTACTGTACCCGGCGATCGGCCCAGACTCCAAAGCGGCTCGGGACCACCGGCCGGACAGGCCTCGCGGCGGCGCCGGTGAGGTGCGCGACGCGTCCGCGACGTCAGCAGGCCGGCCCGTCCGAGGTCAGCACGTCAGCAGGTCAGGCCGTCCTCGGGGACCGTCCCGTCGACGAGGTAGGCGTCCACGGCGTCGCCGACGCACGCGTTGGAGCGGCCGTAGGCGGTGTGCCCCTCGCCCTCCCACGTGACGAGCACGGCGGAGTCGAGCGCCTTCGCCAGGCCCTCGGACCAGACGTACGGCGTCGCGGGGTCGTTGGTGGTGCCGATGACGACGATCGGGGCGGCGCCGGTCGCGTGGACGTCGAACTCCTGCTCGACGACGGGGTACGGCCAGTCGGCGCACGTGAGCGCCCCGTAGGCGAAGAACGAGCCCATGGTCGGCGCCTCGACCTCGAGCCGCTCGCGCTGCTCCTCCATCGTCGCGGGGTCGGGGTCCTGCCGGCCGTCGAGGCAGCCGACGGCGCGGAACGCCTCGGTGGAGTTCGTGGCGAACGACCCGTCGGGGTTGCGGTCGTTGTAGAAGTCCGCGAGGTACAGCAGAGCCGTGCCGGTCCCCTGGTCGAGCGCCTCGGTGAGGGCCTGCGTGAGCACGGGCCAGCTCTGGTCGTTGTAGAGCGTCACGGCGATGCCGTAGAACGCGAGCGTGGACGTGAGCCTGCGGTCCGAGCTCGTGGGCAGCGGGTTCGCCTTCGCGGCGTCGAGCAGGGCGCGCACCTGCCGCAGCCCGTCGTCGACGTCGCCGTCGAGCGGGCACGACGCCCCCGCCTGGCAGTCCTCGACGTAGGCGCGCAGCGCGTTCTCGAACCCGACGGCCTGCTGCTCGCTCGTCTCCGCGGAGGACAACGTGACGTCGATCGCGCCGTCGAGCACGAGCCGGCCGACCTTGTCCGGGAACAGGCCCGCGTACGTCGCGCCGAGCTGTGTCCCGTAGGAGTAGCCCAGGTAGGCGAGCGTCTCGTCCCCGAGCACGGCACGCAGCATGTCCATGTCGCGCGCCGCGCTCTGCGTGTCGACCTGGCCCAGGAGGTCGCCGGTGTTCTCCGCGCACGCCTCGGCCCACTCGCGATAGGCGGCCCGGCGCTCCTCGAGCCCGGCCTCGCCGTCGGGCACGTCGTACTCGGTGGACAGCGCCTCGTCCTTGGCGGCGTCGTCCAGGCACGCGACAGGATCCGACTGCCCGACGCCGCGCGGGTCGAACCCGACGAGGTCGTACGCCGCCTTGACCGGCTCTCCGATCAGCTGCGCGGCGTCCCCGACGAAGTCCACGCCGGACGCACCGGGGCCGCCCGGGTTGGTGAGCAGCGAGCCGATACGGTCACCGCTCGCCGGGAGGCGCTTGAGCGCGAGCTCGGTCTCCCCCGCCCCCGGGTCGTCCCAGGACAGCGGGGCACGCGCCGTCGTGCACTCCCAGCCGCCCTCGCAGTCCTCCCAGGCGAGGCTCTGCCCGTAGAAGTCCTCGAACCCCTCGGGACCGGTCTCGCCGGTCCCCTCCGCCGCGCCGGCGGACGGGACGGCGTCGGCCGGGATCTGCACCTTGGGCGGCACGGAGCAGGCCCCGACGACGAGGGCGAGCGCGAGCGACGAGGCGGCCAGGACGGCGCGGCGGGACTTCACCCCGACACGGTAGCCGCTCCGATCGCCCCTCCTGGCAGGGGTTCGTCCGGAGGGTCGTCCTTCCACACGCTCTTCACCGCAACCGCCGGGCGGGCGGGGCTACTGCTGCTCCACCCACGCCGCCTCGCCCGTCGCCCCGTCGACCGCGGGCGGCACGACGACGCTCCCCTGGTCACCGAGCACGGCGGTCACCTCGGCGGACGCGTCGACGTCGTCGGGGACGGCGACGACCGACGTCGCCGGGACGAGGTCCATCGTGCAGACGGAGTCCGCGGGGATCTCGACGAGCGTCACCACGACGTCCGTCCCCTGGACGGTGGCGTCGGGCTCCGCGACGAGAGGGCACGTGCTCGACCCGTAGGTGATGACGTACAGCAGTCCCGGCTCGGCGCTCCACGCCGCACCGGTGCCGCCCTCCGTCGGCCCGTCGACGCCCGACGGCAGGCCCTTCCCGGTGGCGCCCGCCTCGATCGTCATCGACGCGGCGTCGGGCGCCATCGACGGCGTGCCCTCGGTGGGCTCGGCCGTCGTCTCGTCCGTCGTGCCGTCGTCGGACGGTGACTCCGACGCCGACGTCGTCTCGTCACCACCGCCGTCCGTGGACGACGCGCACGCGGCGAGCGTCGACGCGGCGAGCGCCAGCCCGACGACCATCGACAGGCGGATCGCGGGGTGCGGTGCGCGGCGGGTGGGGACCATGGTGTCTCCTTGCGTCGGAGCGGGTCGGGCTGTCGGCCCCCATCCTGGCGCAGGCCGGTCGGCACGGCACGCGCGACACGTCCGGCGTGCAGCGGCCCGGGCGGATCGGTCACGGCAGGGCGATTTCTCCCGTTCGCCGCGCGCGATGTGGTCCGTGTCGCTAGGTTCAGCGCTGCAAGCCTTCGCGCGGCGACCGTTCGCGCAGGATGCGGAACTCGTCGAGAAAGGGCGGAACCGTGGACTTCTGGGACTTTTTCTGGTTGCTCGTCTGGAGCTTCTTCTTCATCGCGTATCTGATCGTCCTCTTCCAGATCGTCGCGGACCTGTTCCGTGACCGGGACCTCTCCGGCTGGTGGAAGGCGGTGTGGATCCTCTTCCTCATCTTCCTGCCGGTGCTGACCGCGCTCGTCTACCTGATCGCCCGCGGACGCGGCATGGCGGAGCGTCAGGTCGAGGCCGTGACGCAGGCCAAGCAGGACACCGACTCGTACATCCGCAAGGTCGCCGGCTCCTCGCCGACGGACGAGATCGCGAACGCCAAGGCGCTCCTCGACTCGGGCGCCATCACGCCCGAGGAGTTCGCGCACCTCAAGGCCAAGGCCCTCGCCTGAGCCTCGACTGATCCTCGGCGGACCGACGACGGCCCGGGTGCCCCGCGTGCGGGTGCGCCCGGGCCGTCCCACGATCGGGACATGACCCGATTCGGATACACCCTCATGACCGAGCAGTCCGGCCCGCGCGAGCTGGTCGCCCACGCGGTCGACGCCGAGCGGCGTGGCTTCGACTTCGAGGTGATGAGCGACCACTACTTCCCGTGGCTCGACGCCCAGGGGCACTCCCCCTACGCGTGGTCCGTCCTCGGGGCGGTCGCCCAGGCGACGGAGCGCGTCGGGCTCATGACGTACGTGACGTGCCCGCTGCTGCGCTACCACCCCGCCGTCGTCGCGCAGAAGGCGGCGACGGTGTCGCTGCTCTCGGACGACCGCTTCACGCTCGGCCTCGGCGCGGGCGAGAACCTCAACGAGCACGTGGCGGGCGAGCGCTGGCCAGCCGTCGGCGAGCGGCACGACATGCTCGAGGAGGCCGTCGAGATCATCCGGTCGCTGCTCGACGGGGAGAAGCTGACCTTCGAGGGCGTGCACTTCCGCGTCGACTCGGCCCGCCTGTGGGACCTGCCGGACGAGACGGTCGAGATCGGCGTCGCCGTGTCGGGACCGCAGTCGATCGAGCGCTTCGCCCCGCTCGCCGACCACCTCGTGACGACCGAGCCCGACGGCGCCGTCGTGGAGCGCTGGAGCGCGGCCCGCACCGACGTCGACCTCCCGCCGTCGCGCGTCGTCGGGCAGATGCCGATCTGCTGGGACCGCGACGAGGAGGCCGCGGTGACCCGCGCGCACGACCAGTTCCGCTGGTTCGGCGGCGGGTGGCGCGTCAACGCGGACCTGCCGACGACCGAGGCGTTCGAGGCGGCGAGCCAGTTCGTCCGGCCCGAGGACGTCGCGGCGTCGATCCCGTGCGGACCGGACCTCGACGCGATCGTCGAGGCGGCGTCCGCCTGGTGGGAGGCCGGCTTCACCGACCTCGCCCTCGTCCAGGTGGGCGAGCAGGGCCAGCAGGAGTTCCTCGACGAGGTGGCCGAGCCGCTCCTGGAGAAGCTGCGGGCGGCCGCGCCCTCGTCCTGACGCCGCGGGTCCGGTCCGACGCGGGTCCGGTCCGACGCGGGTCCGGTCCGACGCGGGTCCGGTCCGACGCGAACGCGGCGGGCTCGGACGGTCAGCCCTGCGGGCGCAGCGCGACGGTCATGGCCTCGACGGCGAGCAGCGGTGCGACGTTGCCCTCGAGCCGCTCGCGCGCGACACCGATGGCGTCCATGCGGCGCACCGTCTGCTCGGGCGTCGAGTCCTCTGCGAGCGCCTGGACCGTCTCGGCGAGCCCGGTGTTGACGAGCTCGACCTCCGCGCCGAGCTGGACCACGAGCACGTCGCGGTAGAGCGAGAGCAGGTCGACCATCGCGCGGTCGAGCACGTCGCGCTGGTGCCGGGTCGCGCGGCGCTTCTGGTCCGCCTCGAGGTCGCGCAGCTGCGAGCGCAGCCGCGGCGGCAGCGTCTCGCCGTCGACGACACCGAGCGCTCGCAGGAGCTCCGCCTTCTCGCCGGCGTCGCGCTCCTCGGTGGCTGCCTTCGCCTCGGCCTGCGCGAGCTCCACGAGCTCCCCGGCGGCGAGGACCGCGTCGCCCACGCCCCGGATCCGGCGGGCGAGGGACAGCACCGAGCTCCGGCGCTCGCGCGCGCCCGCGTCCCGCGCGAGCCGGCGCGCGAGGCCGATGTGGCTCTGCGCCGCGCGCGCCGACGCCTCGGCGACGGCCGGGTCGATCCCGTCGCGCGCGACGAGCAGCCGCGCCACGGCCTCGACGGGCGGGACCCGGAGCACGACGCCGCGGCAGCGCGACCGGATGGTGACGAGCACGTCCTGCGGGCTCGGGGCGCACAGCACCCACACGGTGTGCGGGGCCGGCTCCTCGATCGCCTTGAGCAGCACGTTCGTGGTGCGTTCCGCCATGCGGTCCGCGTCCTCGACGACGATCACGCGCCGTCGGCCCTGCGACGGGCTGCGGCTCGCGACGGTGAGCAGGTCGCGCACCTCGTCGATCTTGATCGTCACGAGCTCGGTCGCCACGAGCGTGACGTCCGGGTGCGTGCCTGCGAGGACGGTGCGGCACGCCTGGCACCGGCCGCACCCGCCCTGCTCGCACTGGAGCGCGGCGGCGAACGCCCGCGCGGCGTTGGAGCGGCCGGACCCCGGCGGGCCGGTGAGCAGCCAGGCGTGGGTCATCGCGGCCGGGTCGGCCACCGCGGCGCTCAGCGTCGCGACGGCCTGCTCCTGCCCGACGACGTCGTCCCAGACGCTCACGCTCCCGCGCCCCGCGGCCGGGTGTCGAGCCCGAGCCCTGCGTCCGGCTCGTAGCCGAGCGCGCTGTCCGAGTCGTCGAACCCGTCGTCCGGACGCGCCTCGATCGTGTCCTCGGCCTCCTCGACGACGGGCGTCAGCTCGAGCCGCGCGGCGACGTCGACGCGGATCTGCGCCTGCAGGTCGTCCACCGGCGCCGCGGCGTCGAGCACGACCCAGCGCCCGGGCGCGGCGGCCGCGCGCGCGAGGAACGCCTCGCGCGTGCGGCGGTGGAACTCCGCGCCGGCGCGCTCCAGGCGGTCGTGCGTGCGGCGGATCCGGCCCGCGGCCACGGCCGGGTCGAGGTCGAGCAGGATCGTCACGTCGGGCATGAGGTCCTGGACGGCCCAGCGCGAGATGAGCTCGACCTCGTCGGCCCCGAGCTCGCGCCCGCCCGCCTGGTAGGCGACCGACGAGTCGAGGTACCGGTCCGTCACGACGATCGCCCCGCGCTCGAGGGCCGGGCGCACGAGGCTCGCGACGTGGTGCGCGCGGTCGGCCGCGTAGATCAGCGCCTCGGTGCGCGGGTCCATGTCCTCGCCGTGCAGGACGGCGGCGCGCAGCTCCTTGCCGAGCGTCGTGCCGCCCGGCTCGCGCGTCAGCACGACCTCGCGGCCCGTCAGCTCGCCGAGCCACTGCCCGAGCAGGCGGGACTGCGTGGACTTGCCGACGCCGTCGCCGCCCTCGAACGAGATGAAGTACCCGGGTGCGCTCACGACGTCCACCCTAGTCGCGGCGTCGGACAGGACGCCGCCCTCGGAGCACCCTGGCGGGCTGCCCGGCGCCGTCCGCGTGGCGACCGGGTTAGCCTCGGGACCATGCCTCGTCCTGCCCTGATCCCCGCTCCCGGTGCCGCGTTCGCGGACCGCACGTTCGACGCCGTCCTGTTCGACATGGACGGCACGCTCATCGACTCGGTACCGGCGGTCGACCGGAGCTGGAAGCGCTGGGCGGCCGAGCAGGGCCTCCCCGACCCCGAGGACTTCCAGATCCAGCACGGGATGCCCGCTCGGACTCTCATCGGGACCCTCCTCCCCGCCGACCGCGTGGAGGCCGCCTACGAGCGGATCCACGAGCTCGAGCTGGTCGACAACGAGGGCGTGACGGTCCTCGCGGGGACACGAGAGGCCCTCACGACGCTCCCGCCCGAGCGCCAGGCGATCGTCACGTCGTGCACGACGCCGCTCGCGGCCGCCCGCATGGCGGCGTCCGGCCTGGTGGCGCCGTCCGTCGTGGTCACCGCCGACGACGTCGAGCGCGGCAAGCCCGACCCGGACCCGTTCCTGCTCGGCGCGGAGCGGCTCGGCGTGGACCCGGCGCGCTGCCTCGTCGTCGAGGACGCCCCCGCGGGCATCGCCGCGGCGCACGCGGCCGGGTGCGCGGTGCTCGCCGTGACGGGGACGCACTCCGCCGAGGAGCTGGCGGCCGCGTCCCCCGCCCCCGACGCCGTGGCGACGGGACTGGCCGCGGTGCGCTTCGTCGTCGGGCCGGACGGCGTGCGCGTCACCGACGCCTGACCGCTGCGCGGGAGCGGACGGGCGAGGTCAGTACACGCCTGCGCGCAGGGCCGCCGCGACGACCTTCGACGCCGCGGCGTGCACCTCGGCGAGCTCGTCGAGGCCCAGGCCGGTCGCGGCCACGATCGCCGGCGGGATGCGCTCGGCATCCCGCCGGCGCTCGCGCCCCTCAGGAGTGAGCGTCACGCGGACCTGGCGGCCGTCGTCGGGCGAGCGCTCCCGCCGCACGTAGCCGAGCGTCTCGAGCCGCTTGAGCAGCGGCGAGAGCGTCCCCGCGTCGAGGTGCAGGCGCGTCGCGAGGTCGCCGACGGTCGAGGTGGTGCCGGCGGCGTCGTCCTGCCACAGGGCGAGCAGCACGAGGTACTGCGGGTGGGTGATGCCGAGCGGCTCGAGGAGCGGCCGGTACAGCGCGACCATCCCGCGGGCCCCGGCCGACAGCGCGAAGCAGACCTGCGCCTCGAGCGCGAGCGGGTCGACGAGCGTGGCGCTGCCGGGGTGCGAGGTGTCCGTCACGTCGCCAGGGTAGCCCGGATCGCGCTATCGTGTGGTGCACCAATAATTGGTGCACCAAGCAACGATAGGCAGGCGGCGATGACGAGAAGGTCGGCGAGAAGCACCAGGCCGAAGGACGAGCGCTCGCTCGGCATGCGCCTCACCGAGCGCTTCCTCCCGATCTTCGGCCCGGCCCAGCTGGGCCGCCACGACGCCGACGGGCGCGGGGTGTCCGATGCCGAGCGCGAGCGCGACCAGGAGCTGCGGACGCGCTTCGAGCGGGTGACGGGCCCCGACGGCCGCAGCTACGTCGTCGAGCACACCGACTGACCGGGCTCACTCGCCCGGGTAGACGACCCCCACCTGGCGGCGCACCTCGTCGAGCGTGCGCATGACCTCGAGCGTGCCGTCCCACGACATGCGCGGGCTCTGCGTCTCGCCCGCCGTGATGCGCCGCGCGACCTCGGCGGCCTGGTACTGCTTGCCCTCGCCCGAGAAGCCGTCGTAGAACCACGACGACCCGTCGTTCAGGACGACCCGGAACGACGTCGGCGCGTAGAACGCCCCCTCGACCTCGATGCGCCCTGCCGTCCCGGAGATCACGGCGCCCGTCGCGGTGCGCGACCACAGCGTCGTCGAGAGCGTCGCCTGCGCGCCGCCCTCGTAGCCCAGCACGATGCTCACCTGGCCGTCGACACCCGTCTCCGTCAGAGCCCCCACCGCGGTGACCGACGACGGCGCGCCCAGCAGGTCGTGCGCGAACGACACCGGGTACACGCCGAGGTCGAGCAGCGCGCCGCCCGCGAGCTCCGCCGCGTAGAGCCGGTGCGCCGGGTCGAACGCGAAGAGCTGGCCGTGGTCCGCGCTGAGGTTGACGACGTCGCCGATCTCGCCGCGCGCGATCACGCCGCGCAGCGCTGCGACGTGCGGCAGGAACCGCGTCCACATCGCCTCCATGACGAACACGCCCGCTTCGCGCGCGGCGTCGAGCACCTCGCGCGCCTCGGCCTCGTTGCGCGTGAAGGCCTTCTCGACGAGCACGTGCTTGCCCGCGCGGATCGCGAGCAGGGCGTGCTCGTGGTGGTGCGAGTGCGGCGTCGCGACGTACACGACGTCCACCTGCGGGTCCTCCACGAGCGCCTCGTAGCCCTCGTGCGTCGTCGGGATGCCGTGCGACGTCGCGAAGCGCTCGGCGCGCACGCGGTCGCGGGACCCCACGGACGCGACGCGGCTCTGCGTGTGCCGGCGCACCGCCTCCGCGAACGACGACGCGATCCCGCCCGCGCCGAGGATGCCCCAGCGCACGGTCGACGCCGACCGCGGGTCGGGCACGAGACCGGACAGCTCGGCCAGCACGTCGGCGGGCAGGTCGTGGGCGGAGGTCAGGGCGCGGGGGACGGCGGCGTCGCTCATGGCCACACGGTAACCCGGTGGGAGCGGTGCCAGGACGGCGTGCCCGAGGTCCGGTCCCGGAAGGCCGCACCCGGGACGGCGACGTGCCCGGGTGATGCGCGGTGGCGACCGGCACGCCACGATGAGGCCATGCCGACAGCCGCGGGCCAGCCCGCCTCGTCCCCCGACCGGCCGCGCTCGCCGGAGCACCCGCCTCCCCGCACTCCCGAGCCCCGCGCGAGCGCGCGCGGTCTCGTCAAGGTGTACGGCACGGGCGACACGTCGGTCCGTGCGCTCGACGGCGTCGACGTCGACTTCGCGCGCGGCCGGCTCACGGCGATCATGGGCCCGTCCGGGTCGGGGAAGTCGACGCTCATGCACTGTCTCGCCGGCCTCGACTCGCCGACGTCAGGCAGCGTCGTGGTCGACGGGCAGGAGATCAGCCGCATGTCGCAGCGGCGGCTCACCGCGCTGCGCCGCACGCGCGTGGGGTTCGTCTTCCAGTCGTACAACCTCGTGCCGACGCTGACGGCGGCCGAGAACATCACGCTCCCGCTCGACATCGCCCGCGCCCCCGTGGACCGGGCCTGGTTCGACGAGGTGGTCGACGCCGTGGGGCTGCGCGACCGGCTGCACCACCGGCCGTCCGAGCTGTCCGGAGGCCAGCAGCAGCGCGTCGCGTGTGCGCGCGCGCTCGTGTCGCGGCCGTCGATCGTGTTCGCCGACGAGCCCACGGGCAACCTCGACTCGCGCTCCGCCGGGGAGGTGCTCGGGTTCCTGCGCCGGTCTGTCGACGAGCTCGACCAGACAGTCGTCATGGTCACGCACGATCCGCGCGCCGCGTCGTACGCGCACCGGGTCGTCTTCCTCGCGGACGGCACGATCTCGGGCGAGCTGCACGACCCGACCCAGCAGGACATCCTCGACGCCCTCGCCGCGTCCGCGGGCGGTGACACGGACGGCAGCGCGATCCGTCCCTCCTCGGTGCCCGACGACGCCCGTACGCCGGGCGACGCCCGCGCGCCCGAGGTGCGCGGGCGTCACCTCGCGCCGTCGGACGGGCAGTGATGCTCCGCGTCGCGCTGCGCGGGGTCCGCGCGCACCTCGTGCGCTTCGTGCTGTCCGTCCTCGCCGTGACGCTGGGCGTCGCGTTCGTGGTGGGGACGTTCGCGTTCCGCGGCATGCTGTCGTCGACGTTCGACGACATCATCGCGACGACGCTCGTCGCCGACGTCTACGTGCGGGGCTCGCAGGAGGTCACGGGGGCCGCCCCGCAGGAGGGCGGGAGCGGCGGCGGGGGCGCGACCGGCGGAGGGTTCGCCGCGGAGCGCACGCTCGTCCCGGACGACCTCGTCGCGACGATCGAGGACGTCGACGGCGTGGACCGCGCCGCCGCCGACATCTCGGGCCCTGCGGTCCTCGTCGCCGCGGACGGCACGGCCGTCGTGACGAACGGCCCACCGAGCGTGGCGCTCGCCGTCGACGAGGAGGACCCGAGCCTCACCCTGCTCGACGGCGCGTGGCCGAGCACGGGCGAGATCGTGCTCGAGGAGAGCGCCGCGGAGGCCGCCGGGCTGAGCACCGGGGACGAGACGACGATCGTGCTCGGCGACGAGCCGCGGCCGGTCACCGTCTCGGGCGTGTTCGGGATCGAGGCCGCCTCCGCCGGGGCAGTCCTGATCGGCCTCGACGACGCGACTGCGCGCGAGGTCTTCGCGCCCGACGGCCAGGTCGCGCAGATCGCGGTCTGGGCCTCGGGGAGCGAGACGGGCGGCGGGTCGGACGACGACGACACGGACGGCACGGGGGGCGCTGGTGGTACCGGTGGCACCGCCGCGACCGCCGCCGACGAGGAGGCGCTCGCCGAGCGCGTGGAGGCCGTGCTGCCCGACGGCGCGGAGGCCGTGTCCGGGACGCAGGCGCGCGAGGAGGCGAGCGAGGCGGTCGAGGAGGTCCTCGGGTTCGTCGAGACGTTCCTCCTCGTCTTCGCCGCGATCGCGCTGTTCGTCGCGACGTTCATCATCGCCAACACGTTCCAGATGTCGGTGCGCGAGCGCCTGCGCGAGCTCGCGCTGCTGCGCGCGCTCGGGGCCTCGCCGGGCCAGGTGTTCTCCTCGGTGCTGGCCCAGGCCCTCGTGGTCGGTCTGGTCGGCGGGGCTCTCGGCGTCGCCGGCGGGGCGGCGCTCGTGCGCGTCATCCGCTGGGGACTCGCTGCGGCCGGCATGGAGTTCTCCGGCCGCGTCCCGCTCGGCGGGACACAGCTCGCCGCGGCGGTCGGGCTCGGCGCGGTCGTGAGCGTCCTCGCTGCGGTCCTGCCCGCGCGCAGGGCCGCGGCGATCCCGCCCGTCCAGGCCATGCGCGACGACGTCGCCCCCGAGCGCGGCACCCTCGCCCGGGCGGTCGGCGGGTTCGTGCTCGTCCTGGTCGGCGCCGGGATCCTGTGGCTCGCCGCGTACCTCGGGTCGTCCGTCGCGGGCATGCCGACCGGGTGGACGTGGGTCGACGACCTCAGCCCGCGCGTGCTTCTCGGGGTCGGAGCCGGGCTCGTGCTCGTCGGCGTCCTCGTGGGCTCGCCCGCGGTGGCGCGGGGCGTTCTCACCGTTCTGGCGTGGCCGCTCGTCGTCACGCTCCGGCCGCTCGGGCGCCTCGCGCGCGGCAACGTCACGCGCAACCCTCGACGGACGGCGAGCACGGCCGGGGCGCTGCTCATCGGCATGGCGCTGGTCTCCGTCACGGGGGTCATCGCGGCGTCCACGCAGGCGTCGGTGCGGAGCATCGTGGAGACCGAGGTGCGCGCGGACCTCGTCGTCGATTCGGCGACCCAGACGGTCCCCGGCGGCGCGGTCGACGCGGTGCGCGCGGTGCCGGGCGCCGAGACCGTCGACACGGTGCGGCTCGGGCTCGCGCCGGTCGCGACGGTCGGGTCCGGCGAGGAGGAGGCGCGCGGGACCGACGTCGCGGGCGTCCCGGCGACGTTCTTCGAGACGTCGCTCGACCCGGTGGCGCTCGAGGGAGACCCGACGTCGACGCTCGAGGACGGGGACGTCGTCGTGCACCGGCGGACCGCGCGCGAGCGCGGCTGGGAGATCGGCGACACGCTGCGGCTCGGCGGCGAGGGCGGGGGCGACGCCGCGGGTGGCGCGAGCGCCGCGGTGGTCGAGGCGCAGGTCGGCGCGATCATCGACAGCCAGCTCGTCGGCACCGGCATCCTCGTGCGGGACGACGTGTTCGACGACGTCGTGCCGCCCGCCCAGGCGAGCGTCCGGATCGTCTACGTGGGCGCCGCGGACGACGCGAGCCCCGCCCAGCTCGACGCGCTCCGGGTAGGCCTGACCGACGCCGTCGCGCCCTACCTCGTGCTGACCGTCCTGGACCGCGAGGAGACGGCGTCGGCGTTCGCGGACCAGGTCGACCAGGTGCTCGTGATCCTCTACGCGCTCCTCGCGCTGTCGATCGTCATCGCGCTGCTCGGCATCGTCAACACCCTCGCGCTGTCGGTCATCGAGCGCACGCGCGAGATCGGTCTGCTGCGCGCCGTCGGGCTCGGGCGGCTCCAGCTCGCCGGGATCATCGCGATCGAGTCGGTGCTGACGGCGGTGTACGGGACGGTGCTGGGCGTGGCGACGGGCATCGGGATCGGCGCCGCGCTGCCCGGCGTGCTCGCCGACGAGGGCCTGAGCACGCTCGCGATCCCCTGGGGGCAGGTGCTCGCAATCCTCGGCGCGGCCGTCGTCATCGGGCTGGTCGCGAGCGTGTGGCCGGCGATCCGCGCCGCGCGCCTGCCGGTGCTCGACGCGGTGACCGTCGACTGAGCCACCGTCGACCGAGCCACCGTCGACCGAGCGGCCCGCCCCGCGAGATAGAACAGCAGGTCGCGAGGTAGAACTCCGGGAGCTCTACCTCGCGACCTGCGGTTCTACCTCGACGGAGCGAGGAGCTACTTCGTCGACTTGGCGGCGGGCTTCTTCGCGGGAGTCTTCTTCGCCGCCGGCTTCTTGGCGGGGGTGCGCTTCTTCGCCGGGCCCTGCGCGCGCTTCTCCGCGAGGAGCTCGATCGCGCGCTCGGGCGTGATCGACTCGGGCGTGACGTCACGCGGCAGCGTGCGGTTCGTCTCGCCGTCGGTCACGTAGGCCCCGAAGCGGCCGTCCTTGACGACGATCGGCGTGCCCGTCGTCGGGTCGTCGCCGAGCTCGCGCAGCGGCGGGGTCGCGGCGCCCCGGCCGCGGCCGCGCTTCGGCTGCTTGTACAGCTCGATCGCCTCGTCGAGCGTCACGGTGAACATCGCCTCCTCGCTCGGGAGGGTGCGCGAGTCCGTGCCCTTCTTGAGGTACGGGCCGTAGCGGCCGTTCTGCGCCGTGATCTCCTCGCCCGACTCCGGGTCCGTGCCGACGACGCGCGGCAGCGACAGGAGCTGCAGGGCGTCCTCGAGCGTGATCGAGTCGAGCGTCTGCGTCTTGAGCAGCGAGCCCGTGCGCGGCTTGGGCTGCGCGGCCTTGGCCCGCTTCTGCGCTGCGGCGGACAGGCTCGTGTCGATCGGCGGGAGGTCCAGCACCTCCGTCACGTACGGGCCGTAGCGGCCGGCCTTCGCGATGATGTCGTTGCCCGAGACCGGGTCCGTGCCCAGCACCCTGCCGTCGTCGGCACCCGCGGCGAGCAGCTCGCGCGCCTTGGCGACGGTCAGCTCGTCGGGGGCGACGTCGTCGGGCACCGAGGCGCGGGGCGGGTTCTCGCCCTCCTTGACCTCGACCGACAGGTCCTCGACGTAGGGGCCGTAGCGCCCGACGCGCAGTTGGAGGCCCTCGCCGATCGGCACGGAGTTGATGCCCCGCGCGTCGATGTCGCCGAGGTTCTCGACGAGCTCGCGCAGCCCCTCCCCCGAGCCGCCCTTCGCGGCGTCGCCGAAGTAGAACTGCGTGAGCCACTCCACGCGGTCCCGGCGCCCGGCCGCGATCTCGTCGAGGTCCGCCTCCATCGCGGCGGTGAAGCGGTAGTCCACGAGCCGGTCGAAGTGCTCCTCGAGCAGGCGCACGACGGCGAACGCGAGCCAGCTCGGCACCATCGCCTGGCCGCGCGTCAGCACGTAGCCGCGGTCCTGGATGGTCGAGATCGTCGACGCGTACGTCGACGGACGGCCGATGCCGAGCTCCTCGAGCGCCTTGACGAGGCTCGCCTCGGTGTAGCGGGGCGGGGCCGACGTCGAGTGCCCGGCCGCCTCGAGGTCCTCGCCACGCAGCGCGTCACCCTGCGTCATCTGCGGCAGGCGGGCCTCGCCGTCCGTGTCGCCGCCCTTGCCCGCCGCACCGAGGGAGTCCTCGGCGTACCGGTCGACGTCCGAGCTCTCCTCGTAGGCCGCGAGGAAGCCGCGGAACGTGATGACCGTGCCCGACGCCGCGAACACCGCGTCGTGCCCGGCGACCCCGGCTTCCTCGGTCCCCGGTGCGGCGGCGAGCGGCGCGGCGAGGCGCACGGACGCCGTCGACCCCTTGGCGTCCCCCATCTGCGACGCGACCGTGCGCTTCCACACGAGCTCGTAGAGCTTGAACTGGTCGCCGCTGAGCTCCTTCGCGACCTGCGCGGGCGTGCGGAACGAGTCGCCCGCCGGGCGGATGGCCTCGTGCGCCTCCTGCGCGCCGGCGTTCTTCGACGTGTACACGCGCGGCTTCTCGGGCACGAAGTCCGCGCCGTAGAGCTCGGCGGCCTGACGCCGCGCAGCGCTCGTCGCCTCGCTCGACAGCGACGGCGAGTCGGTACGCATGTAGGTGATGTACCCGTTCTCGTACAGCGACTGCGCGGTGCGCATCGTCTGCCGCGAGGACATGCGCAGCTTGCGGCTCGCCTCCTGCTGGAGGGTCGACGTCGTGAACGGCGCGGCGGGACGGCGCGTGTACGGCTTGGTCTCGAGCGAGCGGACCGTGAAGTCGGCGCCGGCGAGACCGGCGACGACCGCACCGGCCGTGGCCTCGTCGAGCTGGCGCGCGCCGTCGCGCTGAGCGGCCGGCTTGAGCTGACCACGGTCGTCGAAGTCGCGGCCCGACGCGACCCGCGCGTCGCCCAGCTGCACGAGGCGGGCGCCGAACGCCTTGCCGGCGTCGTCCGGGGCAGCCGCCGCAGCCTCGCCGGCGAGGCCGAACGTGCCGGTGACGTCCCAGTACTCCGCCGCGACGAACGCCATGCGCTCGCGCTCGCGCTCGACGACGAGGCGCGTCGCGACGGACTGTACGCGACCGGCGGACAGGCCCTGGCGGACCTTGCGCCACAGCACCGGCGAGACCTCGTAGCCGTAGAGCCGGTCCAGGATGCGGCGCGTCTCCTGCGCGTCGACCAGGCTCGTGTCCAGGTCGCGCGTGTTCTGCAGCGCCCGCTGGATCGCCTCGCGCGTGATCTCGTGGAACACCATGCGCTTGACCGGGACCTTCGGCTTGAGCGCTTCCAGCAGGTGCCACGCGATGGCCTCGCCCTCGCGGTCCTCGTCCGTCGCGAGGTAGAGCTCGTCGGCGTCCTTGAGGGCGCGCTTGAGCTCGGCGACCTTCTTCTTCTTGTCCGCGTAGACCTCGTAGTACGGGTCGAAGCCGTTGTCGACGTCGACCGCGAACTTCCCGTACGGGCCCTTCTTCATGTCCGCGGGCAGCTCCGACGGCTGCGGCAGGTCCCGGATGTGCCCGACGCTCGCCTCGACCTCGTAGTCGTCGCCGAGGTAGCCCTGGATCTTGCGAGCCTTGGCGGGCGACTCGACGATCACGAGCTTGCGTGGCATCCCATCCTGCTTTCGTCGGTACGAAGTGTGTCCGTGCGCGGGCCTCTCGCGGGGGCCGGTCGGCGCCCGGTCGGCGCGTGTCCCGAGCCGCGGACCGGGCAGCCTACGACGTTACGCCATCCGCGCCAGCGGCACCCTACCCCTGAACCCCGACGGCGACCGGACGAGCCGTGGACTGGCGGACGAGCAGGAGCAGCGCGAAGACGCCGGCCGTCACCGCGGCCACGCCGGCGACACCACCGAGGTAGGCGGTCGCCTCCTGCGGGGTCGTCGTGTCCCACGTGGCCGGGGTCGCGCGCATGGCCCACAGCGCCGCGGCGCCCGACGCCGCGGCGCCCACCAGCAGGAGCACCGCCGTGGCGACGGACCCCGGCGAGGCGCCGGCGCGCGGGTCGAGCGACGAGCGCGGCGTGAACGCGCACACGAGCGCGCCCCACGCGAGCACCACGAGGACGGCCGCGACGACGTCGCTCGGACGGTGCCACTGCCCGACGAGCGTCGAGACACCGATGGCGGCCGTGTACGCCCCACCGAGCACCGCCACCAGCGGACGCCCACGCCGCGGCACCACGAGCAGGAGCGCCGCCGCGACCGACGCCGCGACGGTCGTGTGCCCGCTCGGCAGCGAGTTCTCGGCCGTCCACCCGCCGATGAGGTTCTCGCGCCCGAGGAGCACGTGCTTGACCGCCTGGGTCGTCACGTTGGCCCCCACCACGAGGAAGGCGACCTGCACCGCGAGGCCCCAGCGGCGCCGCACGACGGCGATCGCCATCGCCGCGGCGAGACCGCCGACGACGAACGTCACCGACACCGTGTCGAGCACGGGCTCGCCGAGCGTCCACAGCGGGCCCTGCCCGTTCACCGCGCCGTCGAACGCCGCGCGCTCGAGCATCTGCCCCGCGTACGTGTCGACGAAGAACCGCCACACGGCCCAGGCGAGGGCCGCCGCGACGACCGCCACCAGCGCGGCGACGACGCGCGGGGTGACCCGCGCCGTCGGGCCGGGCTGCGCCGTCGGGCGTGACGTACCGGCCCAGCCCCGCGGGCCTGCGGGTGGACGGGCCGACGGCGCGGCGCCGGACCCGGC
This sequence comes from Cellulosimicrobium sp. BMG9.23, assembly GCF_059159985.1. Classification (NCBI taxonomy): domain Bacteria; kingdom Bacillati; phylum Actinomycetota; class Actinomycetes; order Micrococcales; family Promicromonosporaceae; genus Cellulosimicrobium; species Cellulosimicrobium sp. BMG9.23. The sequence goes on from NZ_JBZGBZ010000002.1 coordinate 46,684, forward strand.
GTACCCGGCGTACGGTCCGACGGTCGGCCCGTACGGTCCGGCCTGCCCGGCCGGAGCGGCGACCGGCAGCGGGCGCGTCCCGGTCCCGCCACCGGTCGGCAGCGGTCGCGTCGGCGCGTGGTCGGACGGCATCCTCCCACCGTAAGCGACGTCTGTGGGAGTTCGGGAAAGACGTGGAGCAGGAAGTGGTCCCTCCCGGCCGGCCGCGACCGGTCCCCACCTGCGGACAGAGCCGGGCCGACGGCGCGCGCCGCAGTAGGGTGGCGAGCATGACCGACGTCTCCTCGCGGCCGCTCCCCGCGGACGGCGACGCGCGCGTCCGTCGGCCGCGGCGCCCCCGCCCCGAGACGCTCGCGCGGCGCGAGGAGATCCTCCGTGCGGCGATGAACGTGTTCGGGTCCCGGGGGTACCACCAGGGGTCGCTGGCCGAGGTCGCGGAGCAGGTCGGCATCACGCACGCGGGCGTGCTGCACCACTTCGGGTCGAAGGACCGGCTGCTCACCGCCGTCCTCGAGTTCCGTGACCGGGAGGACGTCGCGCACCTCGAGGGTCGGCACATCCCCGGGGGCCTCGACCTGTTCCGGCATCTCGTGCTGACCGCCGCGATGAACGCCGAGCGCCCGGGCATCGTCCAGGCCTACACCGTCATCACCGGCGAGGCCGTGACCGACGGCCATCCCGCGAGCGCGTGGGTCACCACGCGGTTCGCCGTGCTCCGCGCAGACATCGCGGGCGCGCTGCGCGAGGTCGTCGAGGAGCGCCGCGCCGCCGGGGCCGACGACGTGGACCTCGAGCTCGACGACGCGGCGCTCGACCGTGCGGCGTCGTCGATCATCGGCGTCATGGACGGCCTGCAGACGCAGTGGCTCCTCGACCCGGACGCCGTCGACCTCGCCGAGGCGACGGCCTTCGCGATCGAGGCGATCCTCGCGGCCACCCTCGCGGGCGCCCAGCGACCGCGACCCCTGGACTGAGCGGCCGCGCTAGCCCGCGGGCACCTCGGCCAGCCCGGCGCTCCGTGCGTCCTCGCCGTCCTGGCGGTCGCGGCCGTCGCGGTAGGCGTCGATCGTGAGCGTCCGCAGGCGCGAGGACCGGCCGGTCGGGTTGTCGACGAACCCGACCGCCGAGATGTACGGCTCGATGACGTGGATCTTCTGCAGGGGCGTGACGATGAGCAGCTGGAGCCCGAGGCGCCGGAACAGCTCGAGCGCGAACCGCGTCGACTCGTCCGAGCCCCGCCCGAACGCCTCGTCGATGACGACGAACCGGAACGCCGTCGAGCGCACCGCGCCCCAGTCGAGCTTGAACTGGTAGGCGAGCGACGCCGCGAGGATCGTGTAGGCGAGCTTCTCCTTCTGCCCTCCGGACTTCCCGCCGGAGTCGGAGTAGTGCTCGTGCTCGGAGTCGTCGGCGCGCGACCGCTCGGACGCGGACAGCACGAACCAGTTCCGCACGTCCGTCACGCGGCGGCGCCACGCGTCGTCGAGGTCCGACATGCCCTCACGCCCGCGGAACCGCTCGACGAGCGCCTTGACTCGCAGGAACCGGTCCTCCGAGTAGGACAGCGCGCCCTCCGCGAGCGCCCCGTCGCCCTCGGCGAGCGCGCGGTCGTCCTCGGCGAGGATCCCGTCGCCGTCCGTGCAGGCGCGCAGGTCCTGCTGGAACTCGCGGACCTCGACGTTCGGTGTGCGCGACACCTCGAGACGGATGTACCGCCCGGGGTTGTAGTCGATCGCGCGCAGCGAGTCGTTGATCGTGTCGATGCGGTCGCGGATGAGGTCGGCCTGCTTCGCGAGCTCCGCGGCGAACCCGGCGATGTCGCGGATCGCGTTGGTGTTGAGGTACGCCTTGAAGTCGGCCTCGAAACGCGGCAGGTCGTCGCGCACGAGCCGGTCGTGGATCTCGCGGTAGCCGCCGGCCGAGCGCACGTCGGCGTCGAGCTCCGCGGTCTCCACGGGGTACGCCGACCGGAACGCGGCCATCTGCCCGGCGATGCGCGTGCCCAGGTCCGCGCGCTCGCGCTGCGCCTGCTCGGCCTCGGCCGTCAGGCGCGAGCGCACCGCGTTCTCGACGGCGTCGAGGTCGGCCGCGCGCGTCGGCCCTGCCGCCGGCCATGCAGCCGACCCTGCCGCCCCACCCTCCGTCCCCGCAGCCTCCGCCGTCGCCCCGGCCGACGCGAGCTCGCGGTCGAACTCCTCGGCGAGCGCCGCCGTCGTCTCCTCGTCGAGCGCCTCGCCGGCGCCGTCGAGCACCGCGCGGGCACGGTCGCGCGCGGTCCGCGCCTCGTCGAGCGCGTGCCGGTCGGCGCCGAGCGTCGCGACGACACGGTCGCGCTCCGCCTCGAGCCCGGCCTGGCGTCGCGCGATCTCGGCGAGAGCGCCCGCGATGCGGCCGAGCTCGTCGCTCGCCTGCTCGAGCCGGCTCTTCTCGGCGTCGAGCTCGGCGATGCGTGCGACCTCCGCTCGCCAGTCGAGCTCGTCCCAGTCCCGGTACACGTCCGCCCGGCCCAGGGCCGCCGACCGCTCCTGCAGGTCCGAACGCCGGGCGGCGGCCGCGTCCCGACGCCGCGCCAGCGCGTCGCGTCGCGCGGTCACCTCGGCCGCCTGCTCCAGCAGCGCGTCGACCTTCGCCTGCGTCGACCAGCCGAGCACGTACCCGCGGCGGTCGTCGACGGCGCGCACGTCGTTCTTCTCGTGGTGGTCCGGCGAGTGCTTGACCTGGCCGGAGCGGGTGACGGCCCGCGGGAGCCGGCGGAACGCGTCGAGGTCGTCGGCGCACGCGTGGTCGGCGCGGCGCTCGACCTCGGCCTCGACCCAGGCGGTGAGCGCCGGGGCGTCCTCCAGGGCCCGGACGTCGAGCAGGTCCGCGAGCAGGAGCGCGCCGTCGGGCCGGTCGGCGCGCCGGGGCGCACCGACACGCTCGGGCACCCGGTGGTAGACGAGCCGCAGCCCGAGGTGCTCGCGGTCGACCCACGCGGCGACCGCCTCGTAGTGCGCGGTCGGGACGAGCAGCGACAGCGCGAAGCCGCGCAGCACCCGCTCCGCCGCGCCCTCCCACGCCTCGTGCTCGGGACGGACCGCGAGCAGCTCGCCCACGAACGGCAGGTCGTCGGGAGTCAGCCCGACCCCGGCGCACAGGCGGTCGCGCACGTCGAGGTGGGTCCGCGGCAGGTTGGAGCGGCGGTCGGCGAGGCTCGCGAGCTCGCCCTTGACGTCCGCGGTCTCCTGCTCGACGGCGCGCAGCTCGGCCGCGACGCCGGCCACGTCCTCCTCGGCCCGGGTCAGCCCGTCGCGCACGACCGACGCCGCGGCGTCGACCTCGCGGCGGAGCGCCGCGAACGCCTCGGCGTCGACGAGCGCGTCCGCGAGCGCCCGCACGGCGTCGCCCTCGCCGCCGAACCCCGACTTGTGCGGCGCTGGAGCGTCTTCGTGGCGCACAACCCGGGGTTCGGCACCGGTGCCGTCCGCGGCGGGAGCGTCGGCACCGGAGGTGAGCGTGAGCCCCGCCCGCACCGCGTAGCCCGCGAGCTGGGTGGCGCGGCGCTCGCGGGCCGCGCGCTCGACCTCGCGCCGCGCGATCTCGCCCTCGATCGCGGCGAGCCGGTCGCCGCCGTGCCCCGCGCGCTCGAGCTCGAGCCGCTGCCGTTCCGCCCTGAGCTCCTCCAGGGCCGACGACGCGCTCGCCCGCCGCGACTCGCCGTCAGTGACCCGCTCGTCGAGAGCGGTGATGAGCCCGTCGAGGTCCGCCACCCGTCGCGACGCCGTGAACGCGCGCAACGCGTCGCGTCGCGCGGTCACCGCCTCGGCGTGCCGCCCGAGCGCGTCGTGGGCGTCGACGTCCTCGAGCAGCGGCGCGAGGCGGTCGATCTGCGCCGTCGCGCGGACGACCGCGTCGTGCGCCGAGGTGAGGTCGTCGAAGTGCGCGACGAGCCGGTCGGTCCAGCGGTCGGCGTCGAACGGCTCGAGCATGTGCTCGCGCACGAACTCCCCGAGGTCCCCGACGGACTTCATCGACACGGTCTGGTGGAACAGGTCCATCGCCTGGTCGGACGGGATGCCCAGGAGCCGGCGGAAGTCCCGGCCGTACTCGGGGAAGTGGTCGCGCACCTGGGCGCCGGACTCCCGCAGCCGACGCCGCAGCGCGGCCACGTCGCCCCCGAACCCGGCGAAGTCCTCCGTGATGGTCAGCGGCCGGTCCGTCGTGACGAAGAACCGGTCGGGCTGCCCCGACTGCCCCGGCGCGAGCCAGAACACCTGCGCGAGCGTCACCTGCTGGTCGAAGCCGCGGTTCGCGAACCGGCCGAGCACGACCGAGTACGTGCCCCGCTCGCGCAGCCCGACGTGGCGCGTCGTGCCCGTCGCCTCGTCGCGCTCCGACTTGAAGTGGCCCGCGACGTACGAGCGCAGCGACCGCTCGCGCGCCCCCGCGCCCGCAGCCTTGTTGTACGAGATGCGGTGCGACGGCACGAGGAGCGTCGTCACGGCGTCGACGATCGTCGACTTGCCGGACCCGATGTCCCCCGTGAGCAGCGCGTTGCGTCCGTCGAGGTCGAACGCCCACACGCGCTGGTCGAACGTGCCCCAGTTGAGGACCTCGAGACGCTCGAGCCGGAAGCCGGCGCGCGCGTCGAGGTCGGTCGCCGGGTCGTGCAGCTCGACCGGGCTGAACAGGCCTTCCATCACTCCACCGTCCCCGACGGCGAGCCCGCCGCCGCACCGCTCGTCGCTCTCGTCCCCGTGCTCCCCGATCCGCCCACGCCGTCGTCCCGGCCCGCGGCGACGTCGAGGTACTGCGCGAGCCGCGCGTCGAGGTCCGCGAGCCACTGCGCGTCCACGAACGCCTTGAGGATGCGGCGGACCTCGTACCGTCGGGCGTCGCCGCCCTCACCGTCCCCGGCCGAACCCGCCGTGCCGCCCGCATCGACGGTCCCGGGTCCCGGCCCCCCGTCGTCGGGCAGCGCCTGACGGCCCGCGGGACGCAGGAACCCCAGCTCGACGACGCGCCGCACGAGCGCGTCGACGCGGTCCACGAGGCGCGCCTCGTTCGTCACCGCGCCGGCGTCCTGCGCGAGGAAGACGCGCAGCAGCTCGACGATCTCGGAACGCGTGAGCACGAGCCGCGTGTCCCCGCCCTCGGAGTCGGACTGCGCGAGCCGCTTGCGCAGCAGCGCGAGCAGCAGGCTCACGTCGAACGGCAGCTCGCGCCGCGGGATCAGGCGCGGCACGCGCTCGTCGCGCTCGTGCTCGGGCTGCGAGCGCAGGTACGCGTACCCGTCGCCCACGTCGACGACCACCTGCAGGCCGAGCATCGCGACGGCGTCGCGCACCTGCGCCTCGTGCGCGAGCAGGTCGCGCCAGGTCTCCTCGCCCGACTCCCGGTACACGACCCCCTTGAGCAGGGACGTGACGACGACGGACAGCTCCGGGCTGCGCGCGGGTCGGGCCGTGCTGACCGGTGTGCTCACTGCTCCTCCTCGGGGCGGGGGTCGGGCGCGCCCGCGGCGGCGGCGGGAGCGCGGCGAGCGAACGTCACGCGCGGCAGTCGCGCGACGCGCACCACCGGGTCGGGTGCGGGGACGTCCTCGTCCGCGTGCCCGACGACGGGTGGCGGCTCCCCGAGCCAGCTCACCTCGTCGGTCGCCACGTCGTCGTGCACGACGGCGAAGCGCGGGTCGTCGAGCGACAGGTAGGACACGAGCTCCGCGAGCCCGTGCTCGAGCGGGACGTCGCGGACCAGGTCACCGAGCGAGATGTGGCCGCGGCTGCCGGGGCCCGACAGCGCGTCGCGCACCGTGCGGGCCAGACGCTCGGGGTCGACGTGCACCTGCTCGTAGAGTGCGGCGACCTCGAAGTCCTCGTCGCCCTCCTCCACATGGTCGGAGTCGAGCCGCGCGCCGGGCCGCGGCGTGAACAGCGGGCGCTCGGTCGGCAGCACGACCTCCGGCGCGACCGCGTCGATCGCCATCCCGGGCGGGCCCGCGGTGGTCGTGCCGGGCGGCGTGCGGACCGCTCCCCGTGCGACGTCGCGCGCCGCGAGCGCCTTCGCCTCGATCCCGCGCAGGATGTCCATGACGCGACGGTTCTCGAGCCACACCTGGTCGTCGAGGAAGCGGCGCAGCTGCTCGGAGAGCGTGCGGACCGTGGCCTGGGTGCGCTCCCCGGCGTCGAGCCAGTCGTAGTGGATGCGCCGCAGGCGGCGGTGCGCGGCGTCTCGCGGGGTGTCGTGCGGGGTGTCGTGCGGGCCGTCGTGCGCAGCGCCCCGCTCGACGACCGGCGCGACGTCCGCGGCGATCGCGTCGAGCGACTGCACCTCGTCGACGAGCGCGGCGAACTCCTCCTGCCGCCGACGGTCGAGGAGGAAGTCGTAGAACGCGTGGAACGACCGGCCCTGGTCCGACTCCGCGATCGCCGTGCGCGAGCGCACGACCTCTTCGAGCAGCTCGCCCTTGGCACCGTCCCAGCCCGTGATGCGCTCGCGCAGCGCGCGGTCGAGGGACCGGAAGTTGGCCTCGACCTCGCGGAAGTCCGAGAGCAGGTCAGCCGCGGTCTGCGTGAGCTGTTGGTACCGGTCGCGCTGCGCCGCGGCGTCGAGCACGGCGACGCGGCCCGCGCGGACCTGCGCGATCTCGTCGTCGATCCGGTCGCGGCGTTCCTCGAGCTCGCGCAGCCGCTCCGCCGGGTCGGTCTGGGCGCCGACCGTGAGCTGGCGCAGCAGCTCGAACACGGTGTTGAGCCGTGACTCGGTGCCGACGAACGCCCGCCCCCGCAGGGACGCGACCCAGCGCACGGCCTGCTCGACGGCGGGCGTCGCGTCGTAGTGCGGCTCCGTAGAACCCGGCGGGTACCACGCGCGCAACCAGCCCTGGTCGGGGTGCGCCCAGTGGTCGACGTACGCCTGCGGGCTGCGCGGGTATCGCGGTTCCGGCGCGCCGGCGCGCTCCGCGCGACGCAGGGCCCAGAGGTGGTCATCGAGCCGCGCGACGAGCTCCGCCTCGGGGATGGCCCGCACGTTCTCCTCGACGAACACCGTGCCGAGGAACGACAGCACGAGCGGCGCCGTGTCCGCGCGGAGCAGCCGCCACGCCGCGTTCGATCGTCGCAGGGCGTCGACGTCGTCGTGCAGCACGCAGGTCCTCTCGGGTCGTCCGGTCGTTCTCGGCGGGGGCGCCGTCGGCGGGGCTCGGGAGCGAGCCGCGCGCGCGAGGCGCCCCGCGATCCTAGGTCGCCCGGCCGCCGTCGTGCGGCAGCGCCACGGGCCGGGCACCGATCGACAGGACACGGGCCCGCGCTCTTCGCGTAGCCGCTTCGCAGGTCGCGGCGCGACGTCGGCCGCACCTGCAGGAGGACGATATTCGTACCGGGTCGACGGGACGGTCTGGCTAGGGTGCCGGGATGCCTCCTCGACGCGACCTGCTGCCACGGTCGACGCCTGCCGCCGCGAAGATCTCCTCCCGGGCGGTCACCGCGCTGCTGGACCGGCTCGAGGCGGACGGGGTCGAGTGCCACTCGATCATGGTCGTGCGAGGCGGCCACGTCGTCGCGGAGGGCTGGTGGTCGCCCTACTCGGCCGGACGCCCGCACCTGCTCTACTCGCTCACCAAGTCGTTCACGTCGATCGCCGTGGGGCTCGCGGTCGGCGACGGGCTGCTCTCGCTCGACGACCGGGTGGTCGACGTGCTGCCCGACCACGTCCCGGCCGACGTCACCGACCAGGCGCGCCGCCTCACCGTCCACCACCTGCTGTCGATGACGACCGGCCACGACGGCGACAGCCTCGGCGAGGCCTGGCGCCTGGAGCCGGGCGACCTGACCCGGGGCTTCCTGCGCGTGCCGTTCCCTGCGGTGGAGGGGACGCGGCATGCGTACGACAACGCCACCACGTACGTGCTGGCCCGGATGGTCGAACGCGTCACCGGCCGCGGACTGCCCGAGCTGCTCGACGAGCGCCTCTTCACCCCGATGGGCATCGACCACGCCGAGTGGGACCGGGTGGCGAGCGGTGCAGCCTTCGGGTTCCACGGGCTGCACCTCACGACCGAGGCCGTCGCCGCGTTCGGCGAGCTGCTGCTGCGTGGCGGCCGGTGGGGCGACCGGCAGCTCGTCGCCCGCGAGTGGGTGGAGCTCGCGACCAGGAATCACGTCGCGACGCACCAGGTCGAGGGCTGGTCGGACAACCCCGACGCACTGCTCGGCTACGGCTACCAGTTCTGGATGTCGCGCCACGGGTACCGCGGAGAGGGTTCCTTCGGCCAGACGTGCGTCGTCGTGCCGGCGCACGACCTCGTGGTTGTCATGACCAGCGCCCTCGACCGAGGCGGCGAGACCCTGCTCGACCCCGTCTGGGAGTGCCTGCTGCCCGGCCTGGACCACCCCGACGGCCCCGAGGACGACGCGGCCCTCGCCGAGCGCCTGCGGCACCTGGCGCTCGCACCGCCGACGGGCACCGCCGACCCGGTGCGTGCCGTCACGGCGCGGGTCGACGCGTCCGCGGAATCCTCTCCGCTGCCCGAGGGAACCTCGGTGGTCGTCGAACCCGCGAGCGGCGGATGGGTCGTCAGCCTGGGTGGGCCGCTCGACGTCGAGGTCGGGCACGGCGCGTGGCGGGAGAGCGCACCGCTCGGCCGCCCCGTCGTCGCGGCCGGCGCCTGGAACGGTGACACGTTCGTCGCCGACCTGTACGTCGTCACGACCCCGCACCGGGTGCGCCTGGTGGTCGACGCCCGGACGGCCACAGCGGTCGCGACGTGGAACGTCGTGCCGCTGACCGGCCCGCGTCTGGAGCTCCACGTGCGCGCACCGCTGATGACGCGGCCGGACGTCGCCTAAGCCTCGGGGCGGAGGAAACCGTCGCGGACGAGGCCTCGCACGCCCGGGAGGAGCTCCGCCGCGAGGTCGGCGGCCGGGGCCTCGAACAGCGCCGCGATGGCCCCCACGAGCTGGCCCACGCTCAGCTCGCCGTCGCTCGCACCGACGAGCGCGGCGAGGCCCGTCGAGGCGTGGACCGCGCGGCCGAGCCCGCCGCCCTGACGCAGGAGCACGACGCTCGGGTCGGCAGCACCCGGGGTATGGAACCGCTCCTCGGTGACGTCCTGCGCGACGGTCAGCCGCTCGCTCGCGAGGGCCGCGTCGTCGCGCGCCTCGAGCCAGTCGTGCGCCGCGAGCGACGCCGCGAGGTGGCCGCCGAGCGGCTGGTGGACGGATCCCGTGTGCTCCTCGAGGCGGCGCAGGGTCGGGGCTCCGGAGACCGGGCGCCGCAGCGTGACGATCCCGAACCCGATCGCCTCGACGTCGCGCGAGGCGAAGTCGTCGAGCCACGCGTCGTACGCGGAGGCCCAGGCCTGCGGCTCGCGGTCGGCGGTCGTGCCGCCGTCGCGGATCCACGTCTCGGCGTACTCGGCGGGGTCCAGCAGCTCGCGCTGGATCACCCAGCCGTCGAGCTCGGCAGCGTCCAGCCACGCGCCGACGCGCTCGGTCCACGGCTCGCCGCGACGGTGCTCCCAGTTGCCGAGGAGCTGCGCGACGCCGCCGGGGGCGAGGACCGCTCCGACCCCGGTGACGAGGTCACGCACCACGTCGTCCCCGGCGCGACCGCCGTCGCGGTACTCGTACTCCGTCACGCCCGGACCGCCAGCGCCGGCCCGCGGCGTGATGACGAACGGTGGGTTGGACACGACGAGGTCGAACGACTCGCCTGCGACGGGCTCGAGCATCGACCCGGACCGCAGGTCGAGCGCGCCCGCTCCCGTCCCGGGCACCCCGGGCGACAGGTCCAGCGCGGCGTTGAACGCGGTGAACCCGAGCGCACGCGCCGAGATGTCCGTCGCCACGACGTGGCGCGCGTGCCGGGCCGCGTGCAGCGCCTGGATGCCGCACCCGGTGCCGAGGTCGAGCACCCGGTCGACGGGCGTGCGCGTCGTCACCTGGGCGAGCGTCAGCGACGCGCCGCCGGCGCCGAGGACGTGGTCGGCCGCGAGGCGGCGATCGGTCGCGAGCTCGCCCAGGTCGGACGAGAGCCACCACGAGACCGGGCCAGCGGCGTCCGACGACGCGTAGGGGCGCAGGTCGACGAGCGCGCGCACCGCGTCGTCGGGCGCTCCCCCGGCCGCCTCCACGAGGCCGAGGCGCACCGCGCCGTCGGTCCCGGTCCGCGCGAGCGCAGCGTCCAGGTCGCGGCGCGGGACGTCGTCGCCGAGGAGGAACAGCGACGTGAGCGTCCCCGCGGCGTCGCGCGGGCCCGACGCCGCGTCCCGCCCGCGCTCGTCGCTCCCGCGCTCGTCGCTCCCGGCCGGACCGGGGCCGGCACCGCGCAGCACCCGCCGCGCGGGGACCGCCTGCTCGCGGTGCAGCGCCGCGGCGGCGACCGGTCCGAGCCGGCGCTCGACCCCCTCGACGGTGAAGTCGGCCGCGCCGAGGTCGGCGCAGAGGTCTTCGGCAGCGCTCTGGAGCACGTCCGGGGCGAGGCCGGTCCCGGGCGCGGGCGGGCTCGACGGGGCGTGGGGTGCGGGCATGGGTCCATCCTGCGGGATCCCGGCGTCGACGGCTCGCAGGCGGTCCACCGGGCAGGACGGACCCGGGCACGACGGACCCGGGCACGACGGACCCCGGGTCGCGCGGGACGACGTGGTGTCGTGCCGGCGACCCGGGGTCGGGTCGGTCAGGGTGGAGGCGTCAGCAGTTCTGGGCGCCGTAGGTCGCGATGTTGGTCGTCGCGCTCATGAACTCCTCGCCCGTGAGCGCCGTCGTGGCCTCGCTGAGGGCGGTGACGTCGGCGTTCGCCGGGTCCTCGGCCGCGGCGGCCATCGTGTCCGTGAAGGTGCGGAACGTCGTGGTCAGGTAGTCCCAGTCGCTCGCGAGGTCCGCGGGCGGCTCGGCCGCCTCGAACGCCGACGAGATGTCCTCGAAGGCCTGGACCGCTGCGGCCGGGTCGCTCGTGTCGACGCCGCTCACGCCGGTGAGCTCGTCGATCGCGGCGCACACGTCGCCCGACGCGCCCTCGGCCTCGGCCTCGGGCTCCTCCTCCGCGGTCTCCTCGGTGGTCTCCTCCTCCGCGGGAGCCGACTCCTCGCTGGCCGTGGTCTCGGGGGTCGTCTCCTCGTCGCTGCCGGAGCCGCCGCACGCGGCGAGGCCGAGGACGAGGAGGGCGCTCGTCGCGAGCGCGGTCGTGGTCTTGGTGATCGTCAGTCGGGTGCGCATGGGGACCATGCTGTCGTACCCCGAGCGGGACGGCGTGCCGGAACGGCCGTTCCGGGGAGTCCTCCCCATGTGGCGAACCCCATGGGATGAAGTCTCCGGAAGGGGTTGTCAGGAGGCGGTGCAGCCTGCCTGGAAGAACTCGGTGACGCGCTGCGACGACCGCGTGAGCGCGCCCGTGTCGATCTTGCGCCCGACGCGGTCGATCGACCGCGCGAGCTCGCCCGGGTCGTCGGCCCCCGCGGCCTCCACCGCGTCGGCGATCATCGTGAGGTAGGTCGTCACGACGTTCCAGTCCTGCGCGATCGCGCTCGGCGGCTCGGCCGCGACGAGGGTGTCGCGGGCGGTCGTGAAGCCCGCGACGAGCGTCTCGGGGTGCTCGACGCTGAGGTTCACCTGAGCCTTGGCGGCATCGCCCCACGCGACCTCCGCGTCGGGGCACGCCGGGTCGGCGGTGGCCGCCGGGTCTGCGGTGGCCGCCGGGTCTGCGGTGGCCGCCGGGTCGGGGGCGGCCGCCGGGTCGCCCTCGTCAGTCCCTGCGGGCGGCGCGGCCCCGTCGGCCTCGGCACCGCCGTCGGCGCCCAGGGCGCCGGCTCCTGCCCCGCCGCCGGCGGCCGCGTCGTCGACGGCGCTCGCGGTGGAGGGCGGTGCCGCGGCCGGTGCGGCACCCGGCAGCGAGACGACGTCGAACGAGCCGCTCGCGACCGTCGCGAAGCACAGCGCCGCCACGGCGACGAGCACGGCGCCGTGGGCCACGGTGCGCACGGGAGATCGCATGGCCACCATGATGACGCCTTCCGCACCCAGGACGAACACCACGGACGGTGCATCCGCGACATCCGCGGCGTCGCCCTCTCCATACGCCCGTATCGGTCGGCCGTCTACGATGTGCGCGTGGCGACCCCCGACCCTCCCGACGAGCCGCCGTCGCGGGCGCTCACGGGCGCACGGACCACCGTCCAGGACCGCAGCACCCAGCGGCAGCGGGCGATGGTCGACGCCGCGGCGCGGCTCCTCATCGAGCACGGGCTGGGCGCGGTGACGCACCGGCAGGTGGCCCGCGCGGCGGGGATGGCCCAGGGCTCCGCGTCGTACTACTTCCCGACGAGCGCGTCGCTCGTCGCGGCCGCGGTGGAGGCGGCCGAGGACCTGCGCGCGACGGCGGCGCAGGAGCACGCCGACGGGCTGCCGCGGCGCCCTCGCTCGCCCGTCGCGACGGCCCGCGAGCTCATCGAGACCCTCTACGCGCCGCACGTGGACGACACCGTCGTCGACGCGCGCCTCGACCCCATGATCACCGCGATGCGGGACCCCGCGCTGCGTCCGATCATGCGCGCGTCGCGGCCCCGGCTCCTCGTCGCGCTGCGGACGGTGCTCGACGCCTCGGGCTACGAGGACGTCGAGGACGTCGACCTGCTCGGGCACGTCGTCGACGCGGCGCTCGTCGCCGCGACGGCGGAGGAGGACGGGAAGGTGCTCGCGCACGCCACGGCGACCGTCGCGCGCCTGCTCGACCGCTGGCGCTGACCCGTTTACTTACTGACCTGTCAGTCTTCGAGTACGCTGTGCGTCGTGAGCACAGCCGCCTACCTCGACCCGTCCCTGCCCGTCGCCGAGCGCGTCGAGGACCTCCTCGGCCGCATGACGCTGCCCGAAAAGGTGGGGCAGATGCTCCAGCTCGACGCGCGCGACGGCGTCGGGCCGCTGATCGAGGACAAGCACGTCGGCTCGATCCTCCACGCGTCCCCGGAGAACGTGCGCGAGGCGCACGCGCTCACCGAGACGACGCGCCTGCGCATCCCGCTGCTCGTCGCCGAGGACGCGATCCACGGCCACTCGTTCTGGGTCGGCGCCACGATCTTCCCGACCCAGCTCGGCATGGCGGCGACGTGGGACCCCGACCTGGTCGAGCGCGTCGCTCGCGCGACCGCCGTCGAGGTCGCCGCCACGGGCATCCACTGGACCTTCTCCCCCGTCCTGTGCATCGCGCGCGACCTGCGCTGGGGCCGCGTCGACGAGACGTTCGGCGAGGACCCGTTCCTCATCGGCGAGCTCGCCTCCGCGATGGTCCGCGGCTACCAGGGCGACGGCCCGAGCGACCCCACCGGCGTCCTCGCCACCGCCAAGCACTTCGCGGGCTACTCCGAGACCCAGGGCGGCCGCGACGCGAGCGAGGCCGACATCTCGCGGCGCAAGCTGCGGTCCTGGTTCCTCCCGCCGTTCGAGCGCGTCGCGCGCGAGGGCGTCGCGTCGTTCATGCTCGGCTACCAGTCGATGGACGGCGTCCCGGTGACGGTCAACGGCTGGCTCCTCGACGAGGTGCTGCGCGGCGAGTGGGGCTACACGGGCACGCTCGTCACCGACTGGGACAACGTCGGGCGCATGGTCTGGGAGCAGAAGATCCAGCCCGACCACGTGCACGCGGCCGCGGCGGCGGTCCGCGCCGGGAACGACGTGGTCATGACGACGCCGCAGTTCTTCGAGGGCGCGCTGGAGGCGGTCGCGCGGGGCCTGGTCACCGAGTCCGCGATCGACGACGCCGTGCGCCGCATCCTCACGCTCAAGGTGCGGCTCGGCCTGTTCGAGGACCCGCGCCGGCCCGACGTCGCGCGCCAGCAGGCCGTCATCGCGTCCGGCCAGCACACGGCCGTGAACCTCGACGTCGCGCGGCGCTCGCTCGTCCTCCTCAGCAACGACGGCACGCTGCCGCTCGCGGGCGGCCTGACGGCCGGCGACGACGGCCGTGCGGTCGCGCGCGCCGGCTCGCCGGCCCGGACGATCGCCGTCGTCGGTCCGAACGCCGACGACGACCACACCCAGCTCGGCGACTGGGCCGGCGCGTCCGGCCAGGCCGACTGGCTGCCGACCGGCCACCCGCGCGAGATGACGACGACCGTCCTCGACGGCCTCCGGGCCCACGTGCCCGCGGGCTGGACCGTGACGCACGCGCGCGGCGCCGACGTCCTCACGCTCGAACCCGACCCCGAGGGCGCGTTCTTCCCCGACGGCCAGCCGCGCCCCCAGGTGGTCGTGCCCGCGGCGCCCGACGACGCGCTGATCGCCGAGGCCGTCGGCGCGGCCCGGGAGGCGGACTTCGTCGTGGCGGTCGTCGGCGACCGGATCGAGCTCGTCGGCGAGGGCAAGTCGACCGCGACGCTCGAGCTCGTCGGCGGCCAGGTCGCCCTCCTCGACGCGCTCGCCGCGACGGGCACGCCGCTGGTCGTCGTGGTGGTCGCCTCCAAGCCGCTCGTCCTGCCGCCGTCGGCGCGCGACGCCGCGGCGATCGTCTGGGCGGCGAACCCCGGGATGCGCGGGGGGCAGGCCGTCGCCGAGCTCGTGCTCGGGCTGGTCGAGCCGGAGGGGCGCCTCCCGATCTCCTTCGCGGAGCACGCCGGCCAGCAGCCGACGTACTACAACCAGGTGCGTGGGCAGCACGGCGACCGGTACGCCGACCTCACGCAGCGCACGGCCTTCGCGTTCGGCGAGGGCCTGAGCTACACGACCGTCGAGTACGCGGACCTGCACGTGCAGGAGACCGTCGTCGGGGTCGACGACGTCGTGCGCGCCCAGGTCACGCTCCGCAACGCGGGCGACCGGCCCGTGCGCGAGACCGTCCAGGTGTACGTGAGCGACGTCGTGACGTCGGTGACGTGGACCGACAAGGAGCTCAAGGCGTACCGCAAGGTCGAGCTCGCGCCGGGCGAGACCGCGACGGTCGACCTCGAGGTGCCCGTCGCCGACTGCACGCTCGTGGACGCCGCCGGACGACGCGTCGTCGAGGCGGGCGACTTCGAGCTGCTCGTCGGGCCGTCGTCGCGCGACGAGGTGCTCCTCCGCGCTGGCTTCACCGTCAAGGGCTGACGGGTCCGTCCGGTCGCCCGGTCACCCGGTCCGTCCGGCCGCCGAGGGCGAGCCGCAGACCGCGAGATAGAGCCCCAGACCGCGAGATAGAACCCTGGTCATCGACCAGGGCTCTATCTCGCGAGCTGGGGCGCTACCTCGGCGGAGTGCTGCCCACGCCCGAACGGGCGAGCAGTCTCCGGTCAGGCGCCGCTCGTGACCTGCTCGCGGACGGCCGCGATCTCCTCGCGGTCGACCCGGGCCGCACGGAGCCGGGACATGATGACGGCACCGAACGCGATGCCGGCCGCGACGACGGCGATACCGATGCGCAGCACCTGGTTCGCGTCCTCCGGGACGCTGAGCAGGACCACGGCCGGCGCGATGAGCAGCGAGACGAGGTTCATGACCTTGATGAGCGGGTTGATCGCGGGCCCCGCGGTGTCCTTGAACGGGTCGCCCACGGTGTCGCCGATCACGGTCGCCGCGTGCGCCTCGGACCCCTTGCCGCCGTACGCGCCGTCCTCGACGATCTTCTTCGCGTTGTCCCAGGCGCCGCCCGAGTTCGCGAGGAACACCGCCATGAGCACGCCCGCACCGATCGCGCCGGCGAGGAACCCGGCGAGCGGGCCCACCCCGAGGCCGAACCCGACCGCGATCGGCGCGAACGCCGCGAGGAGGCCCGGCGTCACGAGCTCGCGCAACGAGTCGCGCGTGCAGATGTCCACGACCTTGCCGTACTCGGGACGCTCGTCGTACGTCATGATCCCCGGGTGCTCGCGGAACTGGCGCCGCACCTCGAAGACGATGGCGCCCGCCGCGCGCGTCACCGCGTCGATCGCGAGCCCGGAGAAGAGGAACACCGTCGCCGCGCCGAGGATCACGCCGACGAGCGTGATGGGCGAGATGATCTCGTAGTCGAGCATCGACGTGACGAGGCCCGCGCCCACGGACTCGACGTCCGCCATCGCGTGGTTGACGGCGTCCGCGTACGAGCCGAAGAGCGCCGTCGCCGCGAGCACCGCGGTCGTGATGGCGATGCCCTTGGTGATCGCCTTCGTCGTGTTCCCCACGGCGTCGAGGTCCGTGAGGATCTGCGCGGCGTCCGAGTCGTCCGCCTCCGACGCCTCGCCGAGCGACATCTCGTAGATGCCCTGGGCGTTGTCGGAGACCGGCCCGAACGTGTCCATCGCGACGATGACGCCGACGGTCGTGAGGAGCCCGCACCCGGCGAGCGCGACGAGGAACAGCGCGAGCCACACCGAGCCGCCCGCGAGCAGGAAGAGCCCGCAGATCGCGGCGGCGATCACGCCCGCCGTGTAGACGGCGGACTCGAACCCGACGCCGATGCCCGAGAGGACGACCGTCGCGGCACCGGTGCGCGAGGTGGCGGCCACGTGCAGGGTGGGCTTCGACGTCGTGCCGGTGAAGTAGCCCGTGATCCACAGGATGATCCCGGCGAGGACCACGCCGATGACGACCGCGAGGCTCGCGACGACGCGCGGGTCCGCGGCGATCCCGGAGAGGTCGCCCAGGTCTGCCGTGCCGTCCATCTCGCCGAACGACGACGGGAGGTAGACGAACGCGGCGACGGCCGCGAGGACCGCGCCGACGAGGGCCGACAGATAGAAGCCCCGGTAGATCGCCCGGAGGCCGTTCTCCTGGCCCCGCACGCGCGTGATGAACACGCCGAGAACGGCGACGAGCGCGCCCATCGCCGTGACGATGAGCGGGAAGACGAGCCCCTCCTCGCCCATCGCGGCCTTGCCGAGGATGAGCGCGGCGACGAGCGTCACCGCGTAGGACTCGAAGAGGTCGGCGGCCATGCCCGCGCAGTCGCCCACGTTGTCGCCGACGTTGTCCGCGATGGTCGCCGCGTTGCGCGGGTCATCCTCGGGGATGCCCTGCTCGACCTTGCCGACGAGGTCCGCACCCACGTCCGCCGCCTTGGTGAAGATGCCGCCGCCCACGCGCATGAACATCGCGAGCAGCGCCGCCCCGAAGCCGAAGCCCTCCAGCACAGCGGGGGCGTCCCCTCGGTACAGCAGCACGACCCCGGCCGCACCGAGCAGACCTAAACCCACGACGGACATCCCCACCACGCCGCCGGTGCGGAACGCGATGCGTGCACCCTCCGTCCGGCCGCCCGGCCGGGTCGCGGCGGCGGCGACGCGGACGTTCGCCCGCACGGCGAGCCACATGCCGAGGTAGCCGATCGCGGCCGAGAAGCCCGCGCCGACGAGGAACGCGATCGAGCGGCCGACGCGGATGCCGCCGTCGCCCGGCAGGAGGAACAGCAGCCCGAACACGATCACGGCGAAGAGCGCGAGGGTGCGGAACTGCCGGTTGAGGTAGGCCGCGGCACCCTCCTGCACCGCCAGCGCGACGTCGCGCATCGCGTCGTTGCCCTCCCGTGCGGCGAGGACCTGTCTGCGCAGGACGACGGCGAAACCGAGGGCGACGAGCGCGATCAGCGCGATCACCCCGACGATGGTGAGACTTTCGGTACCGAGCGTGGGCATCCGTCCTCCTTGACGACTGCGGCCGAGCCGGGCCCCTGCCGGCGCGATGGGGAGGAGTCTACGCACGTGTGTCGTGGGTCACGACCGATCGTGCAGCGCGTCACAAGCGTGCCGTCACGGGTACCGCGCCCCAGGACCCCGCGCCGCGTCAGTCGGCGAGACGGAACGCGAGCTCGTGGTCCCACTCCGCCATGTCCGGCTGCTCGGCCGGGTCCGTGAGATACCACTCGACGCGCGCGCCCCAGGCGCGGTGCTGGTCGTCCGCGTCCCACGCGAGGCCCCGCGCCGCCGCCCATCCGAGCAGGGCGCCCGTCGCTGCCTCGAGCTCGTCGGGGTGGCCGTGGTGGCCGACGACCACGTACCTCCCCGCCGGCAGCGTCCCCGACCGGGGACCGGGCGAGACAACGTGCCCGACGGGAGCCGCGTCGTCGGGCACGGGCGTGGCGACGGGGAACCCGACGTCGAGGACGAGGTCGTCCTCCATGTCGATCACGCGATAGCGGAAGAACGGTGGGCCGGCCGGCTCGACGCCGCGCTCGGCGAGCCACGCGAGCACCTCGGGGAGGCGGTCGGCCGCCTCGCCGATCGTCGTCATCGTCACGGTGCACGTCACGCCGACGTACGGGACGTCGGGCCGTGCCTGGATCTCGGGCGTCTGCTGGAGCGTCATGGCCGGTGGACCGCGCCGGCGCCGAGGACTCATCGGCGCACGCTCGCGCGGGCCCGCCCGGACCTCAGGCGCCGCGCACGAGGCGTCCGACGGCGTCGGGCCGGGTCAGGGGGTACAGGTGCCCCTCCTTCGCGACCCCGACGCGCGGCAGGTCCAGCCGCTCGGCGAGCTCGCGCTGCTCGCGCAGGAACCGGGCGCTCGCGCGCGTGCCGGTGACGAGCAGGGGGTGTGCCGACGGGGGGACGGTGCGACCGTCGTCGAGCAGGGCGCGCACGCGGGGTGCCTGCTCCCAGCTCGCCGTCCACTGGTCGGTGACGTCCAGCCAGCCGGCGCGGTCGCCGTAGCGCGCGGCCGCGACGTCACGGGCGAGGACGTCGGGCCGGTGCGCGACGGCGCGCACGGCCGCCCGCCGCAGCGCCGGCCCCGTCGGGGCGAGGACGTCCGCGACCGCACCGACGGCCGCCCGTCCGGCACGCGACACCCGGGTCCCCGGGTGCAGCGCGGGACGGTGCCGCTCGAACGGGCTCGAAGGGTCCAGCAGCACGAGGCGCCGCACCTCGTGGGGATGGAGCAGCACCCACTCGAGCGCGGCGAGACCGCCCGCGGAGTGCCCGACGAGCGCGACGTCGTCGGACCCGTCGACGTCCAGGGCGGAGCGGAGCGAGCCCGCCGGGTCGGTCACCGGCGTGCGCCAGGCGTCGAGGACGCGGACGTCGCCGTCCGGATCGATCGCCCGGGCGAGGGGGGCGTAGTCCTCCGGCGCCAGGGCGAGTCCCGGCAGCACGACCCAGATCATCGCGCTCTCCTCTCTGCCCGGTGAGGCCGTCACGACGGTACGCGGTCGTGGCGCGGTGCGGTGCGAGACTGGCACCATGCCCGCACCGACCGCTGCCGCGCACGAGCACGCTCTCGACCTCATGTCCTTCGTCCAGGCGTCGCCGTCGTCGTTCCACGCGGCGCACGAGGTGGCACGCCGTCTCGTCGCGGCGGGCTTCACGCAGCTCGCGGAGACGGACGCGTGGCCGACGCACGCGGCGGCGACCGGTCCTCTGCGCGAGGTGCAGCGCGAGCCCGACGTCGGGGGGCGGTACGTCGTCGTGCGCGACGGCGCCGTGATCGCCTGGGTCGTGCCGCCGGGCGCGACGCCGACGACGCCGTTCGCGATCCTCGGCGCCCACACCGACTCCCCCGGGTTCAAGCTCAAGCCGCGGCCGAGCCTCGTGCGCGAGGGCTGGTGGCAGGCGGGCGTCGAGGTGTACGGCGGGCCGCTGCTCAACTCGTGGCTCGACCGCGAGCTCGAGCTCGCGGGGCGGGTCGTGGTGGGCGCCGGCACGCGACCGGAGGACGTGCACCTCGTGCGCACCGGGCCGCTGCTGCGCATCCCGCAGCTCGCGATCCACCTGGACCGCCAGGTCAACGACGGCCTCGCCCTCGACAAGCAGCAGCACACCCAGCCGGTCTGGGGGCTGTCGTCGGCGGCAGGGGCGGCCGGCTCCGACCGGGTCGGCGGCGGCCACGACGGACCTGCGGAGGCCGACGTCCTCGCCGAGCTCGCGCACCACGCCGGCGTGCGCGCGAGCGAGATCAGGGGCTACGACGTCGTCGTCGCCGACACGCAGGAGCCGCGGGTCTTCGGCGCGCGCGACGCGTTCCTCGCGTCGGGCCGGCTCGACAACCTGATCTCCGTGCACGCCGGGCTCAGCGCACTGCTCGAGGTCGCGGGCGCGCCTGCCGAGGGTGTGACCGCGGACGACGACGGGCTCGCGACAATCCCCGTGCTCGCCGCGTTCGACCACGAGGAGATCGGGTCGGAGTCGCGTTCCGGGGCGTCGGGACCGTTCCTCGCCGACGTGCTCGCACGCGTCGCCGCCGGTCTCGGGGCGGACGAGGAGGCGCGCCACCGCCAGCTCGCGGCGTCGCTGTGCGTGTCGAGCGACGTCGGGCACTCGGTGCACCCCAACTACCCCGAGCGCCACGACCCCGCGAACCGTCCCCTCGCCGGCGGCGGACCGATCCTCAAGATCAACGCCAATCAGCGGTACACGACCGACGCGCTCGGCGCCGCGGCGTGGGCACGGGCGTGCGCGACGGCCGGGGTACCGAGCCAGGAGTTCGTGTCGCGCAACACCGTGCCGTGCGGCTCGACGATCGGTCCGCTCACCGCGACGCGCCTCGGGATCCGGACCGTCGACGTCGGCGTGCCCATCCTCTCGATGCACTCCGCGCGCGAGCTCACGGCCGTCGTCGACCCGTGGTACCTCACGCGGGCCGTCGTCGAGGTGTTCCGCGGCTGACCCCGGGGCGTGTCAGGGCGAGAGGACACCCCGGTGTCCTGTGGCCCTGACACGACGAACCGTGCCGGGTGGGAGACTCGGGGCGTGCCCGACGTCCCTGCCCCACCGACCCTCGCGACGTCGAGCCCGCTCCTCGACGTGCTCCTCGCGCACGGTCGTCGCGCGGACCGGCTCACGCACGTGCGCGAGCTGCCGGCGCGCGAGGGCACGCACGGCGACTGGCCGTCCTGGTCCGACGCCGCCCTCGTCGCCGGGTACCGCGCGCTCGGCGTGGAGCGGCCGTGGGTCCACCAGGCCGTCGCCGCCGACGCCGCGTGGTCGGGCCGGCACGTTGCGCTCGCCACGTCGACGGGGTCGGGCAAGTCGTTGGCGTTCTGGCTCCCGGCGCTGACGTCGGTCCGGGCGGACGTCGCGGCAAGCACGCTCGACCCGGGGCGCATCGAGTCCGTCGCGCGCCGCGGGTCCGTGCTGTACCTCTCGCCGACCAAGGCCCTGGCGGCCGACCAGCTCGCCGGGCTGCAGCGACTCCTGGACGCCGCCGGGACGCGGGACGTGCGGGTCTCGACGTGCGACGGCGACACCTCGCCCGACGAGCGGCGGTGGGTCCGCGAGCACGCCGACGTCGTCCTCACCAACCCGGACTTCCTGCACTTCGCGCTGCTGCCGAACCACCGGCGCTGGTCGCGGTTCCTGCGCGACCTGCGCTACGTCGTCGTGGACGAGGGGCACGCCTACCGCGGCGTGTTCGGCGCGCACGTGTCGCTCGTCCTGCGGCGGCTGCGCCGTCTCGCCGCGCACTACGCGCGCGAGGGCGACCCGGCGCCGACGTTCGTCGTGGCGTCGGCGACGACGGCGGACCCCGCGGTGAGCGCGGCACGGCTCGTCGGCGTGGAGCCGTCGGACGTCGTGACGGTCGCGGGCGACACGTCCCCGTCGGGGCGCCGGACGTTCGCGCTCTGGGAGCCGCCCGTCGTGGCGGGCTTCGGCGCGGCGGGCGGGTCGCAGCAGGAGGAGCACGTCGACGACCCCGCAGTGCCCACGGTCCCGACCACCGTCCAGGAGGCGCCCGAGCACCCGCGGCGCAGCGCGACGTCGGAGGCCGCCGACCTGCTCGCGGACCTCGTCCTCGCGGGGGCCAGGACGCTCGCGTTCACACGCTCGCGACGCGGGGCGGAGGCGGTCGCGACACAGACGCAGGACTACCTGCGCCCCGTCGACGCCGACCTCGCGCGGCGCGTCGCGGCGTACCGCGGCGGCTACCTGCCCGAGGAGCGCCGCGAGCTCGAGGACGCGGTCCGCTCCGGCGCGGTCCGGGCGCTCGCGACGACGAACGCGCTCGAGCTCGGCGTCGACATCTCGGGTCTCGACGCCGTGCTCGTCGCGGGCTGGCCAGGGACGCGCATGTCCGTCTGGCAGCAGGCCGGTCGCGCGGGGCGTGCCGGGGCGGACGGGCTCGTGGCGTTCGTCGCGCGCGAGGACCCGCTCGACACGTACCTCGTGCACCACCCCGAGGCGATCTTCGACGCGCCGCTCGAGGCGACGGTGTTCGACCCCGCGAACCCGTACGTCCTCGCACCGCACCTTTGCGCGGCGGCCGCGGAGATCCCCCTCCGCTCGGACGACCTCCCGGCGTTCGGGGATCCCGCCGCGGTGACCGACCTCCTCGGCGTGCTCGTCGCGCGCGGCGCGCTGCGACGCCGGTCCTCGGGCTGGTACTGGACGCACGCGCAGCCCGCCGCGGGGATGACGGACCTGCGCGGGTCCGGCGGCTCCCCGGTGCGCGTGGCCGAGGCGCGCACCGGCCGGCTGCTCGGGACGGTGGACGCGGCGTCGGCAGACGGGACCGTGCACGACGGCGCGGTGTACGTCCACCAGGGCGCCACCTACGTGGTCGAGCACCTCGACCTGACCGACGGCGTCGCGCTCGTGCGCCGCACCGACGTGGACTTCGGCACGTGGTCGCGCTCCGTCACGTCGATCACGATCGCCGACGAACCGGCCCCCGGCGACGCGGCCGCGGGGCGCGAGGTCGTCGAGCGGCGGTGGGGGCCGGTCGGGTGGGGGTACGGGCCGGTCGACGTGAGCTCGCAGGTCATCAGCTTCCAGCGCCGCCGCCTGCCCGACCTGCAGATCCTCGGGACCGAGCCCCTCGACCTGCCCGAGCACACCCTGCCCACCATGGCCGTGTGGTGGACCGTGCCCGAGTCCGTGCTCGAGGAGGCCGGGGTCGACGCGGACACCGCGCCCGGAGCGCTGCACGCCGCCGAGCACGCGTCGATCGGCCTGCTCCCCCTGCTCGCGACGTGCGACCGCTGGGACCTGGGCGGCGTGTCCACGGCGCTGCACGTCGACACCGAGCAGGCGACCGTGTTCGTCTACGACGCCTACCCCGGCGGCGCGGGCTTCGCCGAGCGCGGGTACGAGCTCGGCGCGACGTGGCTGCGCGCGACGCGCGACGCGATCGTGCGGTGCCCGTGCCACGACGGGTGCCCCGCGTGCGTCCAGTCGCCCAAGTGCGGGTCGTACAACGCGCCGCTCGACAAGGACGCCGCCGTGCGGCTGCTCGACGCCGTCCTCGCCTACGCGCCGGGCTGAGGCTCCGCGCTCCTACCCGTCGAGCGACTGCTGCGCCGTCCACTCCCAGAGGCTGAGGCCCTCGGGCGTGGTCGGGGCGTTGCGGGCCTGGTAGATCCACGACCAGTGCCCCGGATAGGTCACCCCGTCCCACGTCACGTCGTCGTACAGCGACAGGATCGAGCCGGGCAGCAGCTCGTGCGCCCACACGCTGGTCTGCGCGTACGGGACCGTGGGGTCGTTGCGCGCGTGGACGAACCAGGTCGGGGTGCCCGCGAGCGCGCCGATCTCGGCCGCGTCGATGCGGTACGCGCCGCCCGTGTAGTACGCCGGCGCCGAGACGGCGAGGGAGGCGAAGTCGTCCGGATAGGCGGCCACGAGCCGGGTCGCCATGTACCCGCCGGCCGAGGCTCCGGTGACGTGGATGCGGTCGGTGTCGACCTTGTACCTGCCGGCGATCTCGTCGATCAGGGCCCGCAGGCGCTCTTGGTACCCGGCCGCGTCGGCGTTGTACCAGGTGTCCGGGACCTGCGGCACGAGCACGTAGGCGCCGCCGAGGACCTGCTGCGCCTCCGGCGTCGTGAAGCCGAGCGCGCCGCGGTTGGCGCGCAGGGGCGGCTCGTTGTCGTAGTAGCCGCCCAGCCCGCCCTCGCCGTTGCCGTGCAGCCAGACGACGAGCGGACGGTCGCCGCCACCGCGGCGGTCCGGCGTGAACAGGCGGTAGTTGAGCCCCGTGGCGGACACCCCGGAGCGGAACGCGTCGACCTCCGGGTCGACGAGGTCGCCCTGGGCGAAGCCGCGGATGGTCACGTCGCGGCCGTTGCGCAGCTCGATCGGGGCGTTCTGCACGACCGTGTACGTCAGGTCGAGCAGTACGTTGCGCCCACCCACGGGCTGGTAGGTGAGCGTGTCCGCGCCGGGCGTGCCGAACCCGGAGGCGAGCTCCAGGTGGATGTCGCCCCCGCGGATCAGCTCCACGCCGGTGACGGTCCGCTCGACGTCGTACACCTGCTGCGGCCGGCCACCCCGGTCGACGCCGTCCGGGTAGGCGCCGACGGCCCGCACGGTGAACGTGCCGGTGCCCAGCGACGCCGGGTCGATCCCGCGCAGCCGGTGCGCGTCGATCGTGAGGCCCGTGACCTGCTCGCCGGAGTCGAGCACCTCGGCGTCGAGCGTGAACGTGGTCTCGGCGACGCGACCCGGCGGGTCGTCGCGGGGCGCGGCGACGCTCGGTGTCGTGACGGCGGCGAGCGCGAGCGTCGCGACGGCGGCCGACGCGACGCGCCAGCGGTGCGGCAGGACGTGCATGAGGTGCCTCCAGATCATCGTTGACCACGCCCGCCTCCGGGCGCGAGGACCTTCCGTACGCTACCCAGATCGCGCCGGCTCGCCCGGGAGCCGGGCCGGCGCGCGCCGCCGCGGTGGCCTCGCCGAGCGTGACACCGAGCACCGAGACCGTCGGCCCCGACACGACGTCGACGCGGACGGCGCCCCCGCCCGTCTCGGTGCACGCGACGACCCGTACGCCGTTGCGGCCCGCCGTCTCGCGCGCGCGTCCGCACGGCTCCCAGCCGTCGCGCAGCGCGGTCGCGGCCGCGAGCGCCGCGAGGTCTGCTCCGGCCTGCGCCCGACCACGCGCCGCCTGTGCCTGCGCGAGCCCGGCGAGCGCGACGACCACGACGAGCAGCCCGGCGACGATCCCGAGCACGAGGACGGTGCCTGCGCCGCGCTCGTCGTCGGCCCCGCGGTCCGAGCCGACGGGCTTCTCACGCCCGGCGTGCCGCGTCATGGTTCGACCCGGGCGACGGCGTGCCCGCTCGCGCGCAGCGGCGCGGACGAGAGCCAGCCCCCGACGACCGGGCTGCTCACCGTCACCTCGACCCACGGCTCGCCGCGCACGACGGTCACCTGCGCGCCGTCGCCCGCGACGTGCTGCGCGGTCGAGCGCACGGTCACGTCGTCCTCCCCGATCGCCGCCGCCCGCGCACCCGCCCTCGCCGCGTCCGCGGAGCGCATCTGGGCGCCCGCGGCCGCGGCGAGGGTGAGCACGGCGACGAGGACGAGCACGACCGCCGGCAGGGCGACCGCGAGCTCGGCGGTGACGGCTCCGCGCTCCCGCGCGGCCGTGGCGGGTCGCCACCGTGCGCGGCGGGCGGCGAAGCGTCGCCGTACGCCGCGAGAGGCAGCCGTCAGCCGTGATCGCTCTCGTCGCACGGTCAGCCCAGCGAGAGCGCGCTGCGGACGATGCCGAGCAGCAGCTCGCGCACCTCGCCGCTCTTGAGCACGACGATCAGCAGCCCGGCGAAGCCGGCCGCCGCGACGGTCGCGATCGCGTACTCCGCGGTCGCGAGACCCGCCTCGCGGTCGTGCGCGCCGTCGGCTCCCGTGAGCCGTGCGAGCACGCGGCCGGCCGTCGCTGCCGGCCCCCGCGACCGCTCCCTCCCTGCGGTCTCCGTCGCCGGAGCACCTCCCGTCACGGAACCCTCCGCCGTCACGCGTCCCGCCGACCTCTCGGTCCTCGTCCTGGTCATGTCCCTCTCCTTCTCGTGGCCCGCGGTCGCGGGCGGTCGGGACACTCTGGCGAGAGCGGGAAGCACGGCGCAGCCGGTGCCGGGCACCCGGTGGACGGGACACCCGACGGCCGGGCCTGTGGACGGCCAGGACCGGTGCACTCCCCCAGGCGCCGCCGTGCCGGCCCAGGAGCGGCCGGGAGCGGCTGCGCAATCTCTGCCAGAGTGGTGTCGATCTGCGCCGGCCTCGCGCGTCAACGTCACGAGACCTCGACCGAGGTCCTTCGTCCGGGCCGACCGGACGGCGGCACGACGTCAGGAGACGACCATGAGCACCGAGTACGTCATCCTCATCCACGACGACGAGAGCGCGTGGGTGAACCCCTCGCCCGAGCTGCGCGCGGCGACCTACGCACGGCACGACGAGTTCGCCCGTCTCGCCGCGGCCGAAGGGCACCAGGTCACCGGAGGGGGCGAGCTGCGCAAGACGTTCACCGCGCGCGTCGTCCGGCCCGGGGCGACACCGGACCAGGCGCTCGTCACCGACGGACCCTTCGCCGAGCTCGCCGAGCAGGTCGGCGGGTACTACGTCGTCGAGACCTCGGACCTCGACGGCCTCGTGCGCGTGCTCGCCACCGCGTTCGCGGACAGCCCCGAGTCGTTCGAGATCCGCCCCGTGGTGTCCGAGGAGGAGCACGCAGCCGGGCACGACGCGAGCGCCGACGTCGCCGAGGTCGGCGCGTGAGGTTCATGCTCCTGCTCCACGAGGACGAGCAGGTCTGGGCCCGAGCGACGGCGGCCGAGCGCGACGACTACGCACGGCGCCACGACGCCTTCGCCGCGGCCGTCCGCGAGCGCGGGGCGATCGTCGCGGGCGAGGCGCTGAGCACCGTCTCGGCGGCGACGACCGTCCGCCGCGAGGGCGATGCCGTCGTCGTGACCGAGGGCCCGTACGCCGAGGTCGTCGAGCAGGTCGGCGGCTTCTACGTCGTCGACCTGCCCGACCTCGACGCCGTCGTGGACGCCGTGGCGCTCCTCCCGCGCTACGCGGTCGAGGTCCGTCCCGTCGTGGAGGACACCGACGACCTGTGAGCCCGGAGGAGACAGCGCACACCGGGGACGACGACGCGCCCACCGCGGACGACGCGCTCGCCGCGGCGTGGCGCGAGCACTGGGCCCGGCTCCTCGCCGCGCTCGTGGCCCGCTACCGGCGACCGGACCTGGCCGAGGACGCGCTCGCCGACGCGTTCGCGGCAGCCGCCCGGACCTGGCCTGCGGACGGCGTCCCCACCAACCCCGCCGGCTGGCTGCGCACCGCGGCCGGCCGGCGGGTCCTGGACCGGCTCCGCGCGGAGGCGGTCGCCCTCCGGAAGGAGCCCCTGATGGTCGTCGAGGAGCGTGGTCGGCCCGGGTCGCCCGATCCGGGCGACGACCCGGACGAGGGCGCGCACGTCGCCGACGAGCGCCTGCGGCTCGTCTTCGCGTGCGCCCACCCCGCGCTCGCCCCCGAGGCCCGCGCGGCGCTCACGCTCCGGTTCGTCGCGGGTCTCGGCGTGCCCGACATCGCGCGGCTGTTCCTCGTGCCCGAGGCGACCATGGCGGCTCGCATCACGCGCGCGAAGAAGCGGCTCGCGGCGTCGGGCATCCCGTTCGCGGTGCCCGCGCCCGAGCACCTCGACGAACGGCTCGACGTCGTCGCGACGGTGCTGTACCTCGTCTTCACCGCCGGCTACGCGCCCGGGACCGGCCCAGACCTGGTCCGCGTCGCGCTCGCGGGCGAGGCGATCCGCCTGGTCCGCCTCCTCGACGAGCTGCTCCCGGGCCGCCCCGTCGTCCGCGCCCTCCTCGCTCTCCTCGTGCTGCAGCACGCGCGCCGCGACGCGCGGACCGGCCCCGACGGCTCGCTCGTCCTGCTCGCGGACCAGGACCGTTCTCGGTGGCGCGCCGACGAGATCGCCGTCGGGCTCGCGGTCCTCGCGTCCGTGCCCGACGACGCCGCCGGGCTCGCGCAGGACTACCACCTCCAGGCGCGGGTCGCCGCGGAGCATGCCGTCGCGCGCACCGCGGGAGCGACCGACTGGGCCGCGATCGCGGCGCACTACGCCGTGCTCGAGGAGCACACCGGCTCGCCCGTCGTCCGCCTCGCGCGCGCCGTCGCGGTCGCCGAGTCTTCGGGTCCGGAGGCCGGGCTCGCCCTGCTCGACGGCCTCGACGCTGCGTTGCCCCACCACCACCGGCTCCTGGCCGTGCGCGGGGAGCTCCTCGCGCGTGCCGGACAGCACGACGCCGCGGTCGCCGCGCTCGAGCTCGCGATCGAGCGGTGCGCCAACGACGCGGAACGCGCCCATCTCGAGCGTCGTCGGCGGGAGGTCGCCGGCGGGTGACGTCGTGGCTCGGCCACCGAGCAGGCCTGACGTCGCGGCTCAGCCACCGAGCAGGCCGGACCCGAGCGACAGCAGCACCGGCAGGAGGCCCACGAGGACGAACGCCGGCAGGAAGCACGCACCGAGCGGCAGGACGAGGTGCACGCCGAGCCGGGCCGCGGCGCTCCGTGCGGCCGCCACGCGGTCCTGCCGCAGCGCGTCTCCCGCCGCCCGCAGCGAGCCGACTGGTCCCGCGCCGTGCAGCCAGGCCGGTCGCAGGGCACGACGCACCACGTCGAGCCGTCGGGGGACGTCGACCCACGCACCGTCCCAGGCCGACCCGAGCACGAGCGCGGCGCTCACCCGGCGCAGGCACGCGCCGTCGGGCCCGCCGACCGCGACGCCTACGGCGTCGAGCGCCCGCGGGACCGACGCCCCCGCCCGCACCGCCGCCGCGAGGAGCTCCAGGAGCACGCCGGTCTCGATCGCTCCCTCCGCCCCAGGCCGTCGACCTGTGACGGCGTCGTCCGCCCGCCGGCCGAAGCCACGCCGTCCGACCTCGCGCCGTCCGACCCCGGCCCGTCCGACCCCGCGTGACGCCGCCGCGAGCCAGGCGGCCCTGCGCGCGGCCGCGGAGCGGGCGAGCCACCACGGCGACGACGCGACGAGGACGCAACCGGAGACCGTCAGGACGAGCGTGCTCACTGCTCCTCCCCCGCGACGCGCGCCCGGTCGACCAGCCGCGCGGACCACGCACGCCCCACCGCGAGCAGCAGGACGCCGAGGAGCAGGCCGACCGTCCCGATCCCCCCGTCGAGCGCGGTGGCGACCGGGTCCGCGCCGAGCACGTAGCCGAGCAGGACGCCGACGGCAGGCAGCCAGAGCAGCACGCGTGTCGTCGCGCGCGGTCCGGCGAGCGCCGCCTCCCGCGCGGCGCGCGACTCCGCCTCGGCGGCGATCGACGCCGCCACCTCGTCCAGCACGGTGGCGAGCGGGGCCCCCACGTCGCCCGCGAGGCGGCACGCCGCCACCACCGCCCGCGCCGTGGCGTCACCGCCCACGTGCGGGGCGAGGTCCGCTGCGCGCGGCGTCCCGGTCGGGTCGACCCGCACGCCGGTCGTGCGCTCCCACGCCGCCCCGGGCGGCTGGCCCGCGCGCAGCAGCGCACCCACCTGCGTCACGACGAGGCGCACGGCGTCCGCCTCGGCCGGGCCGTCCCGACGTCGGCTCCTCGTCCGGGCGTCCCGGCCCGCCTCGCGGAGCCGCTCGCCTCCGCCCCGCACGCCGGCTCCCGCACCCCGCGCCCCGCCCGCGACGTCGCCGCGCACGGCCACCGACGCCCGGCGCCCCCCGGGGTCGAGGACGCACCACACGGCGAGCGCGACCAGCAGGCCCACGGCGGCCGTCACCCCGACGCCCCCGACGTCACGCCGACAGGCCGCGCGGATGCCACGCCGACAGGCCGCGCGCAGGCACCGCTGTGCAGGGCGCGCGTCGGGGCACGCCGCGCGCTCACGCGGACCACCGCCGCACCAGCTCGTCCCACGCAGGACCCGGTCGGGGGTCACGGCGGCCGTCCCACGACGCGGCGAGGTCGACGACCAGACCGGTCCGGTCGTCCTGGCGGACCAGCCCGACCTGGGCGAGGAACCGTCGGCGCGCGACCTCGGCCCCACCACGCCGCAGGTGCAGCACGACGTCGAGGCCGCTCGCCGCCTGCGCCGCCACCGCAGCGCGGTCCATGCCGGCGAGCGCCGCGAGCGCCTCCAGCCGTGCGGGGATCACCCCGACGTCGTTGGCGTGGATCGTCGCCAGACCGCCCTCGTGCCCCGTGTTCAGCGCCATGAGGACCTCCCGGACCTCGGCCCCGCGGCACTCGCCGAGCACGATCCGGTCCGGCCGCATGCGCAGCGCGGCCCGCACCAGGTCCGCGAGCTCGACGCCGCCGGCGCCCTCGACGTTCGGTCGACGGGCGGTGAGCGGCACGACGTGCGGGTGGTCGGGCAGGAGCTCGCGGGCCTCCTCGACGCACACGACGCGCTCGTCGTGCGGGACGAGCGCGAGCAGGGCCGCCAGCAGCGTCGTCTTGCCGGTGCCCGTGCCACCGGACACGAGCACCGAGGCGCGCCGCGCGACGAGCACCCGCAGGAGAGGCTCCCACGCGGGAGGGACGGTGCCGTGCGCGACGAGCTCGGGGAGGCCGAACCCGCTCGGCCGCAGCACGCGCAGCGAGATGACCGCGCCCGCCGCGCACACGGGCGCGACCACGGCGTGCAGGCGCGTGCCGTCGGGCAGCCTCGCGTCGACGACGGGGCTCGCGTCGTCGAGCCGCCCGCCGCCGGCCGCGGCCAGCCGGGCGGCGAGGGCACGCACGTCGTCCGGTCCACCGAGCGAGACCGGCACGCGCTCGAGCCCCGCACCCCGGTCGACCCACACGTCTTCCGGTCCGTTGACGAGGACGTCGGTGACCCCGGGCTCCTCGAGCAGGTGCTGCAGCGGCCCGGCCCCGTAGAGCTCCGCGCGCGCGGCGCGGGTGAGCTCGCGCAGCGCCGTGGAGCCGATCACCCGGCCCGAGGCCCGGAGCGCGTCGACGAGCCGGGCGTCGTCGTGCCCGGTGCCGCCCCGCTCGGTGCCCTCGCGCCCGGTGCGGTCAGTACCGGGCTCGCGACCGGCGCGCGCGAGCCGGTCCCGCACGCCGTCGAGCAGGTCCCCGGTCGTGGACGACGTCATGCCCGCCTCCCGGGCCCGAGGTAGCGCGCGGCGAGCACCCGGCCGGCGCGCTCGACGGGCCCGCCCGGAGGGCACGGTCCGTGACCCCGCTCGACCGCCGCCGCGACCCGGCGGTCCCACCGAAGGCTCGCCGCGACGTCGAGCCCGACCGCGTGCGCGACCTCCGCCGCGGACAGCCGTCCGGGCGCGGGATGCCGCACGACGAGCGCGGCCGGACGGCCCGCGAGGCGTGGGACCATCGCGACCGCTCCGCCGACGGCGGGGACGTCGAGCGGCGTCACGACGAGCACCTCGTCGCACGCGGCGAGCAGCTCGCCGACCGGACGCCCGGGGATCGCGCGCCCGACGTCGAGCACGACGAGCCCGCCGCGCGGGACGACGTCCTCGGCCAGCGCCGCGACGACGTCCACCACGCTCTCGGGCGCGCCGACGCCCCCGGTCGTCGCGCTGACGACCGCCACGTCGGACCAACGAGGCAGCCGGTCGAGGAGGTCGACGCCGTCGAGGCGGCCTCGCGCGTCGACCAGGTCGGGCCAGCGCACGCCGGGCTCGTCCTCGACACCGAGCAGGACGTCGAGCCCGGCGCCCGCACCGGCGAGGTCGACGAGGCATGCGGGCGCGCGACGTCGGGCGGTGGCGTGCGCGAGCGCCGCCGCGACGACGCTGGCTCCCGCTCCCCCGCGTGCCGCGACGACCCCGACCACCCCGCCCGTGCTGCCCACGTACCCTCCGTCCCCGTCCCGCCCGCCCGGCCGCCCCTGCCGAGGGGCGCTGCCGTGGCCTGTCCCGCACACCGTGGGCCCTCGCGGAGCGGTCGCGCCACCGGCTCGGCCCGGTCTGTGGACGGATCCCGCCACGCCGGGCCTGTGGACGGCCACGTCGCGCCGCTAGGCTCACCGCGTGACCTCGCCGACGGACCCCTCGCCACCGCGCACCGACGGTCGCGTCGCCGCGTTCTTCGACCTGGACAAGACGATCATCGCGACGTCGTCGGCCGCGGCGTTCTCCCGGCCGTTCTTCGCGGGCGGCCTGATCAACCGCGCCGACGTGCTGCGCAGCGCGTACGCGCACTTCCTGTTCATGGTGGGCGGCGCGGACGCCGACCAGACGGAGCGGATGCGCGCCCACCTGTCGAGCCTCGTCACGGGCTGGGACGTCGCGACCGTCTCGCGCATCGTCGAGGAGACGCTGCACGAGCACATCGACCCCGTCGTGTACGCGGAGGCGGTCGAGCTCATCGACTCCCACCACGCGCACGGGCACGACGTCGTCGTCGTCTCGGCGTCCGGCAGCGAGGTCGTCGAGCCGATCGCCGCCGTGCTGGGCGCCGACCACGCCATCTCGTCGCGCATGGCGATCGAGGACGGCCGCTACACGGGCGGGATCGACTTCTACGCGTACGGCGAGAACAAGGCCGCCGCGATCCGCGACCTCGCCGAGCGCGAGGGCTACGACCTCGGCGCGAGCTACGCCTACTCCGACTCCGTCACCGACGCGCCGATGCTCGCGGAGGTGGGCCACGCGTCCGTCGTGAACCCCGACCGGGCCCTGCGCCGCCTGGCCGCGGAGCACGGCTGGGGCGTCCTGGCGTTCACCAAGCCGGTCGCGCTGCGCTCCCACCTCTCCCCGAGGACGCCGGCGCTCGCCGCCGCGGGCCTCGTCGCCCTCGCGGTGGTGGGCTGGCTCGTCTGGCGGGCGGTGCGCCGTCGGCGACGCGACCAGCGGCCGCCACAGCCCTCACCGGGACGTCCCGGACCAACCTCGCGAGGCGGGCTCGAACACGGGTAGAACACGCTGTGAGGGTCTGCCGACGGGCTTGCGGGCCGGCCCTGCCGGGGCTCTCATGGAGGACAACAGCATCGCGGAGGTACCCACGCGCAGGTAGTCCACGCGGAGGACTCGCTGACCGGGCGGGACGGCCATGGTGGCCCCCCGAAGCCGTTGCAGCGGCTACGAACCGAGCACGCCTTGATAGCCGCCGAGATGCTGGCGGGACGGCGCCCGAGAGGGCGCCGTCGTCGTGCCCGGACCCGACGGCCGCCCGACAGCGGCCCGGTCCTGGGCCGATACTGGTCCTCATGACCTCTGCGCCGAGCGTGTCCTCCTCCATCACCGTCCGCCTGCAGGTCGAGGCGCGACCCACGGCCGTGAGCGAGCTGACGACGGCGATCGAGCACACGGGTGGCATCGTCTCGGCGCTCGACGTCACGGCGTCGGGCCACGAGCGCATCACGGTCGACGTCACCGTCGCCACGCGCGGCGAGGAGCACGCGGGCGAGATCGTCGCCGCGCTGCGCGGCCTGCCCGGCGTGGACGTCGAGCGGGTCTCGGACCGCACGTTCCTGCTCCACCTCGGCGGCAAGCTGAAGATCGAATCCAAGGTGCCGATCCGCAACCGCGACGACCTGTCGATGATCTACACACCGGGCGTCGCGCGCGTGTGCGAGGCCATCGCGGCCAAGCCCGACGACGCGCGCCGCCTCACGATCAAGCGCAACACCGTCGCGGTGGTCACCGACGGGTCGGCGGTCCTCGGGCTCGGCGACATCGGCCCGCTCGCTTCGCTGCCGGTCATGGAGGGCAAGGCTGCGCTGTTCAAGCGGTTCGCGGACATCGACGCGTTCCCCATCGCGCTCGACACGACCGACGTCGACGAGATCGTGCGCTCCGTCAAGGCCATCGCGCCCGTGTTCGCGGGCATCAACCTCGAGGACATCTCGGCGCCGCGGTGCTTCGAGATCGAGGCGCGACTGCGCGCCGAGCTGGACATCCCGGTGTTCCACGACGACCAGCACGGGACGGCGATCGTCGCGCTCGCCGCCCTGACGAACGCGCTCAAGGTCGTGGGCAAGTCGCTGCCCGACGTGCGGATCGTGCTGTCGGGGGCGGGCGCGGCAGGCACGGCGGTGCTCAAGCTGCTCCTCGCGGCGGGGGCCCATGACGTCGTGGTCGCCGACGTGGAGGGCGTCGTCCACCCGGGCCGGCCCGGGCTGTCGCCGTCGCTCGCGTGGACCGCCGTCAACACCAACCCGCGGCACGTCACCGGGACGCTGCGCGAGGCCGTCGTGGACGCCGACGTGTTCGTCGGCGTCTCCGCGCCCGACGTCATCACGGGCGACGACGTCGCCCGCATGGCCCCCGACGCGATCGTCTTCGCGATGGCGAACCCGCGCCCCGAGGTCGACCCCGTCGAGGCCGCGAAGCACGCGGCGATCGTCGGGACGGGACGCTCGGACTTCGCGAACCAGATCAACAACGTCCTCGCGTTCCCCGGCGTGTTCCGCGGGCTGCTCGACGCGCAGTCGCACGTCATCACCGACCGCATGCTGCTCGCGGCGGCGCGCGCGCTCGCGTCGGCCATCCACGAGGACCAGCTCAACCCGACGTACATCATCCCGAGCGTCTTCAACCCCGAGGTGACCACGCTCGTCGCCGCAGCCGTCGAACGGGCCGCACGGGAGGGGGACGGCACCGAGCCGGCCGCCCTGACCGGCGTCGTCCCGCGCGTCGTCCCACCTTCCGGCCCGTCCTCCACCACGGTCCCGACCACCGCCACGGAGGCCTGACGATGCAGCGCGTGACGACCCGCAACGCCGCCTTCCAGCAGTGGGAGGCGCTGCTCACCAACCGGACCAAGCGGCACCGCGCGGGCGAGATGGTCGTCCAGGGCGTGCGCCCGATCACGGTCGCCGTCGAGTCCGGGTGGACGGTCCGCACCTGGCTCGTCGACGCCGACCGGTCGCTGTCGACGTGGGCGCACGGGATGCTCGACCGCGTCCGTGCGCACACCTTCGCGGTGTCGACACCGCTGATGCGCGAGCTCGGCGGCAAGGACGACGACGCGCCCGAGCTGCTCGCCGTCGTCGAGATGCCGCCGGACGACCTCGCGCGGATCCGGGTCGGCACGGCGGGCACGGACGGTACGGACGGTACGGACGGCACGGACGGCACGGACGGCACGGACGGCACCGCCTTCCTCGGGGTCGTGCTCGACCGCCCGACGAGCCCTGGGAACGTCGGGACGGTCGCGCGCTCGCTGGACGCGTTCGGCGGGACCGGTCTGATCGTCGCGGGTCACGCCGCCGACCCGTACGACCCGCGTGCGCTGCGCGCGAGCACCGGGTCCCTGTTCTCCGTCCCCACGGTCCGCGTCCCGTCGGGCCGCGAGGTGCTCGACTGGGTCGCGACGCAGCGCGACGCGGGGCACCCGCTCACGCTCGTCGGCACCGACGAGGACGGCGACGTCGAGCTCGCGGACCACGACCTCACCGGGCCGACCCTGCTGCTCACCGGGAACGAGACGACCGGTCTGAGCGCCGGCTGGCGCGAGGCGTGCGACGTCATGGTGAGCATCCCCATGGCCGGCTCGGCGAGCTCGCTCAACGCCGCGAGCGCCACGACGGTCGTGCTCTACGAGGCCGTGCGGCAGCGCCGGGTGCGCTGACCCGGGACGAGACGGGACGGCCGGAGCGGGACGAAGGGACGGTCGTCCGACTCCCCGGGCAGGGCGGTGGCAGGGTTCAGCGGGGATTTGCGAGCGACCTCGCCAAATAGTGGTCACGTGTGACCACGCTCACCGGCGGGGGTCTAGACTCCCGAAGGTCGGGGCCCGCCAGCGCGGGCGTCCGGCCGCCTCGCGCCGTCCGCCGTCGACCCGGTGGCCGTGCGGGACGCCGCACCAGAGTCGATGCGCACCGGAGGTCAGCGTGCCAGAGAACGAGTCCACCACCGCGGCGACGGGCGCCAGCCCCAGCCTGGAGAACCTCCTCCACGAGACCCGGAGCTTCCCCCCGAGCCCTGAGCTCGCCGCGCAGGCGAACGCGCAGCCCGGGATCTACGCGGAGGCAGCCGCCGACCGGCTCGCGTTCTGGGCGGAGCAGGCGCGGGACCTCGTCACGTGGCGCACGCCGTTCACCGAGACGCTGGACTGGTCGCAGGCGCCCGTCGCGCGCTGGTTCGCCGACGGCACGCTCAACGCCGCGTACAACGCGGTCGACCGGCACGTCGAGGCGGGCCTCGGCGACCGCGTCGCGCTCCACTTCGAGGGTGAGCCGGGCGACACGCGCACGGTGACGTACGCCGAGCTCCAGCGCGAGGTGTCGCGCGCAGCCAACGCCCTCGCGGCGCTGGGCGTCTCGACGGGCGACCGCGTGGTGATCTACCTCCCGATGGTCGTGGAGGCCGTCGTCGCGATGCTCGCGTGCGCGCGGATCGGTGCGCCGCACTCCGTCGTGTTCGGCGGGTTCTCCGCCGACGCGCTGCGCAGCCGCATCGCCGACGCCGAGGCGACGCTCGTCATCACGGCCGACGGCGGCTACCGGCGCGGGGCCGCCTCGGCCCTCAAGCCCGCGGTGGACGAGGCGCTCGCGCCCAAGGAGGGCGCTCCCGCCACGAGCGTCCAGCACGTGCTCGTCGTGCGTCGCACCGGCCAGGACACCGCGTGGACCGAGGGCCGCGACGTCTGGTGGCACGACGCGCTCGAGTCCGCCGACACGACGCACGAGCCCGTGTGGGTCGAGGCCGAGCACCCGCTGTTCATCCTCTACACGTCCGGCACCACCGGGAAGCCGAAGGGCATCCTCCACACGACCGGCGGCTACCTCGCGCAGACGGCGTTCACGCACAAGAACGTCTTCGACCTCAAGCCGGAGACGGACGTCTACTGGTGCACCGCCGACGTCGGCTGGGTCACCGGGCACTCGTACGTCGTGTACGGGCCGCTGCTCAACGGCGCGACCCAGGTCATCTACGAGGGTACGCCCGACACCCCGCACCAGGGCCGATGGTGGGAGCTCGTCGAGAAGTACAAGGTGTCCATCCTGTACACCGCGCCCACGGCGATCCGCGCGTGCATGAAGTGGGGCTCCGAGATCCCCGCGAAGTTCGACCTGTCGTCGCTGCGCGTGCTCGGGTCGGTGGGCGAGCCCATCAACCCCGAGGCGTGGATGTGGTACCGCCGCGTGATCGGCGGTGACCGCACCCCCATCGTCGACACGTGGTGGCAGACCGAGACCGGCGCGATCATGATCTCGCCGCTGCCCGGCGTCACGGCCGCCAAGCCCGGCTCCGCGCAGGTGCCGCTGCCCGGGATCTCCGCGACCGTCGTCGACGACGAGGCGCACGAGGTGCCGAACGGTGGCGGCGGCTACCTCGTGCTGTCCGAGCCGTGGCCGTCGATGCTGCGCGGCATCTGGGGCGACCTCGAGCGGTTCAAGGACACCTACTGGTCGCGGTTCCCCGGCATCTACTTCGCGGGCGACGGCGCCAAGAAGGACGAGGACGGCGACATCTGGCTGCTCGGCCGCGTGGACGACGTCATGAACGTGTCCGGTCACCGCCTGTCGACCACGGAGATCGAGTCGGCGCTCGTGTCGAACCCCATCGTCGCCGAGGCCGCCGTCGTGGGTGCGGCCGACGACCTCACGGGCCAGGCCGTCGTCGCGTTCGTCATCCTGCGCGGCGAGCACGCGGACCGGGCCGCCGACGCGGAGGGTGCCGCCGCCGTGCAGACCGAGCTGCGCAACCACGTGGCGAAGGAGATCGGCCCGATCGCCAAGCCGAAGAAGATCCTCGTCGTCGCCGAGCTGCCCAAGACCCGGTCCGGCAAGATCATGCGCCGCCTCCTGCGCGACGTCGCGGAGAACCGGGCCGTCGGCGACGCGACGACGCTCGCGGACTCGTCGGTCATGGACCTCATCGCGACGGGCCTGCAGAAGCCGCAGTCGTCGGAGGACTGACCGGCCTCGCGCCGATCCCGACCTGAGGGTCGTCATCCGCTGGATGGCGACCCTCGGGTCGTGCTCGGCAGCGGGTGGTGTCGTGCTCGCCGCGTGGTTCCAACGGTCCCGGCTCGCCTAAACGGTTCGCTCCCTGCCCGACGGCGCGCGCTCGTCTCACGATGACAGCGCACGCACGCCCGTGGGTGCCGACACCGACAGAGACGAGGACGTCCGATGAGCCGCTCCGCACCACTTCCCGACGCCGACGCCGTGCGCCCACCTGGCCAGGGGCGCCTCGCCCC
The DNA here is from genome assembly GCF_059159985.1 of Cellulosimicrobium sp. BMG9.23. Classification (NCBI taxonomy): domain Bacteria; kingdom Bacillati; phylum Actinomycetota; class Actinomycetes; order Micrococcales; family Promicromonosporaceae; genus Cellulosimicrobium; species Cellulosimicrobium sp. BMG9.23. The sequence goes on from NZ_JBZGBZ010000002.1 coordinate 84,397, forward strand.
GCTCGTGGCGGGGCTGGCCACCGCAGCGCTGCTCGGCGCGACGGCCCTCGTCGCGACCGCTCACGCCGCGTCCGCCGCCGAGACGGAGGCCGACGTGCCGCCCGGCATCCACGTGGTCGACGGGCGGATCGCCGAGGCCGACGGCACGGACCTCGTGCTGCGCGGCGTCAACCACGCGCACACCTGGTACACCCACACCACCGACTCGTTCGCCGACATCAAGGCCGCCGGCGCGAACTCGGTGCGCGTCGTGCTCTCGAACGGGGTGCAGTGGACGCGCAACGGCCCCGAGGACGTCGCTCACCTCGTCGACCTGTGCGAGGAGAACCGCCTCGTGTGCATCTTCGAGGTGCACGACACGACGGGCTACGGCGACGAGTTCGCCCCTGCGGCCTCGACCCTCGACCAGGCCGTCGACTACTGGGAGGACCTCTACCCGACGCTCGCCGGGACCGAGGACTTCGTCATGGTCAACATCGGCAACGAGCCGTTCGGCAACGACGCGACGGTGAACCAGCGGTGGGCGCCCGAGACGTCGGCCGCGATCCAGCGCCTGCGCACCATCGGGTACGAGCACGCGATCGTCGTCGACGCCCCGAACTGGGGCCAGGACTGGACCAACGTCATGCGCGCGGAGGCCGCCGGCGTGTTCGCGGCCGACCCCGACGCGAACACGATCTTCTCCATCCACATGTACGGCGTGTACGCGGACCCCGCGACGATCACGGGCTACCTCGAGCACTTCGTGGACGCCGGGCTGCCGATCATGGTCGGCGAGTTCGGGTGGAAGCAGACGTCGTCCGACGTGGACGAGGACGTCGTCCTCGCCGAGGCGGCCCGTCTCGACCTGGGGTGGCTCGCGTGGTCGTGGAGCGGCAACACCGACCCGTACCTCGACATGGTCCTGGGCTTCGACCCGGCGAACCCGAGCGCGTGGGGGACGCGCATCATCGACGGGCCGCAGGGCCTGCGCGAGACGGCCGTCGAGGCGTCGTGGTTCGACGGAGACGGCCCGACGGACCCGCCCACCGACGACGTGTGCACCGCGACGCTGCGGGTCGCGAACTCGTGGCCCGGCGGCTGGCAGGGCGAGCTCGTCGTGACGGCCGGCGACGAGGCGATCGGTGACTGGACCGCGACGTTCGCCCTCCCGGCCGGTGCCACCGTGGCCCAGCTCTGGGGCGGCGTGCACAGCACGGGGGCGACGGGCGAGCAGGTGACGAACGCCGCCTGGAACGGCTCGCTCGCCGCGGGCGGCTCGGCCACGGCCGGGTTCATCGGCACGGGCACGGCACCGAGCGCGGCACCCGAGGTCGCCTGCACCTCGAGCTGACCGCGCCCGGCCCTGCCGAACCCCGGGTTGTGCGCCGATCATCGCCGTGATCGCCGCACAACCCGGGGTTCGGCACGTTCGGACTACCCTCACGAGGTGGCCACCCCCGACCGCGCCCTCCTGCTCGAGCAGCTCGACCTGCGCACCGACTGCTCGCGCTGCACGGGCCTGTGCTGCGTCGCGCTGACGCTCACGCGGTCGGCGGACTTCGCGATCGACAAGCCCGCCGGGACGCCGTGCCCGAACCTCCGCGACGACTTCGGCTGCGGGATCCACGCCCGGCTCCGGTCGTCGGGCTTCCCCGGGTGCACCGCGTACGACTGCCTCGGCGCCGGGCAGCGCGTCACGGCGTCCGTCCGCGCCGCGCACGACGGCGCGACGTGGCGCGATGGTCCCACAGCCGCGCACGACGCGTTCGCCGCGCTCCCGGTCGCGACCCAGGTCCACGAGCTCCTCTGGTACCTCAGCGAGGTCCTGGCCCATCCCGACGCGGCACCCGTGCACGACGACGCCCGCACGGCCCTCGACGAGGCCGCACCTCTCGCGGGCCTCCCCCCGGCCGACCTGCTCGCGCTCGACGTCGGCGCGGTACGCCGGGCGGTCGGCCCGGTGATCGACCGGGCGAGCGCGCTCGTGCGGACGGCAGCCGGCGCAGCCAGCGACGCCGCACCCGCCACGTCCCCGCCGTCGGCGACCGGGCGTCGTCGGCTGCGGCCCGGGGCGGACCTCGTCGGGGCCCGGCTCCGCGGCCTCGACCTCACCGCGTCCGACCTGCGGGGCGCTCTGCTCCTCGGCGCCGACCTCCGCGGTGCCGACCTCACCGCCGTCGACCTGCTCGGCGCCGACCTGCGCGGCGCGGACCTGCGCGGTGCCGACCTCGCGCACGCGCTCTTCCTGCTCCCGGCCCAGATCGGCGCGGCGCAGGGCGACGCCACGACCCGGCTCCCGGCCGTGCTCGACCGCCCGTCGCACTGGACCTGAGCGCGACCGTTCGGCACCCGGCGCACCGATCGACAGCACGAGCCGCCGACCACGAGCACCGGGCACCGGGCTCCGGGCACCGGGCACCGGGCACCGCACTGCCTGCCGAACGGTCGTCGGCCTCAGCGCCGCCCGACGTCGCCGGACCGCGGCAGCCGGCCGAGCCGCAGCGCGGCGGGCACGGCGACGACGAGGAACGCCACGAGGAGCGCCGCGGCTCCCCACGCGAGCGCCGAGTACGACCACAGCGCGATCACCCCGCCCGCGAGGAGCCCGCCGACGGCACCCCCGGCGTTCATCGAGAGGTCGGAGACACCCTGCACGGCGGTGCGCGCCGACGCGGGCGTCGCGTCCACGAGCAGCGCCGAGCCGGCGACGAGCCCGCACGACCACCCGATCCCCAGCAGCACGAGCCCGACGGTCAGCCGCGCCGAGTCGTCGCTCGGCGCGCCCGCCACGACGACGGCCGCCGCGAGCAGCACGACGCCGCCGACCACCAGGACGCGCGCGTGGCCGACCCGGTCGGCGAGCCACCCGATCACCGGGCTGAGCGCGTACATCCCGGCGATGTGGGCGCTGATGACGAGCCCGACGACCTGGAGCGTCGCCCCGCCGTGGTTCATGTGCACGGGAGTCATCGACATGAGCCCGACCATCACGAGGTGGCTGGTCACGATCGCGCCGAGCGCGAGCCGGGCCGCTCCCGACGAGCGCACCACGTCCCACCCGGCCCGGATCCCACCCGGCGCGCGACCCGTCGCCGGCCCTGCTGCCGTCCCGGGCGCGGGCGCCGCCGCAGTTCCCGCCGGCGGCGCAGCCCCCGCCGGCGCCAGGGTGCCCGACGGCGCGCGGACCGCTGCAGCGACGTGCAGCGGGTCGGGACGCAGCCACACCCACACGACGAGCGCCGCGGCGACGAACGCGACGGCGGCGAGGACGTAGGGTGCGGCGGTCGGCCCGGCCCCGACCGCTCCCTCCGCGGCGCCGTGCCCCGCGTGGTCCGACGTCGTCGCGGCACCCGAGCCGACCCGGTCGGCGAGCCCTCCGAGCGTCGGCCCGAGGACGGAGCCGATCGTCGTCGCCCACACCACGACCGACAGGTCTGTCGCCCGGCGCTCCGGTGTCGCGAGGTCGGTCGCGGCGAACCGCGACGCGAGCCCGGCCGCGGAGCCCGCGCCGAACAGGACCATCGCGACGACGAGCGCCGGCCACGACCCGAGCCACGTCGAGACCGCGGCCCCGACGGCCCCGACCGCGGCGAGCGCGAAGCCCGTGGTGAGCGAGCGCCGTCGGCCGTGTCGCGCGGCGAGGCGGGCGAGGGGCAGCGCCACGGCCGCCGCACCCACGACGGCCGCGGTCTGCGTGAGGCCGGCCACGGCGTCGGACCCGGAGAGCTCGGACGCGATGAGCGAGCTCACCGCGATGCCCGTCGCCACGCCGACGCCGGCGAGCACCTGGCTCGCGGCGAGGGTCGCGACGGTCCGGCGCTGCGTGCGGGCGAGGTCGAGGCTGGTCACGCCCCGACCCTAGGCGCTCGCCCGGCCGCGCGACCAGGAGCCGGACTGCCACCGATCGTCGACGTCCTGCCACGCGGGCGGGCTCCGACGTCGCTCGCCGGGCGAGGCCAGGGGAGGATGGGCCCGTGGAGACCTCGATCCTCTGGCACGCCGGACCGCTGATCGACGACGTCGAGATCACGCAGGTCCACGAGCTCGCCGCTGCGGCCGAGCGGGCCGACGGCGTCGCCCCGCTCTCGGAGCAGCCGCTGCTCAACCTGCGCGAGGCGGACGACGGCGTCGTGCACCTGCTCTCCTGGTGGCGCGGGAGCCTCGCCGGCTACGCCCAGGTGGACCGGCGCGGGCCCGTCCCCAGCGCCGAGCTGGTCGTCCGGCCGGAGCACCGCCGCCACGGGCTCGGCTTCCACCTGCTGGCGAGCGCGACGGCCCGCGCGCAGGAGCCTCGCGACGGCGCCCCGTCCGACGTCGTCCACGGCGGACCGGCCGCCCCGCTGCACGTCTGGGCACACGGGGACCTGCCCGCCGCCCGGTCGCTCGCGGCGCGCTCGGGTCTCGTGCCCGTGCGCGAGCTCCTCGTGCTCGTCCGCCCGCTGGGCGGGCCTGATGAGCACCCGTTCCCCGCCGTGCCGCCGGGCCTGCGGCTGCGCCCGTTCGTGCCGGGGGCCGACGACGCGGCGTGGGTCCGGACCAACGCGCGCGCCTTCGCGCAGCACCCCGAGCAGGGACGCCTCACCGTCGAGGACCTGCGCGCCCGGACGCGAGAGGACTGGTTCGACGCGGGAGGGCTGTATCTCCTCGAGGAGGAGAAGGACGGCGCGCCGCTTGGGTTCGTCTGGACGAAGATCCCCGTGACCTCCGGCGCCCCGGCGGGCGCGCCGCACCCCGAGGGCGAGATCTACGTCGTCGGCGTGGACCCCGACGCCCAGGGGCGCGGGCTCGGCACGGTGCTGACCGCCGTCGGGATCGCCCATCTGGCCCGCGCGGGCGTGCAGGAGGTGTTCCTCTACGTGGACGGCGACAACACGCCCGCCGTCCGGACCTACGAGCGGGCGGGCTTCGTACGACGCACGGCCGACGTGCAGTACGCCGCCGTTGCGACGCCGGCGGGGCCGACCGGTCGGTGACCCGCGTCACGCGTCGTTCACCAACTGGTGCCACCATGAACCCATGACCGACACGTCCACCCAGCGCGCGCTCGACCCGGATCTCGCGGCGCACATCGCCGAGCACATCGCCGAGGAGCCGGAGATCGAGATCACGGTCGCCCCGGGCGCCGAGCCGCTGCCCGACGACCGCTTCGCGGACCGTGAGCTGAGCTGGCTCGCGTTCAACCGTCGCGTGCTCGAGCTCGCGGAGGACCCGCGGCAGCCGCTCCTGGAGCGCGTGCGCTTCCTCGCGATCTTCGCGTCGAACCTGGACGAGTTCTTCATGGTGCGCGTCGCAGGCCTGAAGCGCCGCATGGCGACGGGTATCGCGGTCACGGCGGCGTCGGGGCTCTCGCCGCGGCAGGTGCTCGACGCGATCAGCGAGCGCTCGCACGAGCTCATGGCGCGGCACGCGAGCGTCTTCGCCGACGACGTGCAGCCCGCGCTCGCCGCGGAGGGCATCACGCTGGTGCACTGGGACGAGCTGGAGACACGTGAGCAGGAGCGTCTGCACAAGTACTTCCGCAAGCAGATCTTCCCCGTCCTCACGCCGCTCGCCGTGGACCCGGCGCACCCGTTCCCGTACATCTCGGGCCTGTCGCTCAACCTCGCGGTGGTCGTCGCGAACCCGACGACCGGCAAGGAGCACTTCGCCCGCGTCAAGGTGCCGCCGCTGCTGCCGCGGTTCATCGCGGTCGACGCGCGGGGGCGCCCGTCGGCGCCGACGTCGCAGACGGGTGCGGCCGACCGCGGACCCACGTCGTTCGTGCCGATCGAGGAGGTCATCGCGCAGCACCTCGACCACCTCTTCCCGGGCATGGAGGTGCGCGAGCACCACACGTTCCGGGTCACGCGCAACGAGGACGTCGAGGTCGAGGAGGACGACGCCGAGAACCTCCTGCAGGCCATGGAGAAGGAGCTGCTGCGCCGCCGCTTCGGCCCGCCCGTGCGGCTCGAGCTCACGCACGGCATCAGCCCGCGCATCCGCGCGCTGCTGGTGCGCGAGCTCGGCGTCGTCGAGGAGGAGGTGTACGAGCTCCCCGAGCCTCTCGACCTCACGGGCCTCAACCTCCTCGCGGACCTCGACCGTGCGGACCTGCACTTCCCTCCCTTCGTCCCGACGACGCACCGCGTGCTCGCCGAGGTGGAGAGCGCGTCGCCGACCGACGTGTTCGCCGCGATCCGCGAGCGCGACGTGCTGCTGCACCACCCGTACGACTCGTTCTCGACGTCGGTGCAGACGTTCCTCGAGCAGGCCGCCGCCGACCCGAAGGTCCTCGCGATCAAGCAGACGCTGTACCGCACGTCGGGCGACTCCCCCATCGTCGACGCGCTCATCGACGCCGCCGACGCGGGCAAGCAGGTGCTCGCCCTCGTCGAGATCAAGGCGCGCTTCGACGAGGAGGCGAACATCTCGTGGGCCCGCAAGCTCGAGCAGGCGGGCGTGCACGTCGTCTACGGGATCGTCGGGCTCAAGACCCACTGCAAGCTGTCGCTCGTCGTCCGGCAGGAGTCGGACGGCCTGCGCCGGTACTGCCACGTCGGGACGGGCAACTACCACCCGAAGACCGCGCGGCTGTACACCGACCACGGCCTGCTGACGTGCGACCCCGACGTCGGGCAGGACCTCACGCGCCTGTTCAACCAGCTCTCGGGCTACGCGCCGCAGTCCCGGTTCCACCGGCTCCTCGTGGCGCCCCGCACGGTGCGCACGGGTCTGGTGGAGCGCATCGAGCGCGAGTCGGCGGCGGCGCGCGAGGGCCACGACGCCTGGGTCACGATCAAGGTGAACTCCGTCGTCGACGAGGCCACGATCGACGCGCTCTACCGGGCGTCCCAGGCGGGCGTGAAGGTCGACCTCGTCGTGCGCGGGATCTGCGCGGTCCGGCCCGGCGTCCCGGGGCTGTCGGAGAACATCCGCGTCCGGTCGATCCTCGGCCGGTTCCTCGAGCACTCGCGCATCTTCGCGTTCGCGAACTCCGCGGGCCCGGCCATCGGCGAAGGGCCCGAGAGCGGCCCGGAGGTCTTCATCGGTTCCGCCGACCTCATGCACCGCAACCTCGACCGGCGGGTCGAGGCGCTCGTGCGCATCACCGACACCGACCAGGTGCGCGAGCTCCTCGACCTCCTGGACACGTCGACGGCCGACACGACGGCCTCGTGGCACCTCGACGCGGACGGGACGTGGCACCGTCCCGACGCCGGTCCCGACGGCACGCCGCTCGTCGACCTGCAGGCGAGCCTCGTGAGCCGCCAGCGCCGCCGTCTCGCCGGGAGGCGGTGAGCCGCGGATGGGAGTCCCGCCCTCCGCGCTGCAACCGGGCGTCCCGCTGCGCCCCGCCCTCGGTCCGACGCACGTCGAGCACGCCCCCGTCATCGAGTCCGCCGGCGCGCTCGTGTGGCGCGTGCACGACGGCGAGCTGCAGGTCCGGCTCGTGCACCGCCCGCGCTACGACGACTGGTCCTGGCCCAAGGGCAAGCTCGACCCGGGCGAGACCTTCCAGGCTGCCGCCGCGCGTGAGGTGGCCGAGGAGACAGGTAAGGCCGTGGTGCTGGGCGTGCCGCTGCCGGGGCTGCAGTACCTCACGCCCGAGGGGCGCGTGAAGCGGGTCCACTACTGGGCCGCACGCCGCGCGTCGCGCACACGGGACGCCGGCGCGCTCGCCGCACGCGCGCCGGTGCCCCCGGTCTCGCCGCAGGAGATCGACGCCGCCGCCTGGCTCCCGGTCCAGGACGCGGCGCGCCGGCTGACGCGCTACGCCGACCGGACACCGCTCGAGGCGCTCGTGCGCGAACGGGACGAGGGTCGGCTCGCGACCCACGTCGTCGTCATCGCCCGGCACGGCAAGGCCGTGACGCGCGGGGTGTGGCACGGCGAGGAGCGGGACCGTCCGCTCACACCCGCCGGGCACGCGCAGGCGATGGCGCTCGTCCCGGTGCTCGCGGCCTACGGCGTCGAGGCGGTCGTCACGAGCCGGTGGGACCGCTGCGCGCAGACCATCGCGCCGTACGCCGACGCCGCGCGCCTCGAGACGGTCAGCAGCGAGCACCTCAGCGAGGCGCAGCACGAGCGCTCCCCGGGGCGGGTCGCCCGGACCGTGCGCGAGCTGCTCGAGACCGAGCGGTCGACGGTGCTGTGCACGCACCGGCCGGTGCTGCCGACCGTCCTCGACGTGCTGGGCCAGCACTCGCGCCGCGCCGTCGCGAACGCGCTCCCGACGCAGGACCCCTACCTGGAGCCGGGCGAGATCATCGTCGCGCACGTCGCCCACACGTCGAAGGGGCCGCGCGTCGTCGCGGCGGAGAAGGTCGCGCCGCCCCTGCACTGACCTGTCAGGGCCACAGGTCACCGGGGTGATCCCTCGCCCTGACACGTCCGGAGCATCGCCCACGTGTCAGGACCACAAACCACTCTGGTGACCTGTGGCCCTGACAGGTCACGCGGTTCTCACGAGAGAAGGTGCCGCGCCAGGATCGCGACGACGCGCAGCGGCTCGATCCGCAGGGCCGATGCCGGCAGCCTGATCGCCGTCGTGCGGTCGTCGTGCCCGAGCTCGGCGTCGCGCAGGAGGTCGTCGTACCAGCGGCCCACCTCCATGTGCCCGACTCCGTCGACCTCCACGACGAGGCGCCGCCCGTCACGCAGGCGCCACTCGGCGTCGAGGTAGCGCGTGCGGCCGCGCGCGTCCTGCCGACGTACCTGCCGGAGCGGCTCGGGCAACCCGTGCGCGCGGCACAGGCGCCCGAGGTCGATCTCGCTCAGCGCGTCGGCACCGCCTCGAATGTCCGCAAGGCTCGCGCGCATCAGCCGGTGGAAACGCACCTTCCCGACGCGGTCGAGCTGCTCGTGCAGGCGATCGGGCGTCGTCAGCCGCTGCTGCACGACGGCCGCGAGCAGCCCGACGGCGGTGCGCGGTGACGTCTGCCAGGCGGCTGCGTCGACGGCGCACCGCTCGACCCGGTGCACGGGCAGCCGGTCGACGCGCACGATGTCCTCCGGCGCCGGTCGTCGCGACTCGTGCACGACGACGCCCGGCCGCCGCACCACCGTCGCGCCCCGGGCGACGACGACGTGGATGCCCGGCCGTGACCAGCCCGAGAGACCGTGCCGGGCGAGCCCGGTCCACGACCCGAGCGCCACTGGCGCGGGCGCGCACAGGACGGCGGTCCACAACGCGGTCTCCGCCGTCGGCGGCCCGTTGTGCAGCACGACGACGTCGCTCGAGACCGCGGTCCAGCGTCGCGCCGCGAGCTGGGTCGTGACGTGCCGCGACGTGATGCCGAGCGCACGCAGCTGGGAACGGGTGGCGACGGACGCCTGGGCAGCGACGAGGCGGGAGAAGCCGGGCACGTGGACGACGTCGCGGGAACCGGTCATGAGGCGAGCCTGGTCGGCGAGGGGGCGGCGCCGTCGGGCACGGCGACCTGCCTGTGGACGGCCCTGCTGCGGCACGGGCCTGTGCACGGCCAGGATCCCGCCGACGCGTCAGGAGCACAGATCACCCCGGCGATCCCTCGCCCTGACACGCGCGGAACCCGACGAACGTGTCAGGGTGACAGGCCACCCCGGTGACCCATCACCCTGACACGTCGCGAGCGTCGCGTCAGAGGAGGATCGGGCTGAGGATCCAGTACATGACCGCGGCCACGAGGGCGGCCATGGGGATGGTCAGCACCCAGGCGATGCCGATGTTCTTCGCGACGCCCCAGCGGACCGCCGAGAGCCGCTTCGTCGCCCCGACGCCCATGATCGCCGACGTGATCGTGTGGGTCGTCGAGACGGGCGCGTGGAAGATGAACGCGTTGGCGTAGAGCACGAGCGACGCCACGGACTCGGCGACGAAGCCGCGTGCCGGGTCGAGCTCGATGATCTTGCGGCCCAGCGTGCGCATGATGCGCCACCCGCCCGCGTACGTGCCGAGCGAGATCGCCGTCGCGGCGGAGAGCTTGACCCACAGCGGGATGGTGTTGTCGTCCTGGAACCCGCCCGCGACGAGCGCGAGCACGATGACGCCCATCGTCTTCTGCGCGTCCTGGAGGCCGTGGCCGAGCGCCATCGCCGCGGCGGACGCCGTCTGCGCGATGCGGAAGCGGCGGAACGCCCGCGCCGGGGCCGCGTTCCGGAAGAGCCAGAGCACGCCGACCATGAGCGCGAACGCGAGACCGAACCCGATGAGCGGGGAGAAGATCATGGGGAGCACGACCTTGTCGAGGATCGCGTCCCAGTGCACGGTGATGCCCGACGCGATCCCGACGCCCGCGAGCCCGCCGATGATGGCGTGCGTCGACGACGACGGCAGCCCGAGCCACCACGTGATGAGGTTCCACGTGATCGCGCCGACGAGCCCGCACAGCACGATGACGAGGCCTTGGTGGGGTGGCACGTCGTTCACCGCCACGATGTCCTCGGCGATGGTCTGCGCCACGGCCGTGCCGAGCAGCGCCCCGATGAGGTTGAAGACCGCCGCCATGATGAGCGCGGCCCGCGGGGTCAGGGCCCGGGTGGAGACCGACGTCGCGATCGCGTTCGCCGCGTCGTGGAAACCGTTCGTGTAGTCGAACGCCAGCGCGAACGCGACGACGATGACGACGAGGACGACCTCGGTACCCACCGCGCTCAGGACTCCTTGAGCGCGATGGTCTCGACCGTGTTGGCGACCTTCTCGAAGGCGTCCGCCGCTTCCTCGAGGATCTCCACGATCTCCTTGAGCTTCATGAGGAGGATCGGGTCCGTGACCTCGTCGAACAGCTCCGCCAGCAGCTTGCGGTGCACCTTGTCCGCCTGGTTCTCGAGGCGGTTGACCTCGACCCAGTACTCGGCGAGGTCGCTCATGGACCGCAGCCGCGGCATGGCCTCCGCCGTGAGCTCCGACGCGCGCTGCAGCACCTGCACCTGCTCGGACACCCGCGCCGGCAGCGCCTCGACCTTGTACAGGACGATGAGGTCGGCGGCCTCCTCCATGAAGTCCATGCAGTCGTCGAGCGCGGACGCAAGCGCGTAGATGTCGTCCCGGTCGAACGGGGTGACGAACGTCTGGTTGAGGCGTCGCATGATCGAGTGGGTCGCGTCGTCCGCGAGGTGCTCGACCTCGCTGAGCTTCTTCGCGAGCGCCTTGCGGGTCGGCCGGTCGGCACCGAGCAGCTCGGCGAGGAGCGTGGAACCGGTGACGAGGTGCTGCGCCAGTGCGGCGAGGAGATCGAAGAACGAGGTGTCGCGCGGGGTCAGGCGCAGGCGCACGGGGGGCTCCGGAGGTGGGGCGGGGTCGGGATCGGCGCGGTGTCGCAGCGCTCTCGTGTCCGTGTCGACGAGGCGTTGCCGGTACTGCGTCGGTGAGTCTCGAAGAGTGCTGAGGGTGAGGTATGGGTGAACACGGGTCGAACTCTCGTCAAATGTAGCCGACCGAGTGCCGTGCTCCCGCACTCGTCGCCGTGCGTACGCCATGACGTGCGGCACGGCCGGCACGTGCCGGGCAAGGTCCCGCGCGGGACCGTCGGGGTGAGGATGCCGACGCCGCCCGCCTCGTCGCGGGCCGCTCGGCCACGGAACGACGCCGGACCGGGAGCGCCTCTCGGCGCGTGGCCGCTCGTAGCGGCTGAGTGTGGAGCCCGGGGCTACCGCGGTCCGGCGTCGTCGTCCATCGTACGTGCCGGTGCCCGGCACGGGAACCCGGACGGTGTCGTGTTCGCGCACCGCGAGACTCCCCCGGATCGGGGTGCGAGCGGGCCGACGTCGTGCGAGCGGCGTCGGTCGAGCCGGTCAGTCGAGCCGGTCGGCCCGCCACAGCGTCGCCGCGTGCTCGAGATCCTCGGCCGTGCGCTGCAGCGACGACGCGCCCCGCGTGGTGCGCAGCGCGCCGTCTGGGTCGGCGACCTCGCGGGCGTCGGCGTCGAACGCCGCCCCGGTCGCGAGGATGCGGCAGAACGACGCGGCGCGCTCGAGCGCGACGGCGAGGTCCCCGGCGAAGACGCCCGAGAGCACCGCGTCGGCGAGCTCGAGCAGGTCCTGCGGCTCGGGCGGGCGCGGGACGCCGGCGATCGCCTCGTGCACCGGGGCGACGTCGACGCCGAGCCGGTAGCGCAGCGTCACGGTCTGCGGGTCGCGGCGCACCCACTCGCGCAGCACGTAGAGCCGCCACAGCGCACCCGGCAGGGAGTTGGGCGGTGCGTCCGCCCACAGCGCCGCGACGACGTCGAGCCCTTCGGTCTCGACGAGGTGGACGAGCCGGCCGACGACCTCGGGGTCCTCCGCGTCGCGGGCCTGGTGGACGATGGCGTGCGCAGTCGTGTGCGCGACCTCCTCGCGGAGCGCGGGGTCGAGCTCGCCGGGGAGCTCGTCGGCGTCGCGCGGGTCGAGCATCGCGGGCCGGCGCGGGCGCACGATGCGGTCCGAGCGGCCGGGGTCGGGGGCGTCGCCCGGCACGGCGGGGGACGGCTCGCGAGGGCGCTCGGGCGGGAGGTCTGGGACGTCGGGCACCGATCCAGTCTGCACCGGACCGCCGTCGGGCACGTGCCGCGACGGTGTCGCGCAGGCCACCGGCGGGCCGGGCCGCTTCGGCGCGCCGGGTCGAACAGGCCGCCCTACAGTGACAAAAGGGTCCCGGCAGGACCCGCGAGCGACCGGAGGGATCCCATGTCCAGCAGCAACACCGCAGGTCACCCGACCGTCACCGCGAAGAGCGCGCACCGCAAGGCCATCGGTCTTGCCTTCGCCGCCGCCGTCGGTGGCTTCCTCTTCGGGTTCGACAGCTCGGTCATCAACGGCGCGGTGGCGGCGATCGAGGGCCAGTTCGACCTCGACGCCGCTGTCACCGGTCTCGTGGTCGCGATCGCGCTCCTCGGGTGCGCGCTCGGCGCGTGGTCGGGCGGAAAGCTCGCCGACCGGTGGGGTCGCACGCGCGTCATGGTGGTCGGCGCGATCCTGTTCTTCGTCTCGTCGATCCTCTCGGCGATCGCCTTCTCGGCGCTGGACCTCGCGCTCTGGCGCTTCATGGCCGGCGTCGGGATCGGCATCGCGTCGGTGATCGCCCCCGCGTACATCGCCGAGATCGCCCCGGCGAAGCTGCGTGGTCGCCTCGGCTCGCTCCAGCAGCTCGCGATCACGGTCGGCATCTTCGCCGCGCTGCTGTCCGACCAGCTCCTCGCGGAGACGGCCGGCGGCGCCGCCAACGAGCTGTGGCTGGGGTGGGAGGCCTGGCGCTGGATGTTCCTCGTGTGCGTGGTCCCCGCCGCGGTCTACGGCCTCCTCGCGCTGCGCATCCCCGAGTCGCCCCGCTACCTCGTCGCCAAGGGCCGCGACGCGGAGGCGAGGGACGTGCTCGAGTCGGTGCTAGGCCCCGACGAGGACGTGGACGACCGCATCGCCCAGATCCACCGCTCGATCGCCGTGGACGAGAAGAACGCCCAGGAGGGCTCGCTCAAGGGCTCGACCTTCGGCCTCAAACCGATCGTCTGGGTCGGCATCCTGCTGTCGGTGTTCCAGCAGTTCGTCGGGATCAACGTGATCTTCTACTACTCGACGACCCTGTGGCAGGCCGTCGGGTTCGACGAAAGCCAGTCGTTCCTCGTCTCGACGATCACCTCGGTGACGAACGTCGCCGTGACGTTCATCGCGATCGCCCTCGTGGACAAGGTGGGCCGGCGCCCCATCCTGCTCATCGGCTCGGCCGGCATGACGCTCTCGCTCGGCATCATGGCGCTCGCCTTCACCCAGGCGAGCGGGAGCGGCGACAACATCACGCTGCCCGACCCGTGGGCCCCGATCGCGCTCGTCGCCGCGAACGCGTTCGTCGTCTTCTTCGGCGCGTCCTGGGGGCCCCTGGTCTGGGTCCTGCTCGGCGAGATGTTCCCGAACCGGATCCGCGCCGCCGCGCTGGGGGTCGCGGCGATGGCGCAGTGGCTCGCGAACTTCGCGATCACGCTCTCGTTCCCCCCGATGCTCGACGCGTTCGGCGCGTCCATCCCGTACCTCATGTACGCGATCTTCGCGGCGCTGTCGTTCGTCTTCGTGCTCTCCAAGGTCCCGGAGACCAAGGGCATGGAGCTCGAGGACATGGGCAACGAGGCGGCTGCCCGACACGGCTGACCCGCTCCACCGACCACCCCGACGAACCCGGGGTCGCACGGCACCCGGTCCCCCGGGGAGGCCTGTGGCCCCGGGTTCGTCGCGCCCGGGAACGCCCGGCCCCAGCCAATGGTTGCTGCAAGCAACTGCATCCGGTATGCTTGCCTGCAGCAACCAAGGAGTCACCGTGCCCGTCACCCCCACCCTCGCGCCCGACGACGCGCCGCCCACCCCTTCCGACCGCACCCCGACCTCGGGGCTCGTCCGCGCGCTCGACGACCTCGCGCGCGTGCAGCGGGAGAGCGCGGTGCGCATCGCCCGGGAGCTCGACATCCCCCGCGCGGCGTTCGGCGTGCTGCGCATGCTCGACCGCTGCGGCCCCGTCCAGCTCGGCGACGTCGCAGCCAGGCTGCGCGTCGACCTGTCGGTCGCGAGCCGTCAGGTGAGCCACCTCGTCGACGGCGGCCTCGTGCTGCGCTCGGTCGACGACGACGACCGGCGCGCCCGGACCATCGCGCTCACCGACGCCGGGCACGCCGTCGTCCGGCGCTCGTTCGCGCTGATCGACGTGATGAGCGCCGAGACCTTCGCCGACTGGTCGCCCGACGAGATCGTCGCCGCGACCGACCAGATCGACCGCGTGACCGAGGCCGTCGCGGCGGCTCACGCCGCCTCCGGCCCCGCCACGCCCACCCCGACCTCCCCCGCACCGCCAGTCCCCCCGAGGAGCACCCCCGTATGACCAGCGCCACCACCTCCGCCGAGACGCCACCCGCGTCCGCCGGGCAGACCACGATGACCCGCCGTGAGGTCATGGAGTCCCTCTCCGGGATCCTTCTCGGCATGTTCGTCGCGATCCTCGCCAGCTCGATCGTGTCGAGCTCGCTGCCCAAGATCGTCAGCGACCTGGACGGGTCGCAGTCCTCCTACACCTGGGTCGTCACGTCGACCCTGCTCGCCATGTGCATCTCGACCCCGATCTGGGGCAAGCTGGCCGACCTCACGAACCGCAAGGTCCTCATCCAGGTCGCCCTCGTCGTCGCGGTCGTGTCGTCGGCGCTGGCCGGGCTGTCGCAGAACGTCGAGACCCTCATCGCGCTGCGCGCGTTCCAGGGCATCGGCGCCGGAGGCCTCATGGCGCTCGCGACCGTGCTCATCACCGACATCATCTCCCCGCGCGAGCGCGGCAAGTTCATGGGCCTCATGGGCGGCATCATGGCCGTCAGCCAGATCGGCGGCCCGCTCCTGGGCGGCGTGCTCACCGACACCGTGAGCTGGCGCCTGAACTTCTTCGTCGGCCTGCCGTTCGCGATCGCCGCGATCGTCGTGCTGCAGCGCACGCTGCACCTGCCGGCGATGGCGCGCAAGGTCGTCCGCATCGACTACTGGGGCGCGATCCTCATCAGCGTCGGCGTCGCCACGCTCCTGCTCTGGGTCACGTTCGCGGGCCAGAACTTCGAGTGGCTCTCGTGGCAGACCTTCGTCATGGTCGGCGGGGCGCTCGCCGCGCTCGTCGCCGCCGTGCTCGTCGAGCGCGTCACGCCCGAGCCGATCATCCCGCTGCACCTGTTCAAGAACCGGACGTTCGTCCTCGCGGTCGTCGCGTCGGTCGCCGTCGGTGTCGCGATGTTCGGCACCGCCGTCTTCCTCAGCCAGTACATGCAGGTCGCGCGCGGCAAGACGCCGACCGAGTCCGGTCTGCTGACGATCCCCATGATCATCGGCACGTTCGTCGCGTCGACGCTGTTCGGCCAGCTCATCACCCGGACCGGCCGGTACAAGACGATCATGGTCTCCGGCGCGGCGCTGCTCACCGTGTCCCTGCTCGCGCTGTCGACGATCGACTACCACACGAGCTTCGTCCTGGTCAGCCTCTACCTGTTCCTGCTCGGCACCTCGATGGGCATGCTCATGCAGAACCTGGTGCTCGCGGTCCAGAACACGCTCGCCGTCGAGGAGATGGGCGCCGGGTCGTCCACCGTCGCGTTCTTCCGCACGCTCGGTGGTGCGATCGGTGTGTCCGTGCTCGGCGCGGTGCTCGCGAGCACCGTGACCTCGTCGATCCGGTCCGGCCTCACGTCGATGGGCGTCCCGGCCGACTCGATGGGCGGCAGCAGCGCAGTGCCCGACGTCGCGACCCTGCCCGCCCCGGTCCGCGACCTCGTCGAGAAGTCGTACGGCGACGGGATCGCCGAGATCTTCCTCGTCGCAGTGCCGCTCGCGCTCGTCGCGTTGATCGCGGTCGCCTTCCTCAAGGAGGTGCCGCTCGGCACCAAGACGGGTCTGCAGGAGCGTCTCGAGCGCGAGGCGGCCACGTCCGCCGACCCCGACGACGCACCCGTGGACGCGACGCCCGGTCGCGTGACCCTCGCCGAGGAGGCCGAGTCGACGCTCGTCGACGCCTGGGCCCCCGGCGGCGTGGTCGACGACGAGGCCACGGCCCGACCGTCCCGCTGACCCAGCGAGCGCTGAGTGCATGAAATATGCGGTCTCGAAACGATTCGGGGCCGCCTATTTCATGCACTCAGCGTGCTGGTCGGGTGTCCAGCGGGGTGAGGTTTCCCGAACGATCGTGACCTTTGCTCCCCGTTGGCGCCATGATGGGCCTGTGTCCGCCGAGAAGCCCGCCCCGAGCGCCGCCCCGACCACCGAGCCCGACGTCGCGTACGTCGACCTCGAGCGCGAGCTGCGCATCCTGCTGCGCCGAGCCGGCGCGGCGGCCGCTGCCATGGCCCGCCGGATCCATCCCGGTCTGGAGGCGAGCGCCTACCCGCTCCTGGCGCACATCGCGGACCGGCCGGGCATCCGCGGTTCCGACCTCGCGGCGCACTTCGGCGTGGGACGGGCCACCATCTCCCGCCAGCTCAGCCGCATGCACTCGCTCGGGCTGGTCGCGCGCGAGGTCGACCCCGACGACTCGCGCGGCCAGCTCATCACGCTCACCCCCGACGGCGCGGCACGCCTCCAGGCCGCCCACCGCGGCCGGGTCCAGTCCATCACCGAGGCGCTCGCCGGGTGGGAGCCCGACGACGTCGCGACCCTGGCCGGGCTCCTGCACCGCTACTCCGAGGACGTCGTGCGCTGGAACGCGACCCGGTGACGACCCGGTGACACCGGCGCGGCGCCGCCTCGCCCTCGCAACGGCGCTCGCCGTCGTGGTGGTCGCGGGCCTCGTCGTGGCGACCCGCTTGCCGGACCCGTGGGGCGACGTCGGCGGCGACGTGCTCTACGCGGTGGCGACCTACCTGCTCCTGGCGCTCGTCCTCGCACGCTCCCGACCCGTCGTGGTCGGCGCGCTCGCCCTCGGGTGGTGCTGGGCGGTCGAGGCGCTGCAGGCCACCGGCGTCGCCGCGGCCGTGAACGACGAGGTCCCGCCCGCGGCGTTGCTGCTGGGCAGCACCTTCGCGGTGCGGGACCTGGCCTGCTACGCGGTCGGCGTCGCCCTCGCGGTGGGAGGCGACGTCCTCGCGCGGTCGCCCGCCGCGCGCCGCACGAGGCGGCGCACGACGGCGGACGTCACGCCGTCGGCTCGAACGCCAGGCTGACCGAGTTCATGCAGAAGCGGTCGCCGGTCGGGGTCTGCGGCGCGTCGTCGAAGACGTGCCCCAGGTGCGAGCCGCACCGGGCGCAGCGCACCTCGGTGCGCACCATCCCGAGGCTGCTGTCGGTGAGCAGCTCGACGCGCTCGCCGGCGAGCGGGCTGAAGAAGCTCGGCCACCCGCAGTGCGAGTCGAACTTGGTGTCCGAGCGGAAGAGCTCGTTGCCGCACGCGCGACAGCTGTAGACGCCGACGCGCTTCTCGTCGAGGAGCTCGCCGGTCCAGGCGCGCTCCGTGCCCGCGTGGCGCAGGACGGCGTACTCCTGCGGCGTCAGCTCCTCGCGCCACTGGGCGTCGGTCTTCGTCACCTCGTAGGTGCCGGTGTTCTCGTGGGTCTTGTCGGTCATGATCCACCTCCGACCATCCCAACCGTCGGGAGGCGTCCAGTGTTCCTGGCCCATGGCGCCCGGGCGCGCCACCGGGGAGGATGAGCCACATGGCCGAGATGCCGAAGAGCCTGCGCCGCCACGTCCACGCCCGGGCGGCGCCCGACCTGCTGTACGGCGCGGTCGTCACGGGGTCGGTGCTCGCGGTGAACAGCGTCCACACCGTCGACAGCGACCGGGTCGCCATCGCTGCTTCGGTGGTCGCGGTCATCTACTGGCTCGCGCACGTCTACGTGGACGCGGTCGGCGGCCGGTTCACCGATCGGGACCACTCGACGGGCGAACGGCTCGGCGAGGCCCTGCGGACCAACACCGGGGTGCTCGTCGGGAGCATCCCTCCGATCGTCGTGTTCGTGGTCGGTCGCCTCGCCGGGCTCGACCCCGAGGCCGCGTCGTTCGTCGCCCTGTGGTTCACCGTGGCGCTGCTCGCCTCTGCCGGCTGGTACGCGGCGTCGCGATCTGGCGTCCGTGGCTGGCCGCTCGTCGGCGAGACGTGCGTGGCGGCCGGCTTCGGCCTCGTCGTGATCCTGCTCAAGTACCTGCTGCACTGACCGAGGGCGTCCTCCGTGCATGCTGCGCGCGGAACGAGACGGAGGAGATCGTGCACGACGAACCTGCGTGCTGCGCCCCGCGTGCCGGCACACCGCACGGCAGTGCCGCCGACGCGGTACGCGGGCTCCCGCTCACCGCGCCGTCGGCCGGGCTCCCGCTCGCCGCACCGTCGGCCGGGCCCCTGCCGACGCCGGGCGGCGCGCCGCCGCACGACCTGGTGCACCTCGACGGCGGTGACTTCGTCATGGGGCACGACGGGCCCGACGGCTACCCCGAGGACGGTGAGGGGCCCGCGCACCGCGTGCACCTGCGGCCGTTCCGGATCGACCGCCATGCCGTCTCGAACGCCCGCTTCGCCGCCTTCGTCGACGCCACCGACTACCGCACGCAGGCGGAGGCGTCCGGCTGGTCCTTCGTGTTCGGGGGCCTCCTCCCCGACGACTTCCCGCCGACACGCGGGGTGTCGTCCGCACCGTGGTGGCGCGTCGTCGAGGGCGCGAGCTGGCGGTCCCCCGAAGGTCCCGGGTCGCACGTGCGCGAGCGGGCGCGCCACCCGGTGGTCCACGTGAGCTGGCACGACGCCGCGGCGTACGCCGACTGGTCCGGCCTGAGGCTCCCCACGGAGGCCGAGTGGGAGCACGCGGCGCGCGCCGGCCTCGCAGGCTTCCACTACCCGTGGGGGGCGGAGCGCGAACCGGGCGGGGTGCACCGCATGAACGTGTGGCAGGGCACCTTCCCCTCCCGTAACACCCGCGACGACGGCTGGTACGGGACCGCGCCGGTCGACGAGTACGCACCGAACGCCTTCGGGCTCCACAACATGACCGGGAACGTCTGGGAGTGGTGCGCCGACCGGTTCGCCGTCGACAGCTATCGCCGGTCCTCCGCGCACGACCCGAGAGGACCGGGGTCCGGCGATGCACGGGTGCTCCGGGGCGGGTCGTACCTGTGCCACGCGTCCTACTGCTTCCGGTACCGCGTGGACGCGCGGAGCTCGAGCACGCCGGGCTCGCCCGCGGGCAACGTCGGCTTCCGGTGCGCCGGCGACGGCTGAGTGGCGAGCACGAGCTCGCCGGCCGTCCGGTCGCCCTCGACCCCTTGGTGTGATAGAGATCACACTGCGAGCGCCGCTCCGGCGCCCGCAGCGTGGCTCGACAGCACGCCGCGCCCGAGGAGGAACCATGCGTCCCGATCAGCACTCCCGGTCGATGCTCCCCATCCCGGACCGCACGCCTCCCGGCCTGACGACGTACGACGCGCGCGACCCTGACACGGCGTTCCCGCCGATCGAGCCGCTCCTGCCACCCGAGGGAGCGCCGAACGTCGTCGTGATCCTGCTCGACGACGTCGGGTTCGGCGCCTCGAGCGCGTTCGGCGGCCCGTGCCGCACCCCGACCGCGGAGCGCCTCGCCGCAGGTGGCCTGCGGTTCAACCGGTTCCACACGACGGCGCTGTGCGCCCCGACGCGCCAGGCGCTCCTCACGGGTCGCAACCACCACTCGGTCGGCATGGGCAGCATCACCGAGACGGCGACGTCGGCGCCCGGGAACAGCTCCCTGCGCCCCAACACGAAGGCGCCCCTCGCGCTCACGCTGCGGCTCAACGGCTACTCGACGGCGCAGTTCGGCAAGTGCCACGAGGTCCCGGTGTGGCAGACCTCCCCGATGGGCCCGTTCGACGCCTGGCCGTCGGGGGGCGGCGGGTTCGAGACCTTCTACGGCTTCATCGGCGGCGAGAACAACCAGTGGGACCCGGCGCTGTACGACGGCACGACCCCCGTCGAGCCGCCCGCGACGGCCGAGGAGGGCTACCACCTCACCGAGGACCTCGTCGACCACGCGTCGGCGTGGGTACGTCAGCAGAAGGCGCTCATGCCGGACAAGCCCTTCTTCGTGTACCTCGCGCCCGGCGCGACGCACGCGCCGCACCACGTGCCCGCCGAGTGGATCGAGAGGTACCGCGGCGCGTTCGACGACGGCTGGGACGTGCAGCGCGAGCAGATCTTCGCCCGGCAGCAGGAGCTCGGGGTCGTGCCGGAGGGCACGGAGCTCACGGCACGCCACGACGAGATCCCCGCGTGGGACGACATGCCCGACGACCTCAAGCCCGTCCTGGCCCGCCAGATGGAGGTCTACGCCGGGTTCCTCGAGCACACCGACCACCACGTCGGCCGGTTCGTCGACACGCTCGAGGAGCTCGGCGTGCTCGAGGACACGCTCGTGTACTACGTCATCGGCGACAACGGTGCCTCAGCCGAGGGCACCGTGAACGGCGCGTTCAACGAGATGGCGAACTTCAACGGCATGGCCGCGCTCGAGACGCCCGAGTTCATGCGCTCGAAGATGGACGACTTCGGGTCACCGGCCTCGTACAACCACTACGCCGTCGGGTGGGCGTGGGCCATGAACTCGCCGCTGCAGTGGACCAAGCAGGTCGCGTCGCACTGGGGCGGCACGCGCAACGGGACGATCGTGCACTGGCCCCGGCGCATCGCGGAGCGCGGCGGGCTGCGCTCGCAGTTCACGCACGTGGTCGACGTCGCGCCGA
Organism: Cellulosimicrobium sp. BMG9.23; assembly: GCF_059159985.1. NCBI lineage: Bacteria > Bacillati > Actinomycetota > Actinomycetes > Micrococcales > Promicromonosporaceae > Cellulosimicrobium > Cellulosimicrobium sp. BMG9.23. The sequence continues at coordinate 105,517 of NZ_JBZGBZ010000002.1, forward strand.
CCGTCCTCGAGGCGGCCGGGATCCCCGAGCCCACGACGGTCAACGGCGTGCTGCAGTCCCCGATGGAGGGCACGTCGATGCTGTACGCGTTCGAGGACGCCGACAGCCCGGAGCGGCACGACCTCCAGTACTTCGAGATGTTCGGGAACCGCGGGATCTACCACAAGGGCTGGAGCGCGGTCACGAAGCACCGCACCCCGTGGGTCATGGTCGGCGGGGTGGTCCCCGCGTTCGACGACGACACGTGGGAGCTGTACGACGGCTCGACGGACTTCAGCCAGGCCCGCGACCTCGCCGCGGAGCACCCGGACAGGCTCGCGAGCCTCCAGCGGCTGTGGCTCATCGAGGCGACGAAGTACAACGCGCTCCCTCTGGACGACCGCACCGCCGAGCGCCTGGAGGCGTCGATGGCCGGCCGGCCGACCCTCCTGCGCGGGACGCGGCAGGTCTTCTACCCCGGTATGGGCCGGCTCTCGGAGAACAGCGTGCTGAGCGTCAAGAACAGGTCGTTCTCCGTCACCGCGCAGGTCGACGTCCGTGACGCGCCCGCGCAGGGCGTCCTCCTCGCGCAGGGCGGCCGGTTCGGCGGGTGGAGCCTGTACGTCCACGAGGGGCACCTGACGTTCCTCTACAACGTGCTCGGCATCCATCACTTCGCCGTCCGGGCGGACGTCCCGCTGCCCACGGGCAGCCACCAGGTGCGCGCCGAGCTCGCGTACGACGGCGGGGGGCTCGGCAAGGGCGGCGACGTCACCCTGTTCCACGACGGCGAGCCCGTCGGCGCCGGCCGCGTCGACGCGACCCAGCCGATGGTCTTCTCCGCGGACGAGACCACGGACGTCGGCTACGAGTCGGGCACGTGCGTCTCGCCCGACTACACCGCGCGGACGAGCCGGTTCACCGGGCGGCTGCACTGGGTGCAGCTCGACGTGGGCGGCGACACGCACGACCATCTCGTCGACCCGGAGACGGTGCTCCGGATCGCGATGGCACGCCAGTAGCGACGACCGTCCGGCGGGAGCGCTGCCGGGCGCGGGTACGGCATCGGGCCGAGGACGGTTCTCCCGTCCTCGGCCCGATGCCGGTGCTGCGAAGGGCTGAGCCGTGCTGCGCTCAGCGCGCCGACGACGTCGAGTAGACGGTCCCGCCCGAGGGACGCTGCGCGCGGCCGCGGCCGCCGCGGCGGGCGGACCCGCCCTGGCCTGCCGACTGCTGGCCGCCCTGCTGGCCGCCGCGGGACTGCCCGCCGCGCGACGCGCCTCCCGCCGAGGAACCCCCGGAGGCGCGGCCGGATCCGCCGGCACGCTGCGTCGTCTGGCGCTGGCCACCCTGGCCGCCGGCCGACTGGCCGCGCGGCGCGCCGCCCTGGCCCGAGCCCGGCCCACGACGCGAGGCGCGCGAGCCGCCGTTCGTGGAGGGCGTGCCACGCCGGGCCTGCGTCTGCGGGGGCGTGATGTCGGCCGGGCGCACGTACGCCGCGACGTCCCCGACGAGGGCCTTGAGCGTCGCGTCGCCCGGGTCGACCGGCTTCGGCTGGGCCGTGATCTTCGCCTTGCGGGTCAGGTCGCGCACGTCACCACGCTGCTCGGGGAGCATGACCGTGACGACGACGCCCTCGGAGCCCGCACGAGCGGTACGGCCCGAGCGGTGGAGGTACGCCTTGTGCTCGGCCGGCGGGTCGACGTGCACGACGAGCTCGACCTCGTCGACGTGGATGCCGCGCGCCGCGATGTCCGTCGCGACGAGCACCTTCACGGTGCCCGAGGAGAACGCCTCGAGGTTGCGCTCGCGCGCGCCCTGGCCGAGGTTGCCGTGCAGGTCCACCGCGGGGACGCCCGCGGCGGTGAGCTGGCGCGCGAGCTTCTTCGCCTGGTGCTTCGTCTTCATGAACAGCACGCGGCGACCGGTGCCCGACGCGAGCTCGTGCACGACCTGCTTCTTCGCCTCCGCGTCGCGCACCGCGAGGATGTGGTGCGTCATCTGCGGGGGCGCGGCCGCGGCGTCGTCCACGGAGTGGCGCACCGGGTTGCTGAGGTAGCGCTTGACGAGCTGGTCAACGCCGTTGTCGAGCGTCGCGGAGAACAGCATGCGCTGACCCTTCTTGGGGGTCTTGTCCATGATGCGCTTCACGCCGGGCAGGAACCCGAGGTCGGCCATGTGGTCCGCCTCGTCGAGCACCGTGATCTCGATGCCGTCGAGCGTGAGCAGGCGCTGGTTGAGGAGGTCCTCGAGGCGGCCGGGGCACGCGATGACGATGTCCACGCCCTTGTCGAGGGCCGCAACCTGGCGCGACTGCGCGACGCCGCCGAAGATGGTCGTCGTCGTCAGGCCGAGGGCCTTCGCGACGGGCTCCATCGTGGCGTTGATCTGGTTGGCGAGCTCGCGCGTCGGGCACAGCACGAGCGCGCGGGGCCGGCGCGGGTGGCGCGACGACTTCGCGTGCGCGAGCCGCGCGACGGTCGGGAGCGAGAACGCGAGCGTCTTGCCGGAGCCCGTGCGGCCGCGGCCGAGGACGTCACGACCCTTCATGGAGTCGGGCAGCGTGGCGGTCTGGATGGGGAACGGGGAGTCGATGCCCTGGCGCGAGAGCTCGCGCACGACAGTGGTGGGCAGGCCGAAGTCGGCAAAGGAAGTCACAGGAAGAAAGGCCTCTCGAGGCTGGGGGTCGGGGTCCGCCGCACGCAATCCGGGGGGATCTCCACGACGCTGGGCGCGCGGTTCGCGCTGCCCTCGTCCGTCCAGTGTCTCATGCCCGACGCCGTGGGGCCGGAACCGTGTGCGGCGTCACGTCGCGCGGCCCGCACCACGCGGCGCCGAACACGGGGTGTGCCACCGGATCCGCCCCGATCCGGTGGACGATCCCGTGCTCGGCGGTGGACGATCCCGTGCTCGGCACGCTGTGGTGGAATGGCGCGCGTGGACGCGCTGACGAAGGCCGTGACGGCCCTGACCCCCCTGTCCGACGGCGGTGCCACCTCGGGCGGTGGCGTCGCCTCGTCGGTGGGAGACGTCGTCGGGCAGATCTGGGACGCCGCGGTGACCCCCGTCGCTCCCCCGGACCCCGCGGTGGTGACCGCCATGGGCGCGCTCGCGCTCGCCGTCGTGCTCGTCACCCCCGTGTGGCGCGTGGCGCGGCACGTGATCACCATCGCGCACGAGGGCGCGCACGCGCTCGCGGCGGTGCTCACGGGCCGGCGGCTCTCGGGCATCCGGCTGCACTCGGACACGTCCGGACTGACGGTCTCCTCGGGCCGGCCGCGCGGGTTCGGCATGGTGCTCACGGCGTTCATGGGCTACGTCGGCCCCGGCCTGATCGGGCTCGGTGCGGCCGCTCTGCTCCGCCAGGGCTATGCCGTCGGGCTGCTGTGGCTGCTCGTGCTGCTCCTCGCGCTCCTGCTGCTGCAGATCCGCAACTGGTTCGGCCTGTGGTCGGTGCTCGTGAGCGGTGCTGCGCTGGTGGCGGTCTCGTGGTGGGCAGCGCCGGCCTTCCAGAGCGCGGTCGCCTACGCCGTGACGTGGTTCCTGCTCCTCGGCGCCGTCCGGCCCGTGCTCGAGCTCCAGGCCGAGCGGTCGCGCGGACGGGCGGCCGCCTCAGATGCTGACATCCTTGCGCGGCTCACCCACGTGCCCGGCCTGTTCTGGGTGGGAGTGTTCCTCGTCGTCACGGTCGGTGCGGCGGTTCTGGGCGGCTGGTGGATCGTCGGGCCGGCGACGTGACGCGCTCGACCGGCACGTCCGACGGACACGGGTCGGGACGGCGCCTCGCGAACCTGCTCCTCCCGGGGACCGACCGGCGGGACGTCCCGCTCCGCTCGACCGGGCTCCGCAGCCTCTCCGAGAGGTGGCGGCGGGCCCGCCAGGAGATCTGGGTCGGCACGCGGTTCGCCGTCGTCCCGGGCTACCTGCGGTTCGGCGTCTCGCGCGCGGACCAGGCGCTGCTGCGCGGCCTGCCGGGCGTGATGATGCTCGCGCTGCGCGACGTGACGGCGGTCGAGACGGAGCCAGGAGTCCTGACCGGGATCGTCGCGGTGCACCACGAGCGCGGCGTCCTGCGGTTCCGGTGCTGGCGCGCCCGGCGCGTGGCCGAGGAGGTCGCGGCGGCCGCCCACATCTCCTGAGCCGCCGCGCCCCCCGCCCTGCCTGGGCACGACGACGGGCCGCCCGCGGTGCGGACGGCCCGTCGGGGTTCGAGGACGCGCCTGGAGGAGGAGAGCGGCGCGTCGCCGAAGCGTGCTGCGGCGTCAGCCCTGAGGGGTCAGGACGAACGACGGACCCTGAGCGTTCGGGTCGGTGTCGAGCGTGAGGTTCGAGAGCGTCGGCACGGTGGCGGACTCCACGAACACCTTGGCCTCGCCGTTCTCGACGACCTCGTCGTCGGGCTGCGGGGCGGGAACGAGCGCGAGCTCGAAGCTGCCGGCCTGGTCCGCGGACTCGGCGATCCGCAGACCGCCTCCCTCGGGGACACCGGCCTGCGTGGTGAGGTCCTGGACAGCGGTACGTGCGTTGTCGGTCAGGGTGAGCACGAGAGCTCCTCTCGTCGCCGGGCGGGGGCCACGGGACACGTCGTGCGGCTCACACCTGGGGGGTGTGACCTGCCGTCGGTGCACCCTCCCGCGGGCCCCTCGGTCTCCTCCAACCAAGCAAGATCCCGCAGCCGACGCAAGCGCGACGCCCCGATCTCACCGAATTTCTCACGCAGCAAGACCGCGCGTGACAGGGCTCGACGACACGCGTAGGGTCCGCGCCCGCGCGGAGTCGAGACTCGCCTCAGCGACCCCAGCCGTGGCCGGAGCCGAGGCGCACCGTCCACACCTCCCCGTCGAGCGTGACGACGTAGGCGGTGCGACCGACGATCTCGACCGACGTCGGCCGGTCGAGGCCTTCCGCGACGGCCCGCAGGTCGCCGTGCCGCCCGACCTCGAGGAGCTGCCCCGTGTTCTCGTCAGCCGGGGAACCCTCGGGGCTGTCCGGCGAGAACGTGCCCTGGGCGAGCGCGTAGAGCTCGCCGTTGCCACGCTCGACGTCCACGAGCAGCGGACCGCCGGACGCGACCTCCCGCACGGCCGACCGCCCGGGCCGGAACGCGACGAGGCGACCGTCCTCGGGAAGGTGCGGCACGGGACCCGCCTGCGCGAGCAGGACCGTCCGCCCGATCGTCTCGAGGCCCGTGGGAACGACGTTGCCGAGGGCCAGCGCCTCGGAGACCGCACCGTGCGGTGACACGAAGAGCACCCGGTTGTGGTGACCGTCGGTGACGAGGAAGCCCCCGCGGTAGGTCTCGAGCGCGTACTGCACACCCGACGGGACGAAGAACTCCGTGTCAGGCGGGTTCGCGATGGACCACGCGCCGATGTCGGCGACCGGCGTGACACCTCCGGACCGGTCCACGCGGTACAGACCCACGACGGCCGGTTCGACGATCGTCACGAGGACGTAGGCGGTGCGTCCGAGGAACGCGACGTCCAGGGCCCCGCCGGGAGTACCGGCGAGCTGCACGGGCAGGCCGGACGCGACGGTCGAGATCTCGCCGGTCCGGCGGTCGACCCGCGAGACCTCACCCGATCGCGGTTCGGTCACGTAGAGAGCGCCGTCGGGACCGACGGTGCTGCCGGCCCCGCCGGACAGGCCGGTCGCCAGGAGCGCCGGCGTCGGGGCCGGGGGGCCAGGCCGTGGGGGTGTCGCGACGGCGGAGGAGGCCGCTGTCGTGGCGAGGATGGCGGAGAGGACGAGAACGGTCAGACGGTGTGGGGTGCGCACGGGATTGCCCTTCCAGGATGCGGCGTCGCACAGGTACGGGTCGGGCCCGGAGCGGTCGGGTCTGTCGCGGTCTGGGTCGGGACGAAGCACTGCCCCCTCGCGACCGACGCTACTCCCGTACCGCCCAGGCGTCACGGGTCATGGTGTTCCTGACACCGAGGTCCGAGACGTCGCTGCTGACGGCGGGCGAGCCGCACTGCGCGCCCACGTAGGCTGTTCCCCGACGAGCGCCACGCGCGCGTCCCGGGCCTCTAGCTCAACTGGCAGAGCAGCGGACTTTTAATCCGCGGGTTGTGGGTTCGATCCCCACGGGGCCCACCCGGCGCGCGAACCCGGCACCGATGTCGTCGGGGCGCATGCGCAGCGTCTGCGCAGGGCTCGTCGCCTCACGGCCGGCGACGTCCTGGCGACGCACCATGTCGGTCGTCGGGGACCAGTGCCTCACGCGCCCCGGCCTTCGCCGCTGGTCGGCGTGGGTGCTGCGGCGGTGTCGCTCGCGGACCCGACGGCGTCGGGCGGGCCGTCGACGAGCTCGACCAGACCTCGTGCACTGCTCATGTCGAGCAGGTCGAGGACGGGTTGCGGGGCGTCGACCAGGCGCGGACGGCTCGCGGCCGTCACCTTCATGAGGAGCAGGTGCAGGCCCGACGAGTCCATGAAGGTGACGCGCCGGAGGTCGATGGTCTTCGGGAAGCCGTCGATGGTGGAGGCCAGGGCCCGCTTGACCCGGTGCGTCACCGAGAAGTCGATCTCGCCCCACATCACCCACCGCGACCCGCCGTCCTCGATCGCGACGTCACCCACAACTTCCGCACTCACCGTGATCCGCGCTCCTCGTCGTCAGCGGCTCGACGGTACGCGCCAAGTCGCCCGCACGCTCACCGAGCGAGGATCCCGGCATCGGCGACCGAGGTGTCAGCCCTCGGGCGGGACGATCGGCGTCGGCTCGAGCGATGCCCGCAAGGTGTCCATCACCGCGTTCTCCACGAGCACGGGCACGAAGTCGCGCACGTGCGCACCCTCGAAGACCTCGAGCTCGGCGTGCACCTGCGCGCGCACGTCGTCCGGGTCCACGCCCGGGAACCGTTCTGCGATGCGCTGGACCACGACGTCGATCTCGCGCGCCTCGTCGGCTGTCATGCGCAGAGGTTCGCACGGCGCGGTTGCGGCAGGGCGAACGCGCCGTGAACTCTCCGTCGGCCCGTCGTCAGGCCGCGCGAGCGCGCCCTCGCGCCATCTCGGTGTCCCGCATCCCCAGCAGCGACACCCCGACGCCGTAGGTGACGAAGTCCCCAAAGGGCTCGAGGCGGATTCCGACGAGTGCGCCACGCGTGCCGTCCTCCTCGACGTCGAGGCCTTTGAGCAGCACCTCGCGCACGGTACCGGGTATCCCTGCCGCGGGGACGAGCGTCGCGACCGCGGAGAACGTGACGGTCGCAGCAGGCACCTTGACCCACGGCACGAAGGGCAGCCGCTTCGGGATCGGGACCGTGACCGAGACCTCCGGGTTCGCCGCGAGGTGCTTCGCCTTCCACTCGTCGTCGTTCGTCGTCGACCACAGGTCGTGCCCCTCGACGTGGAGCATGACGCCCGCGGTCCGCGCCGCACCGCGCGCCGAGACCATGCCGAGGACCATGAAGTTCTGCTTCTCGAGGACGCGCCACACGTCCTGCGTCGTGAGCTCGACCATCACGCCTCCGCTCCTGCGACGCCGCACGACCCGTCCGGCCCGGCGTCCGTCGACGCCAGGCTAGCCGTCCCCCCCGGACGACGGACAGCGGCCGGGCCGTAGACTCGAACGAGTGCAGTGCCACCACTTCGACGCCTGGCGGTGCCGGTCGTGCACGCTCCTGGAGCAGCCGTACGCCGCGCAGCTCACGGGCAAGCAGCGACACTGCACCGACCTGCTCGCCCCGCTCGCCCCCGGGCTGCGGTGGCTCGACCCGGTGACCTCGCTCGAGGCCGGGTTCCGCAACAAGGCGAAGATGGTCGTCACGGGGACCGTGGACGACCCGGTGCTCGGCATCCTCGACGAGGTCGGCGGCGTCGACCTCACGGACTGCCCCCTGTACCCCGCGGCGCTGCAGGACGCGTTCGGTCCGCTCGCGGAGATCGTCACGCGTGCCCGCCTCGTGCCCTACGACGTCCGTGCCCGGCGCGGCGAGCTGAAGTACGTGCTCGTGACCCTGTCCCCCGACGGCGATCTCATGGCCCGGTTCGTCCTGCGCTCGACCGAGTCGGTGCCCCGCCTCCGCAAGCACCTGCCCGCACTGCTCGACGCACTGCCCCGACTGCGCGTCGTCTCGGCGAACATCCACCCGGAGCACAAGGCGGTCGTCGAGGGCGAGACGGAGATCCTGCTCACCGGCACCGAGACCCTGCGCATGACGGTGAACGGCATCGACCTGCACCTGCGCCCGCAGAGCTTCTTCCAGACGAACACCGACGTCGCCGCCGCCCTGTACCGCCAGGGGCGCGCCTGGGTGGACGACGCCGCACCCTCCTCGGTCTGGGACCTCTACTGCGGCGTCGGCGGGTTCGCGCTGCACGTCGCAGGCCCGGGGCGCGACGTCGTCGGGGTCGAGACCAGCGTCGAGGCGATCGCGAGCGCCAGGCTCACGGCGCAGGACGCCGGTCTGGACCGCACGATATTCCTCGCAGGCGACGCGACGGCGTTCGCGCTCGCGCAGCCGCCGGCCGCCGCCCCCGACCTCGTCGTCGTGAACCCGCCGCGGCGCGGCATCGGCGAGACGCTGAGCACGTGGCTCGAGGAGTCGGACGTGCGGCGGGTCGTGTACTCGAGCTGCAACGCGACGTCGCTCGCCCGCGACCTCGCGCTCATGCCGTCGTTGCGGCCGCGCGAGGCGCGCGTGCTCGACATGTTCCCGCACACCGCGCACTACGAGGTCGCGGTCCTCCTCGAACGCGCCTGAGCGGTCTGCTTCGCCGAGATCGACCCGAGCGTCCCGAGATCGACCTTCAGAGGGTCGACGTCGCGACGTGCGGGTCGATCTCGCGTCAGACCCGCTCGCCCGCCCGCCGTGCCGCCTCGACCGCGGCGTCCTCGACCCGCTGCCGGTAGGCGGTCCACTCCGCGACCGACTGGTCGGGCACGTCTCCCCGGCCGTTGCCGGCGGCGCCGTCGACGAGCTCGCGCACGATGTCTGCGTGGCCCGCGTGGTGCGCCATCTCGTCGAGCATGTGGACGAGGATCTGGTGGAGCGTCACGTGCCGCCGCGCCGGCGCCCACCACGGCACCTCGCCGCGCGCGTCGAGGCCGAGACCGGCGACCCACTGGTCGGAGATCTCGGACGAGCGCCGGAAGAACTCGAGGATCTCCTCGCGCGACTCGTCGGCCGTGGCCCACATGTCGGCGTTGACCTCCGCGCCGTCGTCGAACCACGGCATCGCGAGGTCGTGCGTGCCGCCGAACGTCTCGCACAGGTAGCCGACCTGGACGCTCGCGACGTGCTTGATCAGCCCCAGGACGTTGGTGCCCGTGCGGGTCAGCGGACGGCGGAGGTCGTACTCGCTCAGCCCTTCCGCCTTGGCGAGCAGCGCCTCGCGCTCGCGGGTCAGGTAACGCAGGAGCGTCGCCTTGGGGTCGTGGTCCGGAGGTGTCGTGGCGCCCATCCCACGGACGCTACTCCCGACCGCCGACGTCGGTGCCAGACTCGACCCATGGCGACCGTGCACGCAGAGATCACCGACCGGCTGGCTTCGTTCGTCCTCGCCCAACCCGTGTTCTTCGTCGGCACGGCGCCGCTGGACGGCGACGGGCACGTCAACGTCTCGCCCAAGGGCATGGCGGGCACGTTCGCCCTGCTCGACCCGCTCCGCGTCGCCTACCTCGACTACACGGGTTCGGGCGCGGAGACCGCCGCGCACCTGCGGGAGAACGGCCGGATCGTGCTCATGTTCTGCGCGTTCGACGGGCCGCCGAACATCGTCCGGCTGCACGGCAGGGGCCGCTACGTGGAGCTCGGGAGCGCCGAGTTCGACGCCCTGCGCCCCGAGTTCGCCAAGGACCGCGAGATCGGGCAGCGCGGCATCGTCGTCGTCGACGTGGATCGCGTGTCCGACTCGTGCGGGTTCTCCGTGCCGCACATGGAGTTCGTCGAGGACCGCGACGTCCTGGACCGGTCGCACCTGCGCCGCACCCCGGACTTCTTCGACACCTACTGGCGCGAGCGCAACGCCGAGAGCATCGACGGACTGCCCGCGATCGGCGACCCAGCCCAACCTGTCAGCACAGCACGGCCCTCGGGGTCTGCCCACCGCTGACAGCTCTCGACGCCAGCACGTTGTCAGCCCGCCACGGGTCCGGGGGTCCGTGGAGCGCTGACAACTCTGTGCGCGTCAGGCGTCGGCCGCCGTCGCGTCGAGGTAGGCGCGACCGCGCGGGGAGATCCGGTAGCCGACGTCGAGGCTCTCGGTGAGACCGAGCTCCTTGAGACGGCGCACCCGCACCTTGAAGTCGTCGCGCGCCATCCCGAGGCCTGCGGCGAGCTCGCGTGCCACGACGCCCTCGTTCGCCGCGACCAGCTCGAGGTACTGCCGCGTCCAAGGCTCGTCCGCCGCACGGTCCTTGCGGGCCAGGCTCGCGCGGAGCTGCGCGACGGCGTCCGCGTCCAGGTCGGCGTCCTCCCGCAGCGCGACCCGCGGGTCCGGCCCGGCGAGCCGGATCCCCACGCGGTACAGGTCGCCCTCGAGCGCCGCGCCCCGGGCGAGCACCGCGACGGGCGACGCCAGCCCCGCCTGGCGCGCGTCGTCCTCGGAAAGGAGCGGTGAGCCGTCCGGACCGTCGGGCACCCGCTCCACGGACGTCACCTCGACAACGCCGACCTGCGTCCGCTGCCGCGTCCCGACCCGCACGCGCGGCGTCGTCCAGCGCCGGAACGCGAGCGTCACCGTCCCGTCCTGGAGCCCGCGCAGCGTGCGCGCATCGAGCAGCACGTCACGAGCCTACGAGCGACGAACCCTCCCGGCACGGCGGCCGCCACTGCCACCCGCGAGGAGAACCTTGCCGTCGACCCGCGAGCCGACCCGAGACCAGGGCGAGACGACGCAGGGCGGGGTGGGCGGGGGCGCCGCGTCGTGGTGGGTCTGGCGGGAACCGCGAGGGACGAGCGGCGGATGGTAGACGCGGCGCCCCCACCCAACCCGACCTCCCAAGGCGACCACGCGCCGTCGGGCACAAGAACCACGCCTCTACTTCGGCGTCAGGCGAGCTCCGGGCGGCGCGCCACGGTGAGCACGTGCGTCTCCGGCCAGTCGACGGGCTCGCCGGTCGCGGCGTCGTGCAGGCTCGCCACGGGCGCGAACGCGTGCTCGACGAGCCAGTCGTTGCGCCAGGCGCCGCTGCCGGGCTCGAGCTCGAAGCCCGCCTCCACGAGCAACGACTCCCATCGCGGGCCGCTGAGGTCGCAGAACCGCTCGTGCGCCTCCGAGAGCCAGTTGTCGACGTAGTCCTTGCGCGTGAGGAACTCCATCGCCTCGCGCAGCGTGAGCCGCCAGCGCCCGGCACCGAGCGGCTCGGGCGCGAACGTCGCTCCCGACGACCGCGGGAAGTCGTGCGCGAACTGGGCGAGGCGCGCGTCGGTCGACAGCCCGCCGACGTACGCCGCGACGTCCTCGCGCGCGAGCCCGTCGAGGTCGGTCCGCGCCCCGTCCGGTCCGTCCCCGGCGGCCGCCGCGCCGTCGTCCGTCCGGAGCGTGAGCACGACGACGCGGCCCGGGTCCGCCGGTCCGCACACGTCCGAGTTGACCCAGACCCCGCCCGGCCGCGTGTGCCGCAGCACGCGGCGGGCGAACAGCTCGACGTCGCGCACGCCGTCGCCGTACGACGACACCTCGTGCGTGAGCGCGATGGTCAGCGTCGTGTCCACGGACGCGTCCGGCATGACCGACCGCGCGAGGATGTTCGCCTGCACGAACCACACGTTCGGGTTGGCGAACACGCCCTGCGCCTTCTTGTGCTCGGCCTCCGCGACGAGGTGGCGCGCGACGTCGACGCCGAACAGGTCGGACTCGTGCAGGCGCGGCTCGCGCGCCGCGTGCTCGAGCAGGCCGCCCGTCGCGCACCCGATGTCGACGACGCGCCCGGGACGGACGTGCGGCGCGACCTGCGCCCACTTGCGCGCCGACGCCTCCTCGAACGCGGCCGCGTAGGTACGGTAGTCGCGCGTCGTCGTGAGGTCGCCGTCGCCCGAGACGACGGGGTCGGCGAAGATCGCCCGCACCTCGTGCACGATCCCGTACCGCGCGTAGAACTCCGGCACGGCGGGGTGCGCGGCCTCGCGCCACCGCTCGTCGCCAGCCGCGATCTGCTCGACGACGTCCCACGGCCGCGCGGGCGCGAGGACGGGCACGTCGTCGTCCGCGGCGCCGTCGGAGCTGCCGTCCGCCGGGTCGGCGTCCAGCTCCACGCCCGCGACACGGAACCCCAGTGCGCGGTATGCGTCGATCACCGCGGGGGTCGAGCACGCGACGACGGTGTCCGCCGGGGTGGGCTCGGCACCGGTCTGCGTCGCGACGCTCGTGACGACGAGCGAGGCGAAGCGCGGGTTCGGCGCGACGTCGGGCACGGGCACGACGACGCTCGGCAGGCCTTCGCGGACGGCGACGTTCTCGATCAGCGCCTCGCGCCGGTGTCCCGGCAGCGGGTTGCGGCGCGTGCCCGAGTGGTTGGCGGACGTCACGACCCAGACGACCTCGACGTCGGGCGCGCAGCGGACGCGCCGCCCGTCGAGGTCGCGGACGAGCCCGGCGCGCAGGGCCCGCAGGTAGTCGACCTGGAACCGCGTGACGAGGTGGTGGCGGCCGGGGAAGAGGATGCGGCGGACAGGGCCGTCGGTGGGGTGCACGGGCCAACGGTGCTGGTCGGGACCCCCGCAGCGCAAGCCGGCCCGCAGGGTCCACACCGGTCACGGCACCCGGTCCGCGGGCGGTCCTGGACGGCCGTCCACGATGCGGTGGGCACCTGACCTGTGGCACGGTGGTCGCGATGTTCTGGATGATCGCAGGGGCTGTGCTCGTCGTGTCCGGCCTCGCGATCTCCGCGGCGGCCGTCCGCGCCACGCCCCGGCACCGGTCGACGGGCGCGAACGGCCTCGCGATCGGCTGCGGTGCGGGACTCCTGCTCTGGGGTGTGATCGTTCTCGTCCTGGCGTTCGCGCTGCGGTCCTGACACGACGCTGTCCGTGCCGGCTCGTGCCGGCTCGTGCCGGGTCGTGCCGGGTCGTGCGATCCGTGCGACGGTGGACGCAGGCTCACCGAGGAGGACGACGATGGACGTGCTCTCCGCCCACGGGGACGCGATCGGCGCGTTCGATGCCCGCGTGCGTCCGCTGACCGACGACGACTGGCCCCGGCGCACCCCCGACGACGACTGGACGGTGCGCGACCTCGTCAACCACCTGACGGCCGAGCAGCTCTGGGCGCCCGAGCTGCTCGCGGGCCGGACCCTCGCGGACGTCGGCACGGTGCTGGACGGCGACGTGCTGGGCGACGACCCGGTCGACCGGTGGGTCGACGCGTCCGTGCAGGCTCGTGAGGCCTTCCTCGCGCCGGACGCGCTCGACGGAGTCGTGCACCTGTCGTACGGGGACACGTCCGCGGCGGAGTACTGCGCGCAGATGACGTTCGACCTCGTGGTCCACGCGTGGGACCTCGCCCGGGCGACGGGCAGCGACGAGGACGTGGACCCCGCACTCGTCGCGTGGGCCCTGCACTACGCCCAGGCGCGCTCGACGCTGTTCGACCCGGGCCCGCTGTTCCGTGGCCCGCTGGACGTCGGGGACGACGCGGACGACCTCACCCGCCTCCTCGCCCTCACGGGCCGCCGCCGCTGACCGGCGCCCGGACCGCGGACCGTGGGGGCGACCCGGCCCGGCCGGGTGCGTGCCGGGCCGTCAGGAGGTCGAGGTCTCCCCCGCGGCGTCGCACAGCTCGCGGTACTCCGTGAGGCCGTCGCGCGCCGACGCGATGTCGAGGTCGACGGACTCCTCGGTGCCGGTGTCGAGGTTCTCCTGGAGCTGCAGGAACGGCACGCGCACCTGGTCGACGGCGCCCTCGAACTCCGCGGGCACCGTGACCGAGAGGCTGCCGAGCTCGATCCCGACCGCGGTCATCGTGCCCACGGTGTCGGTGCCTGCGCCGTCCTCGCTGATCCCGACGAGCGCGGCGACGACACGGCGCTCGAGCGGCTCGTCCCCGTCGACGTACATCGCCGCGCACGCCTGCTGCGCCGTGAGGGTCTCGTCGGGGCTCGCGGTCCCGTCGGTCTGCTCGTCGCCCGCGTCCGTCGACGCGGTGTCCGACGACGTGGCCGACGGCGTGTCCGACGGCGAGGGGTCGGCCGGCGCGTCGGACCCGCCCGAGCAGGCGGTGAGCAGCGCGGCGCAGAGCACCCCGGCGACGACGACGGCAGGTCGGGACAGGGCGGGTCGGGGCGATGCAGGTCGGAGGGCCATGGACAGCATGGAACCACCCGCACCGCGGAGCGCCCAAGCCGGGGCGGCCGGGTGAACGGGGGGCGAAGGGTCGGCGACGGGCGGCCCCGGACCCTGGCGCGCCACCGATCGCGTGGCGAGACTGGCGCCATGACCCCCGACGACCTGCCCCGCCTCCTGCTCCCGGTGACGTCCCGCGGAGGGCGGCCGGCCGTCGTCGCGCACCGCGGGAGCTCGTCCGTCGCCCCGCAGAACACGCTGGCCGCGTTCGAGTCGGCGTGGCGCGCGGGTGCCGACGCGATCGAGCTCGACGTGCGCCTCACGGCGGACCGGCGCGTCGTCGTGCTCCACGACGACACCGTCGACGAGACGACCGACGGCGCGGGTCGCGTCGCCGACCTGACCCTCGACGCCCTGCGAGCCCTCGACGCGGGCTCGTCCTTCTCGCGGGCCTACGCCGGGCAGCGCGTCCCGACGTTCGAGGACGTCACGCGCCTCGTCGCGGAGCGGCCCGGCATCGACCTGCTCGTCGAGCTCAAGGGGATCTGGACGGCCGACGACGCCCGGCTCGTGGCGAAGGAGGTCGACGCCGCGGGGCTCGCCGGGCGCGTCGTCGTCCAGTCGTTCTGGCCGCCGACCGTCGCGGCCCTGCGCGAGGCGGCACCGCACCTCGCGCGCGGCCTGCTCCTCGCGCTGCGCCCCGACAGCACGGACGAGCTCGTGCGGGTGTGCGCCGAGCTGGAGATCGTCGCGTGCAACCCGGAGCTCGCCCTGCTGCAGCACGACCCGGGCCTCGTGGACGTTCTGCACGACGCCGGGCTGCGCGTCCTCGTGTGGACGGTGGACGAGCCCGGCGAGTGGCTCGACCTGCTCCGCCGCGGGGTCGACGGCGTCGTCACCGACCGGCCCGACCGTCTCGCCGGCTGGCTCGACGGCCGCCTCGGCACCCCGGACGCCCCGCTCGCCGGGTGAGGCGGCGCCGCGCCCCCTAGCCTCGACGGATGAGCGCGACGTCACCGGCCCCGGCACCCACGACCGTCCCGACGGCCACGATCGCGCCGACCGAGGCCCGCACGCCCACGGTGTGCGTCCTCGCCCTCACGCCGCTGCTCACGATCGAGATCGAGCCCGCGGGCCCGCACGAGTCGTCGCCCGAGGTGCACGTGCACCCGGGCGGGCAGGGGCTGTGGCTCGGGCGCATGGCGTACTCCCTCGGCGCGCGCGTGGTCGTGTGCGGGCCGTTCGGCGGGGAGACCGGCACGGTCGCGGCACACCTCGCGCGCGCCGAGAACCTCGAGCTGCGCACGGTCGGGACGGGCGGCAACGGCGCGTTCGTCCACGACCGCCGCGGCGGCGAGCGCACCGAGGTCGTGACCATGGATCCGTACCCCCTCAACCGGCACGAGGTCGACGACCTGTACAGCACCGTCCTCGTCAGCGCGCTCGACGCCGCCGTCACGATCCTCACCGGCTCGGAGACGGCGGTGGGCGTGCCCGCGTCGTTCTTCGGCCGGCTCGCGCGCGACCTGCACGCGTCCGACCGTCAGGTCGTCGCCGACCTGTCCCGCGACCAGGCGCGCGCGGTCTGCGACGCACCCGGCGTCGTGCTGAAGATGAGCCACGAGGAGCTCGTCGACGGCGGGTTCAGCGACGACGACTCCGAGGGCGCCCTGCTCGCCTCCGCCCGTGCCATGGTCGACGCCGGCCTGCGGGCCGTCGTCGTGTCGCGCGCGCAGGACCCCACGCTCCTCGTGACGGCCGAGCACACCTACCGCGTCGCCACGCCGCGCGTCACGACCGTGGACCACCGCGGTGCGGGCGACTCGATGACGGCCGGGATCGCCGTCGGGCTGGGGCGTGGACTCGAGCTGCCCGACGCCGTCCGCCTCGGCGCCGCGGCCGGGGCGCTCAACGTCACGCGGCGAGGCCTCGGCACCGGTCGCCGCGACCAGATCGAACGCTTCGCGCGGCGCGTCACCGTGCGCGAGGCCTGATGAAGACTCGACCCGACGACCCCACCGGGAGCACACCGTGCACGCACTCGTGACCAACGACGACGGGATCGACTCCCCCGGCCTGGCCGTGCTCGCCGGCGGGGCGCTCGACGCCGGCTACGACGTCACCGTCGCGGCTCCGGCGCGGGAGTCCTCCGGGGCGAGCGCGTCGCTGCTCGGCGCCGAGCACGACGGACGCCTCGTCGTCGAGCCCCGCGACGCGCCCGGGCTGCCCGAGGGCGTGACGACGTCCTTCGCGGTCCGCGCCGCGCCCGCGCTCATCGTGTTCGTCGCCGCGTACGGCGGCTTCGGCCCGAAGCCCGACCTCGTCCTCTCGGGCGTGAACAAGGGCGCGAACACCGGCAACGCGATCCTGCACTCCGGCACCGTCGGGGCGGCGCTGTCCGCGACGACGCACGGCATCACGTCGATCGCGGTCTCCGTCGACGCCGCGGAGCCGCGGCACTGGGAGACCGCGCGGCTGGTCACGGACCACGTGCTCGACTGGGTGCGCAGCACGCCGCTCGAGGGGCGCACGCTCAACGTCAACGTCCCCGACTGCCCGCCGGACCGGCTCCGGGGCCTACGCTCGGCGCCGCTCGCGACGTTCGGCCTCGTGCAGGCGCGCGTGCACGAGGACGGCGACCGCCACCTCATGCTCCAGTACTCCGGGACGGAGCGGCACTCGGAGCCCGAGTCGGACACCGGCCTGCTGACGCGCGGCTGGGCGACGGCGACCCTCCTGCGCGCGCCGTTCGCCGACGCGAGCGTCGAGATCCCCGGGCTCGGGTAGCCGCTCCGTGCGCGCCGTCGTCCGCCGAGCACGGGGTTCGCCACCGGATCGCGCCGGATCCGGTGGTCAGTCCCGTGCTCGGCGGTCGACGTCCCCGTGCTCGCCGTCCGCCGGGCCGTCGGAGGACTCGTCCTCCACGCGCGCGTGCTCGGCCGTGCGCTCGCGCTCCTCGATGACGTCCTGCCCCGGGCCGGCGAACGCCTTCGAGCGCTGCTCGCCCTCGGCGGTCCCGCTGAAGAACGCCGACTCGGCCGCCTCCGGCAGGGCGTCGTCCTCGTGCCCGACGGCGGGCAGCACCCGGGTCCCGCCCGTTGCCCCGCTCCCGGGGCCGGGCCCGGGCACGACCCCGACGAGCCGGGTCGGGTCGTCGCTCGGCAGGGCACCCGCCCGTCCGGCGCGACGGATCGTGCCGAGGACGACGGGCGCGTCGGCACGTCGGGAGCCGCGGTCCGGGGGGAGCCGCGGCGGGCGCGAGGGCGCGACGGGCGGCTCGTCGTCGGCCCGGTCACCCTCGTCGTCCGCGTACCCGCCCGTGGGGTGATCGGGTCCCGGACCGGCGGCCTGCGCACCGTCCGGGTGCGCGGCGAGCGCGGGCCTGCCCGCGTCGTCGGGCACGGACGCCGCCCCTTCGAGCCGCGTGCGCGGGAGGCCCTGCGGCGCGGCGCGCTGCAGCCAGTCCACGAGCCCCTCGCGGACGAAGCACCGCAGGTCGAACAGCGTCGGGGCGTCGTGCGCGCTGACCAGAGCGCGTACGCGTACGAGGCCCCCGACCGCGTCGGTCACCTGGAGGATCCCGACGCGCTCGTCCCACAGCTCCGTGAGGGCGAGCAGCCGCTTGAGCTCGGCGCGCATCGCGCCCACGGGAACCTCGAAGTCGAGGTCGAGCTCGACCGTGCCGAGCAGGTCCGCGGCGCGGCGCGTCCAGTTCTGGAACGGCGTCGTCGTGAAGTAGGTCGACGGGAGGATGAGCCGCCGGTCGTCCCACAGGTGCACCACGACGTACGTCATGGTGATCTCCTCGATCCGTCCCCACTCGCCCTCGAGCACGACGACGTCGTCCACGCGGATCGCGTCGGTGAACGCGATCTGCATGCCCGCGAAGACGTTCGCGAGCGACGTCTGCGCGGCGAGCCCGGCGACGATCGAGATGAGGCCGGCCGACGCGAGGAGGCTCGCCCCCGCCGCGCGCGCCTCGGGAAACGTGAGCAGCACGCCCGCGATCGCGCACACGACGATGACGGCCACGGTGAGCCGACGCAGCACGGTGATCTGCGTCCGCACACGGCGCGCGTGCCGGTTGTCCGCGGTGTCCATGCGGTAGCGCTGCAGCGCCGAGTCCTCGAGCACGAACGCGAACGCGCCGACCCACCACGCCCCCACGCCGATGAGCGTGATGAGGAGCAGGTGCTCGACGACGGGCAGCCAGGTCGTGGACTGATCGGTCGTCAGGCGCACCGCGATCCACACCGCGAGGACCATGAGCACGGCGCGGTCCGGCCGGCGCAGGCGCCGCGAGAGGTCGCGCATGAGCTCGCTGCGCCGGCCGAGGCGCCGGACCACGGCCGACAGGATCGTGCCGAGCAGGAACGCGACCACGATCCCGGCGACCACGGCACCCAGGGTCACGAGGATGTCGGTGGCGTTCTCGATCTCCGGTTCCATCCCCCCAACGTAGGCAGGACACGCTCTTGGCGCGCGAGGCGGTGACGAGACGCGTGTCACGCGAGCGCTGACCGCGCGACGGGCGCCGGCTCGGTGCCGGGCCTACCGTGGGCGCATGATCTCGTGGGACCTCGCCCTCTCCCTGCGCGACGCCGGCCTGCGGTGGTCCCCCGCCTCCGGCGACCGGTTCCGGCTGCTGGCGACCGGGCGGGGAGGCGACGTCTTCACGGTGAGCGACATGACGATCGAGCCGCACGAGTTCGACACGGGCGTCGTCCTCGGCTTCAACGGCACGACCGAGTGGGCCCTGGACTCCGTGGCGCTCGAGGACGCGCTGTGGCACCCCCTCGAGGATCAGCTGCGCGAGCTCCTCGGCGGCACGTTCCGACGCCTCGAACGCACCGGCGAGGGGTACCTCGTGCGCACCGTGCTGCTCGACGACGTCGCGACGTACGCGGCCGCCGAGCCCGCCGACGCCTACGGCCGGGCGCTGCTCGCCCTCGTCACCGCGAGCGCCGGGAACCGCTCCTGACCGGGCCGGGGACCCGTCGGTGGCGGGACGGCCTGCGCGGCGCATCGGCCACGTTCCGCCGGGTGCTGCACGCCCTCGGGAGGGACCCCGGTCCTGAGGACGCGCCGGAGCCGCCCGACGTCCCTCCCGACCTCGTCCCGCTGCTGCGGACGCTCGGCCGCGACCTGCTCGACTCCGGTCAGTCCGTGTCGGACGTGGAGGAGGCGCTGGAGGCGGTCGCGCAGCGGTACGGGGCGACGACGGTCGGGACCCTCGTCCTGCCCACGGGCGTCTTCGTGCGGGTGAGCACGGCGGGCGGCACGCTCACCGACTTCGCCGCAGCGGCCGGGAGCGGGCTGAACCTGGACCAGATCGGCGCGATCTACACGCTCGTCCGGCGCCTGCGGACGACCGACGTGCCGCTCGCCGAGGCTCGCTCCGAGCTCCGCGCGATCCGGGCGCGGCCGCCCCGGTTCGGCGCAGTGGTGACGATCGTCGGGCACGGGCTCCTCACCGTCGGGTTCGGCCTGGTGCTCAACCCGACGGCCCACCTGCTCCCGGTCTACCTCGTGCTCGGCGTGTTCGTCGGGGCGCTGCGCTGGCTCGGGTCACGGTGGCCGACGCTCGGTACCGCGCTCCCGGTCGTCGCGGCGTTCCTCGTCACGGTCGTCGCGATCGACGTCGTGCAGCCGTGGCTCGGCGACGAGCCGCTGAGCGTCCTGGTCCCCCCGCTCGTGTCGTTCCTGCCGGGCGCGGTGCTGACCGTCGCCGCGATCGAGCTGACCAGCAACCAGATCGTCGCGGGCGCGAGCCGGCTCGTGTACGGGGTGGCCCAGCTCCTGCTCCTCGTCTTCGGCGTCATCGCCGGCGCGGCGGTCGCGGGTCGGCTCGACGCCGCGACCGCGCAGCCGACCCTGGGCTGGTGGGCGCCGTGGCTCGGCGTGCTCGTCGTCGGGGTCGGGCAGATGTACTTCGCGTCGACGCCGCGCGGCTCGTTGCCCTGGGTGTGGGTCGTGCTGCTCGGCGCGTACGCCGCCCAGCTCCTGGGCGCGCTGGCCGCCGACCCCCTCGCGGGCTTCGTCGGGGCGCTCGCGGTCGTGCCGCTCGCAGCGCTCGTGGAGCGCACGCGGACCGGTCCGCCGGCCGTCGTCACGACGCTGCCCGCGTTCTGGCTCCTCGTCCCCGGCGCGCTGAGCCTTCTCGGTCTCTCGGACCTCGTGAGCGGCGGGGCCGAGGCCGCGCAGGAGCTCGCGAACGCAGCGGTCGCGGTGTTCGGGATCGCGCTCGGGACGCTCGTCGGCAGCGGAGTCACCCGGGACGCGGGCCGCGTGACACGTACCCTCTTCACATCCTGAGCACGGAGTTCCCACCCCTTTCGCGAGGCATCCCCGCGGAAATGGTCATGACTGGACGTCCGTCTAGTTGACGATTGAACGGTCGGTAGGGGTCGCCTCGCGAGTCCGAGAGCCGACCCCGTGGTGCGAGGGCCTCTGCGTCCCGCCACGACACGCACGCCGTCGTGGTCACCGCGCCCGCCCTTCGTCCGACCGCCCCTGCCCGGGGTGGTCCGCCGGGCCCCGTCGACCACGACCCGACGATCGGACCCTGGTTTTGACTCTGCTGCACCACGACGCCCGCGGTACCCGCCGGCCGACCTCCGGCGAGGACCGCTAGATGGGCCGCCACTCCGCTCCGCGCACCTCGCTGCGCTCGACCCTCGGCACCACGGCTCGCCTCGACGCCCTCGTGCCGCGCCCCGTGACGGGGCCGCGTGCCCGGCGCACCGCCGTCGGGACCGGCGCCGCCCTCGCGGCCGTCGCGCTCACGGCGACCACGGCCGCCGCCGCCTTCGTCGACCCCACCGGGACCTCGGCGCAGGGTGCGACGACGCCCGCCCCGAAGACGACCTCCCCCCTGACGACGCTCGGCGCGCCGGACGTGGTCACGGACCCCGCGGTGATCGACGCCGCGAGCGACGCCCTCGTCCACGCGGAGTACGTCACGACCGAGCAGGCGGCCTCCCTCCCCGCCGACCAGGCCGCGAAGATCGAGGAGACGCGGACGCGACTCTCCGAGGCGATCTCCGCGACCGACGGCTCGACCGACGTGCTCGCCGGCGCCACGGGCACGCCGGAGGCCGCGGACGCCGCCACCGCCGACGCTGCCGCTGACGCTGACGCTGCGGCTGATCCTGCGCCCACCGAGGGCGCCGGTTCCGAGGATGCAGGTTCCGCGGACGCCGCAGGTGCCGAGGACACCGGGCTCGCGGCGCGCGGCACCGAGCGGGCGAGCCGCAGCTCGGAGCGCACCCACCTCGACGCGCTCGCCGCACCCCTCGGCGGCGCGCTCGACCTCCCCACGCCGCTCGAGCCGGTGTCCGCAGCGGAGGACGCGACATCCGCCGGGTCGTCCGACGACGCGACGTCGGCGAAGGACGAGACCGCCGCGGCCGAGGCTGCGAGCGCCGACGGCGCCACCGCCGACGCGGCCGACCCTGCCGACACCGCCGACACCGCCGACACCGCCGACACCGCCACGGAGAAGGCTGCCGCGAAGGCTGCCGCTGACGAGGAGGCCGCCACGGCGGCCGACGCCGAGGCCAAGGCCGCGGCCGTGCCGGCGAGCGCCGACGAGATCACGGCGCTGACGGCCGAGCTCCGCACGCTGCTCGACGCGACGGAGGCCGGGGTCGCCGTCGAGGTGGTCCCCGGCCCGCCGTCCGCCGCAGAGGTGGCTGCCCAGCTCGACAGGTGGGCGTCGTCCACGGCCGGGTACGGCAACGGCCAGATCCCCGCCGCATCCCTCTGCGAACTGTCCTTCGCCCCCGGCGAGATGCTGCGCTGCGACGCGGACTTCCAGATCGAGGCGCTCAACCTCAAGTACCGCGAGGCGTTCGGCACGGACCTGTCGGTCACCGACTCGTACCGGTCGTACGGATCCCAGGTCGCGGTGAAGGCGTCGCGGGGCCACTTCGCCGCGACCCCGGGGACGTCGAACCACGGGTGGGGCCTCGCGCTCGACCTCGGGGGCGGGGTGCAGAGCTTCGGGTCCGCGCAGTACGCGTGGCTGCGGGCGAACGGCCCCGCGTTCGGCTGGGACAACCCCGAGTTCGCCCGCGCCGGCGGCTCGCTCCCCGAGGCATGGCACTGGGAGTACGGCGACCTGTCCTGACGGACCGCCTTTCGACGGCTCGACGCCGATCCACGTCACCCCGCGACCGCTCCGGTCGCGGGGTGTCGTCGTCCCCGGGGCCGGGCGTCGCGGCGCGACGAGGCGAGCGCGGCCGGGCGCCCTACCCGGTGAGCGCGGTCGCGATGAGGAGCATCGTCACGAGGAAGCCCGTCACGAGGTTGAGCCACAGGAACGTGCGCCACCCGGCGTTCGCGCGCTCGCAGTCGGCGTCGTGCACGTCCCGGAAGCGCAGCACGTTCACCACGTACGGGAGCGGCAGGAGCGCGGCGAGCACACCGGGCCACGGCACGACGGCGAGGACGACGGCCGCGGCGCCGTAGGCCCCCGCGGCCCCGAGCACCGTCGCGTGCGCCCCGACGACCGTCGCCACCGAGCCGATCCCTGCCTCCCGGTCGGCCCGCACGTCCTGCACGGCGCCGAACGCGTGCGACGCCGCCCCCCAGAGGAAGAACCCGACGAGCACGGGCCACACGGTCCGCGCCCCGAGGTCGGCGCCGACGAGCACGAGCGCGTACAGGAGCGGCCCCACGAAGTGCATCGACGACGTCGCCGAGTCGAGGAACGGCCGCTCCTTGAACCGCAGCACGGGCGCCGAGTAGGCGACGACGAGGAACACCACGAGCGCGAGCACGAGGCCCGCGGTCAGGTCGCCGAGGGCGAGCAGCCACGCGACGAGCGGGACGTTGGTCACCGCGCAGGCCCACAGGACGCGGCGGTGCGTCGCGCGCGCCGTCGCGGGGTCCGCGAGCGCCCCCTCGATCCCGCCCTTGCGCGGGTTGCGCAGGTCGCTCTCGTAGTCGAAGACGTCGTTCACGCCGTACATGAGCAGGTTGTACGGGCCGAGGAAGTACAGCGTCCCGACGACGAGCGCGACGTCGACGCGGCCCCCCGTCGCGACGAGGTACCCGGCGGCGAACGGGTAGGCGGTGTTGATCCACGAGAACGGTCGCGACGCCGCGAGCATGTCCTTCACGACGCCTCCCCTCCGGCCGCGTCGCGAGGCGGGGGCTTCCCTTGGGAGCCCTCACGGGGGTCCGCACCGTCCGGTCCGGCACGGCGACGACGGCGCCCGAGCACCGTCCACAGGACCGGTATGCCGAGCGCCGCGGCGACCGCGTACGCGAAGTCCTCGAGCGGCGCGCCCCACAGGTAGACGCCGAGGATCTTGTCGGGGTCGTAGACGTAGAGGTCGGCGGCGATCATCAGCGTGTCGAACACGAGCGTGAGCACGCACAGCACGAGGACCGTGAGCGCGAGCGGTGCCGGGCGGAGCCGGCGCAGGACCCGCCACGACACCGCGACCAGCACCACGAGCACGATCACGTTGAGCACGATGTTCGTCACGCGTCACCGTCCCGGGGCGCGGCCGCGGCGTCGCCGCCCGGCGTCCGACGCGGCGGTCGCAGCGCCTGCTCGAGCAGCCGCCACACGACGAGCGCGACGTAGCAGAGCAGCGTGAGGAAGAAGACCTCCTCGATCGGCAGGTCGGGCGCGAGCAGGATGCCCGTCATCCACGGGCTCTCTCCGCGCGCGAAGATGCCGAGCACGAGCCCGGCGACGTCCCACAGGAGGAACCCGACGACGCCCAGCCCGACGGTGAGCGCGGCGCGGCGCGCGTCGTGCCAGAAGGCGAGGCGGAACCGGTGATCGATCACGGCCATGCCGCCCAGCGAGACGGCGAGCGCGCCGAGGTAGGCCAGTCCCGTCACCCGCGCGTCACCGCCGCACCGCGAGCGGCGCACCCAGGCGCTCGGGCCGCCGGCTCGCGTCGAGGAATCCGGGGCGCAGCGGCGCCGGCAGCGGGCGTGCGGACGTCTCGCCGAGCAGCCGCTTGGCTACGAGCTCGGCGCTGATGAGGCACATCGGCAGTCCCACGCCCGGGATCGTGCCACCTCCCGCGTGGTAGAGCCCGTCGACGCGCGGTGACACCACCCCGGGACGCCACAGCGCGGACTGGCGCAGCGTGTGCTCCATGCCGAGCGCCCCGCCGCGCCACGTCGACAGCTCGGTCGCGAAGTGCGAGGGCCCGAGGACGCGCCGGGTCACGACGCGGCCGGGCAGGTCGTCGATCCCGGCCCACGACCCGACCTGGGCGAGGTAGCGGTCCGCGAGCCCTTCCAGGGCCCGCTGCGACGGGGCGTCGGCACCGAGCGCCGGGTCCGCGGGGAACGGGACGAGCACGAAGAGGTTCTCGTGGCCGGGCGGCGCGGCGGGGCTGCCCGACGACGGCCCGTCCGTCGCGGTCGTGCGCGACACGTACAGGGACGCCGGCTCGGGCACGTGCAGCCCGGTGACGACGCTCGCCGCGTCGCGGCCCAGGAGCGCGTCGAAGTTGCGCGGCCAGTCGCGCGTGAAGAACAGCGAGTGGTGCGCGAGCTCGGGCAGCTCGCCCCGCACGCCCGCGAGGACCAGCAGCGCGGAGACGCCCGGCCCGTGGGCGTCCCACCACGCCTCGGGCCGCGTCGACCAGTGCGGGTCCAGCAGCCGGGTCTCGGTGTGGTGCAGGTCCGCCGCGCTCACGACGACGTCGGCGGCGACCACCTCGCCCGAGGCGAGCCGGACGCCGGTGGCGCGCCCGCGGCGTCGGGCACCTGGCTCGACCTCGATCGCCTCGACCTCCGCGCCCGTGCGGATCTCGACGCCCTCGGCGCGCGCGAGGCTCTCGACCGCCTCGATCACCGTGTACATCCCGCCGCGCGGGTAGAGCACGCCGTCGACGAGGTCGAGGTGGCTCATGAGCGAGTAGAGCGCGGGCGCCCGGTAGGGCGAGGACCCGAGGAAGACGGCGTGGTACCCGAGCACCTGGCGCAGCCGGGCGTCGTCGACCGTGCCCGCGGCGTGGTCGGCGAGCGTGCGCCCGAGCAGGCGCGCGAGCCGCGGCAGCCGCCGCAGGACGTCGGGCGAGAGCGCGCGGTCCGGTCGCTCGAACGTCGTGTAGAGGAAGTGGTCGAGGGCGAGCCGGTACGCCTCCGAGGCGTCGTCGGCGTAGGCACCCATCCGCTCGCCCGCCCCGGGCTCGAGCGCGTCGAAGGCGGCGAGGGTCGCTTCGCGGTCCCGCGTGACCTCGAGCGTGGTCGCGCGCGTCCCGCCGCCGGTCGCCGGTGCGGCGGCGCCCGGCTCGAAGAAGACCCGGTAGGCCGGGTCGAGGGGCACGAGGTCGACGTGGTCCTCCACGCGTTCGCCGAGCAGCGCGAAGAAGTGGTCGAACACCTCGGGCATGAAGTACCACGACGGCCCGGTGTCGAACCGGAAGCCGTCGAGCTCGAGCGTGCCCGCGCGACCGCCGACCGTGTCGTGCCGTTCGAGGAGCGTCACGCGCGCTCCGCCGCGCGCGAGCAGGGCGGCCGTCGCGAGGCCGGCGATGCCGCCGCCGACGACCGCGACGCGCGGCGTCCTCACACGACCGCCCGGGTGCGCGACGCGAGAGCCCTGGTCCGCGGCGTCGCGACCTGGCCGAGGAGCTGCGTGCTCGCCGCACGCGCCGCGAGCGCGATCTTCACGGGGTCGGCGACGCGGACCCGAGCGCGGAGGATCTCTTCGGGCGGGGTCGCGCACAGGCGCGCGAGGAGCCGGTCGTAGACGGCGAGCGTCGCGGCGACGGCGACGCGGGCCCGCACGGGCAGGCCGGGCAGCGACGCGCGTGCGGCCGCGAGGTCGCCCTCGACCTCGGCGCAGAACGCCTCGACGTCGCGTCGGCGGAGACGGTCGGGGACGACGCCCGGGAGGTAGCGACGCCCGAGCTCCGCGTAGTCGGTGCGGAGGTCGCGCAGGAAGTTGATCTTCTGGAACGCGGCGCCGAGCGCGCGGGCGCCGTGGACGAGCGTCTCGTCGGGCACGACCAGCGGTTCCCCAGGACCGCGGTGCGCGTTGAGGAACACCGCGAGGCACATGAGCCCGACGACCTCCGCCGAGCCGTAGACGTAGCGCTCGTAGCTCTCGCGGTCGTGCACCCGGACGGTGAGGTCGGTGCGCATCGACGCGAAGAACGGGTCCACCTCGTGGTGCCCGATCCCGCAGCGGCGCGCCGTGCGAGCGAACGAGTGCACGACGAGGTTCGTGGACCAGCCGCGCTCCAGCGCGCGCGCCGTCTGGGCCTCGAGCTCGTCGAGGAGCTCCGCCGCGCCGTCACCGCGCCGCGTGTCCACGACCTCGTCGGCGATGCGCACGAGGCCGTAGACGGCGTCGATGCCGTCGCGCGTCGGGCGGTCGAGCAGCCGGGCGCCGAGCCCGAACGATGTCGAGTACGACGACAGCACGATCCTGCTCGTGCGTGCCGCCGTGCGGTCGTACAGGTCGTGCTCGGCGCCCACGCCATCACCCCGTCCGGATCGTCGAGGAAGCTCGTGGCGGCACGTCCACGGCATTCCTCAGCATGCTGAGGAATGCATCCTCCCACGGGGTGGGCCGGCTCACACGTCGGCAGGCACCTCGATCCGGCGCGGACCCGCCTGCCAGGCCTCCCACGCCGACGAGATGATCTCCGGCAGGCCCTGCGACGCGCGCCAGCCGAGCACCTCGTTGATCCGGCGGGGGTCGCCGACGAGCTGCGGCGGGTCGCCCGCACGGCGCGGCTCGATCTCCGGCGTGACGTCGAGCCCGCTCACGCGCCCGAGCTCGTCGATGACCTCGCGCACGGACGACCCCTCGCCCGTGCCGACGTTGAACACGTCGAACGGGCGCTCGTCGGCGTCGAGGTAGTCGAGCGACGCGAGGTGGGCGTGCGCGAGGTCGAGCACGTGGATGTAGTCGCGGATGCACGTACCGTCCGGCGTCGGGTAGTCGTCGCCGAAGATCTTGGGCCGCTCGCCGCGCTCGAGGCGGTCGAGGACCATCGGGACGAGGTTCAGCACCGCGGGGTCGCCGAGCTCGGGCCAGCCCGCACCGGCGACGTTGAAGTAGCGCAGCGCGACGAACCGCAGGCCCCACGCTCGCCCGGCCGCGCGACCGAGCCACTCACCGACCAGCTTGGTCTCGCCGTAGGGGTTGATGGGCTCGGCGTGCAGCTTCTCCTCGACCATCGACACCGACGGCATGCCGTAGGTCGCCGCGGACGACGAGAACACGAGCCGGTCGACGCCGGCCGCCTGCATCGCGGTGACGAGGTTCGTGAAGCCGCCGACGTTCTGCTGGTAGTACCACGCGGGCTTCTCGACCGACTCGCCGACCTGCTTGCGGGCCGCGAAGTGGATGACGGCGCGCACGCCGTGGTCCGTGAGCGCGCGGGTGAGCACGTCGACCGCCTCGGGCGACGCGACGTCGACCTGGACGAGCTCCGCGTCGCCGATCCGGTCGGCCCGCCCCGTGCTCAGGTCGTCGGCCACGACGACCGTCTCGCCCTTCTCCTGCAGCAGCCGCACCACGTGCGCGCCGATGTACCCCGCTCCGCCGGTCACCAGGATCGTCATGCGGGCCAGCCTAACGGCGGGCCGCCTCGCTCCTCCGGGCCGTCCGGACCGCGCGGTCGGGACTCAGTGGTGCGCCGACGACTCCGTGCTCCGCATGTCCGGCGGCTCGATCTGGAACGTGCAGTGGTCGACGTCGAAGTGGCCGCTCAGGCACGTCCTGAGCCGCCGGAGGACGTCCGTCCCCTCGCCGCGCGCGAGGCGCTCCGCCTCGACCTCGACGTGCGCCGACATGACCGGCACGCCGGACGTGATGGTCCAGGCGTGCAGGTCGTGCACACCGACGACCCCGGGGACGCCCTCCATGTGCTCGCGGACCGCGGCGAGGTCCACGCCCGGCGGCGTCGCCTCGAGCAGGACGTGTGCGACGTCGCGCAGCAGCAGGACGGCGCGGGGAAGGATCATGAGGCCGATCGCCACCGACGCGATCCCGTCGGCGCGCGGGAAGCCGGCCGCGACGGCGACACCCGCCGCGACCACGGCGACGGAGCCGAGCAGGTCGCCCAGCACCTCCAGGTACGCCCCCCGCACGTTGAGGCTCTCGGCCTGGCCCGCGGCGAGCAGCCGCAGCCCGACGGCGTTGGCGGCGAGACCCACGAGCGCGACGACGATCATGACGCCGGCCCGGATGTCCGGCTCGGGTGCACGCACCCGCCCCACGCCCTCCACGATCACCGTGACCGCCACGAACGCGAGGATGAGGGCGTTCGCGAGCGCGGCCAGGATCTCCGCGCGCTGCCAGCCGAAGGTGCGCTGCGACGTCGTCGGGCGCGCGGCGAGCCAGCTCGCGAACAGGGCGAGCGCGATACCCGAGGCGTCCGTGAGCATGTGCCCCGCGTCCGCGAGCAGGGCGAGAGAGCCGGACACGAGCGCGCCGACGACCTCGCCGACCATCACCGCCAGGGTGATGACCAGCACGACGGCGAGGCGCCGGCGGTGCGCGCCGGTCGCGGTGCCGTGCCCAGGGTGCCCGCCGTGGCCGTGACCGCCTGCGTGACCACCCCCGCGGGCGCTCACGACGCCCCCTCGGTGCGCGGGAGCGGCGCGAGTGCGACGTGCTCGGCGTCGGCGAGCAGGTGCGCCACCTCGGGACGCAGCAGGCGGTACCACGACGACCGCCCTTCGCGCCGGACGGCGACGACCCCGGCGTCGCGCAGCATGGTCAGGTGGGCCGAGACGGTGGACTGCGCGAGCCCGAGCTCGCGCGTGAGGTCGACGACGCGGCGCTCCGCACCCGTGAGCAGGTGGACGAGCGCGAGGCGGCTCGGCTCGGCGAGCGCGTGCAGGAGGCGCGAGACGGCCTCGTGGTCGTGCGTCGAACTCTCCATCGCCATATGACGATGTTATCGCCACCCGTCGATGAATGCGAGCCTGTCGGTGCGGCAGGCACGCACAGAGGCTCCCGCGTGCCGCTACCCCCAGCCGAGCTCGTGCAGGCGGTCGTCGTCGATCCCGAAGTGGTGGGCGATCTCGTGCACCACGGTGATCGCCACCTCCTCGACCACCTCGTCACGGGTCTCGCAGATCGCGAGCGTGGGGTTGCGGTAGACGGTGATGCGGTCGGGCAACGACCCCGCGGCCCACATCTCGCCCCGCTCGGTGAGCGGCACGCCCTCGTACAGGCCGAGCAGCTCGGGGTCGTCCGCCGGCGCGTCGTCCTCCACGAGCACGACCACGTTGTCCATCTGGGCCGCCAGGTCCGGGGGCACGAGGTCCAGCCCGTCGCGCACCGCGTCCTCGAACTCCTCGAGCGTCATCTCCACCACGGGACCATCCTCCCCCGCTGTACACTGGCCGACGTCCACGAGCCCCCATCGTCTAGCGGCCTAGGACCCCGCCCTTTCACGGCGGTAGCACGGGTTCGAATCCCGTTGGGGGTACGCAGGATGGTGCAGGACCGGTGGTCACCAGCGGATTTACGGATCGGCTCCTCGGTACGGTACGATCCTCTCGGTTCGAAAGCAGCCCGCCGAACAGCGGGAAGCGGAGAACTTTCAGCATCACAGCAAGGCCCTGTAGCGCAGTTGGTTAGCGCGCCGCCCTGTCACGGCGGAGGTCGCGGGTTCAAGTCCCGTCAGGGTCGCGCGAGGCGAGAGCCCGGGCCGGTCGACATCGGCCGCCCGGGCTCTCGTGTCAGGGCTCTGTAGCTCAGTTGGTAGAGCGTTCGACTGAAAATCGAAAGGTCACCGGATCGACGCCGGTCGGAGCCACCCGCGAAGCCCCCGCCGGGGAGAACTCGGCGGGGGCTTTCTCGTCCTCCGACGCGTCTCGGCACGTCACAGGCACGTCGACGCCCGCCGCCTCCGACGGCCGGGAGTTGCGGACCGACACCGCTGCCGGTTGAGTGGGACGAGGATCACCGGCGAAGGGTGGAGACATGAGCGACTGGGTCGACGGGCGCATCCCGCCCGAGGAGCAGAAGCCGACGGTCGGGCAGCTCGTCGAGCGTCTCTCCGAGCAGGCGACGAGGCTCGTGCGCTCAGAGATCGCGCTCGCCAAGACCGAGCTCAAGGACAAGGCGATGCACGCCGGCGTGGGCATCGGGATGCTCGTCGTCGGAGCGGTGCTCGTGCTCTACGGTCTCGGCTTCCTCTTCGCCTCGGCCATGGAGGGACTCGCCACGGTCATGCCGACCTGGCTGGCCGCGCTGATCGTCGGCCTGGTCCTCGTGCTCGTCGCCGGGACCCTGGCGTTCATCGGGGTCAAGCAGCTCCAGCGGGGCGTGCCCCCCACCCCGACCGCCGCGGTCGACAACATCAAGGAAGACGTCGAGACCATCAAGAAGGGGGTTCGCCCGTGAGCGCCGACAAGGCACCCGCGCCGTCCCAGTCCCAGATCGAGGACGAGATCGCGCGCACCCGCGCCGAGCTCGCGGGGACGATCGACGAGCTGACGACACGGCTCGACCCGCGCGTCCAGGCCTCGCACGTGGCGCAGCAGGCGAAGCAGGCCGCGTCGGACACCGGTGCCTTCCTCAGCGGGGGCGGCCTCCCCGAGGAGGACCCCGACCGGTCGCGCAACGTCAAGCTCCTCCTGGGCGCCGCCGTCGCGGGGGCCGCGCTCGTCGTCGCGGCGATCCTCCGCAAGCGCTCCTAGCCCCTCGCACGGCCGTGCCCCTCGCGCGGCCGTCCAGCCCGGCGCGGGCGATCGCCGCGCGCGCCCCTCAGCCCTTGTCGGCGCCGTCGGCCGGCTCGCTGGCGGCGCCGAGCAGCGCTCGCACCTCGGACTCGCGGTAGCGGCGGTGTCCGCCCAGCGTGCGGATCGACGAGAGCTTGCCCGCCTTCGCCCAGCGGGTCACGGTCTTGGGGTCGACCCGGAAGAGGCTGGCGACCTCGGCGGGCGTGAGCAGAACCTCGGACTCTCCATGCATGGACATCACGGCACCTCCTCCTGGAACGCGCTGGTCCGGCGGATGCCCCGGATCACGACGACAGCACGACGCCAGTTCCCCTCCATTGTCGCAGGATGCGGATTTCGGGCGACTTGACGGACGGGTGAATTAGGAGCCCTATGGTCGGAAGGGTCGGACAGTCGCTCGTGCGCCTTACGAGCACCCCGGTCACCGGGCAGCGGGAGACCTGGGGGGCGGCGTCCTCCCCGGGGTTCGTGGAGAGCGTGTGACGGTTCGCACGTCACCGTCTCGACGCCCCTCTTGAGTGGCTGGAATAGGCCCCGAGCGTGTACCGTTGGACTCTGAACAGACGAAACTACACCCCGGGGCCGCACGTCTGAGCACGGTGCCGCCCCGCTTCTACGTTGAGGGGGTCGGAGCCATGGGCCGCGGCCGTCAGAAGGCTAAGCAGACCAAGGTCGCTCGGGAGCTGAAGTACTACAGCCCCGAGACGAACTACAGGGCTCTCGAGCAGGAGCTCACCGGTCACAGCCATACGGATGTCGCGACGGACTCCCGCTTCGGCGCCGAGTCGTCCGACGATCTCGACAGCTACGACCAGCGATACAACGGCTGGCCCGACGACCGCTGACGGTCGTCGCCCTGTCTCCTCTCCGGCGACGGGGCCCCGCCCGCAGGAGCGATCTCCACGTACGACGGCGCCGCCATCCGACGAGATGGCGGCGCCGTCGTCGCGCCCGGAGCCTGAGACCGCTGGCAGGCGGGCCTGAGACAGCCGCGTGCGACGGCGTCCCTCAGGCCCGGTAGTCGTGCACGAGCCGGACCGCTCCGGCCTGCACGCCCTTCGTCCCGGCGACGAGGTCCCCGTCTGCGACACCGTCCTGGGCGGCGGGGTCGAACGCCTCGACCGAGCCGAGCACCCACGCGGGCAGGCCGAGCGCCGCGCAGCGCGAGAGGGCGGCGTCCGCGCCGTCCGCGCCGACGATCGCGACCATGCCGACACCGAGGTTGAGCGTGCTCTCGAGGTCGGTGCGCGGCACGCCGCCGAGCTCGCGCACGAGCCGGAAGACCGGCGGTACGACCCAGCTCGCGCGGTCCACGACCCCGACGAGGCCGGCGGGGAGCACGCGTGCGAGGTTCGCCGCGAGGCCGCCGCCGGTGACGTGCGTGAACGCGTGCACCTGCGCCGCGTCGTCCGCGGCGAGCGCGAGGCAGTCGCTCGCGTACACGCGGGTGGGCTCGAGCAGCTCCTCGCCGACCGTGCGGCCCAGCTCGTCCACGTGGCGCTCGAGGCCCCAGCCCGCGTGCTGCAGCACGGCCCGCACGAGCGAGTAGCCGTTCGAGTGCAGTCCCGACGACGCGAGCCCGATGAGCACGTCCCCCTCGCGCACGCGGTCCGGGCCGAGGAGCGCGTCGGCCTCCACGACCCCGGTCGCTGCACCGGCGACGTCGTACTCGTCGGGGCCGAGCAGGCCGGGGTGCTCCGCGGTCTCGCCGCCGACGAGCGCGGTGCCCGCGACCTCGCACGCCGCCGCGATGCCGCGGACGATGCCGGCGATGCGCTCGGGCACGACCTTGCCGCACGCGATGTAGTCCGTCATGAAGAGCGGCTTCGCGCCCACGACGACGATGTCGTCGACGACCATGCCCACGAGGTCGAACCCGATGGTGTCGTGGACGTCCATCGCCTGCGCGATGGCGACCTTCGTCCCGACGCCGTCGGTGGACGTCGCGAGGAGCGGGCGACGGTAGCGGGTCAGCTCGGCGGCGTCGTAGAGGCCGGCGAAGCCGCCCACTCCTCCGAGGACCTGCGGGCCCTGCGTGCGACGGACCGCGTCCTTCATGAGCTCGACGGCCTTGTCACCCGCCTCGGTGTCGACGCCGGCGGCGGCGTAGGTCAGGCCGGCGGGGGTCTGCGGCACGTCGGCAGTCACGGTCGTCGCTCCAGGTGTCACGGGATGGGGAAGGTGCGGTCGGGTCAGGGGTGCTGGAGCGCCCCGGCGCCGCCGGCGGTCACGGAGAGCGACCGCAGGCCGTCCTCGGGGGCGCCGAGCGGCAGCTCGGCCTGCTCGAGGAGGTGCTTGCCGAGCTGGTCGTCCGGTGGCAGCTCGATCGGGTACTTCCCGGTGAAGCACGCGGTGCAGAGCTGGGACGCCGGCTGCTCGGTCGCGGCGATCATGCCCTCGGCCGAGATGTAGCCGAGCGAGTCCGCGCCGAGCGACTGCCCGATCTCGTGGGGTGAGAGCCCGTTCGCGATGAGCTCGGCGCGCGAGGCGAAGTCGATGCCGTAGAAGCACGGCCACTTCACCGGCGGCGAGCTGATGCGCACGTGGACCTCGGCCGCGCCGGCCTCGCGCAGCATCCGGATGAGCGCGCGCTGAGTGTTGCCGCGCACGATCGAGTCGTCGACGACGACGAGCCGCTTGCCGCGGATGACGTCGCGCAGCGGGTTGAGCTTGAGCCGGATGCCGAGCTGGCGCAGCGTGTCCGACGGCTGGATGAACGTGCGGCCGACGTAGGCGTTCTTCGTGAGCCCCTGCCCGAACGGGATGCCCGACTCCGCCGCGTAGCCGACCGCGGCGGGGGTCCCGGACTCTGGCACCGGGATGACGAGGTCGGCGTCGACCGCGTGCTCGCGTGCTAGCTGACGACCCATCTCGACGCGCGCGGCGTGGACCGACCGGCCGTTGATCGCCGTGTCGGGTCGCGCCAGGTACACGTACTCGAACACGCAGCCCGCGCGCTCGATGGGCGCGAAGCGCTGCGAGCGCAGGCCGTCGGCGTCGATCGCGATGAGCTCGCCCGGCTCGACCTCGCGCACGAACGACGCGCCGACGATGTCGAGGGCGGGGGTCTCGCTCGCCACGACCCAGCCGCGCTCGAGGCGGCCGAGGACGAGGGGGCGCACGCCCTGCGGGTCGCGCGCGGCGTACAGCGTGCGCTCGTCCATGAAGACGAGCGAGAACGCCCCGCGCAGGCGCGGCAGGACCTCGAGGGCCGTGGCCTCGAGCGTGTGGTCGGCGTCGCCCGCGAACAGCGCGGTCACCAGCGCGGTGTCCGTGGTGTTGCCGCGCGCGAGCTCGCCGCGCCGCTGGCTGCCGTACCGCTCGGCGACGAGGTTGACCAGCTCGGCCGAGTTCGTGAGGTTGCCGTTGTGGCCGAGGGCGACGGTCCCGGACGCGGTGGCGCCGAGCGTCGGCTGGGCGTTCTCCCACGTCACGCCGCCCGTGGTGGAGTAGCGGCAGTGCCCGACGGCGATGTGCCCCGTCAGCGCGTTGAGCGCCGTCTCGTCGAACACCTGGGAGACGAGTCCCATGTCCTTGTAGACGAGGATCTGCTCGCCGTTGCTCGTCGCGATCCCGGCCGACTCCTGCCCACGGTGCTGCAGGGCGTAGAGGCCGAAGTAGGCGAGCTTGGCGACCTCCTCGCCGGGCGCCCAGACTCCGAAGACACCGCAGGCGTCCTGGGGGCCTTTCTCGCCGGGCATGAGGTCGTGGTTGAGAAGTCCATCTCCGCGGGGGGCCACGTACCTCAGTGTCTCACGGGGTCGGCCCCGTCCGGGGACCGCGCCGGAGAAACAGCCCGCACCCGTGCGAGGCCCTTCACCGGCGCGTTACGTCGTCTCACCAGTCAGTCAGGGGTTTCGCGCAGCGGTCGCACCCCGCTTCAATCTGGACTTATCCGATCGCGGCAGTCCAGTTTGCCGCGCGAGACGGCCCCCGGGCCCCCACCGAAGGACGAGACAGATGCGACGCCACCGGACCACGTTCCCCCTCGCCGCCGCCGCCGCGGCCACCGCGCTGGTCCTCACCGCCTGCGCGCCGACCGCCGTCGACGGCTCCGGGGGTGGCGACGGCGACGCGTCGGTCGAGCCCACCACGCTCTCGCTCGTGGGCTTCGCCGTGCCCAAGGCCGGCAACGACGCCGCCCAGGAGCTGTGGGCGGAGACCGAGGACGGCCAGGGCGTCACCTGGGAGACGTCGTACGGCGCCTCGGGCGACCAGAGCCGCGCCGTCGCCGACGGCCTCGACGCCGACTACGTCCACTTCTCGCTCGAGGGCGACGTCACGCGCCTCGTCGAGGCGGGGATCGTGGCCGAGGACTGGGACGCGGGCGAGAACGCGGGCATCGTCAGCCAGTCCGTGGTCGTGCTCATCGTGCGCGAGGGGAACCCGAAGAACATCCAGGGCTGGGAGGACGTCGTGAAGCCGGGCATCGAGATCGTCACGCCGAACCCGGGCTCCTCCGGCTCGGCCCGGTGGAACATCCTCGCCGGCTGCGGCAGCGTCATCGCGAACGGCGGGACCGAGGAGGACGCGACCGAGTACCTGCGCCAGTTCTTCACGAACGCCGTGGCGCTGCCGGGCAGCGGTCGCGACGCCACGACGACCTTCACCGCCGGGACGGGCGACGTCCTGCTCTCCTACGAGAACGAGGCGATCCTGGCACGCCAGAACGGCGAGACGTTCGACTACGTCGTGCCCGACCAGACGCTGCTCATCGAGAACCCGGCCGCCGTCACGGTCGACGCCGACCCGAAGGCGCAGAGCTACCTCGACTTCGTCCTCACGCCCGAGGGGCAGCAGGCGTTCGCGAGCAAGGGCTTCCGCCCGCTCGTCGGCGAGGTGGAGGGCGAGGTCGAGGGAGCCAACGACCCGAGCGACCCGTTCCCCGCCGTCCCGTCCCTGCTCACGATCGAGGACGACTTCGGCGGCTGGGAGGCGACGAACTCGACGTTCTTCGGCGACGAGGGCCTCGTGACGAAGATCCAGACCGAGACCGGGAAGCGGTGACCCGTGACCTCCACCGTCGCTGAACGACCGGGACGCCGGACGCGCAACGGCCCGTACCGGCTCACGGCCGCCTCGGGCCTCGGGCTCGGTGTCTCGCTCCTGTGGTTCTCCGCGCTCGCGCTCGTGCCGCTGGTGGCGGTCCTCGTCGAGACCTCCGCGGGAGGCTGGCCCGCGTTCGTCGCGGCGATCACCCAGCCCCAGACGGCGGCCGCACTCACGCTCACCGTCTCCCAGGCGCTCGCCGTCACGGCGGTGAACGTCGCCATGGGGACGCTCATCGCGTGGGTCCTCGTGCGCGACTCCTTCCCGGGCAAGCGGATCCTCGAGGTCCTCATCGACATCCCGTTCGCCCTCCCGACGATCGTCGCCGGGCTCGTGCTCCTCGCGCTGTACGGACCGTCCGGGCCGCTCGGGGTCGACGTCGCGAACACCCGCGCCGCCGTCTTCCTGGCGTTCCTGTTCGTCACCCTGCCGTTCGTCGTGCGCAGCGTGCAGCCCGTCCTCGCGGAGCTGGACCGGGACGTCGAGGAGGCCGCGTCGTCGCTCGGCGCGACCCGCGCCACGACGTTCCGGCGCGTGATCCTGCCGGCGCTGGCCCCGGCGATCACGGCCGGCGCGGCGCTGTCCTTCGCGCGGGCGATCAGCGAGTACGGCGCACTCGTCCTGCTCTCGGGCAACCTGCCGATGCGCACCGAGGTCGGTTCCGTCCGCATCCTCAGCTACCTCGAGAACGGGCAGCCCGAGGAGGCCGCGGCCGTCGCGTCCGTCCTGCTGCTCGTCTCGCTGCTCGTCATCGCGACGATCCAGCTCGTCCAGAGAAGGGTGGCCCGCCGTGGCTAGGCCCCGACCAGTGACCGACGGCTCCCCCGGCGTGCGGTACGCGGTGCGCACGCTCGTCGTCGTGTACCTCGTGCTCCTCGTGGGCTGGCCGCTGACCCTCGTGGTGCGCGGCGCGTTCGCCGACGGTCTCGAGACGCTGCGCACCGCGCTGTCCGACCCGAGCGTCGTCTTCGCCCTCCAGCTCACCGCGTCGGTCGCGGTCCAGGTCGTCGTGATCAACACGCTCTTCGGCGTCGGGATCTCGCTCCTGCTCGTGCGCTACGACTTCCCGGGCAAGGCGCTGCTCAACGCGCTGCTCGACCTGCCGCTGTCCGTCTCGCCGATCGTGGTGGGCCTCGCGCTCATCCTCGTGTACGGCCAGGACGGCTGGTTCGGGCCGACGCTCGAGGACGCGGGGTTCCAGGTGGTCTTCGCGCCACCCGGCATCGTCATGGCGACGGCATTCGTGTGCCTCCCGCTCGTGATCCGCGAGGTCGTGCCCGTGCTGACCGAGATCGGCACCGACGAAGAGCTCGCCGCGACGAGCCTCGGCGCCACGTGGTGGCAGACGTTCCGTCGCATCACGCTGCCCGCGATCCGGTGGGCGGTCGTGTACGGCGTCGTGCTCACGCTCGCCCGCGCTCTCGGCGAGTTCGGCGCGGTCAAGGTGGTCTCCGGCAACTTCGAGGGCCGCACCCAGACGTCCACGCTCCTCGTCGAGCAGCGCTACCAGGACTTCGAGCAGGGCACCGCGTACGCGGTCGCGTTCCTCCTCGCGTCCGTGTCGGTCGCGTGCATCGTCGCGGTCACCTTCCTGCGCTCGGACACGCCGTCCGCCGTCGCCTCCCCCGCCCGCCCCCGCACCACCCACCCCGCGAAGGCCGCCTCATGAGCATCGAGATCCGGAACGTCCGCAAGACCTTCGGCGACTTCGTCGCGCTCGACGACGTCTCCGTCTCCGTCCCGACCGGACGCCTCACCGCGCTCCTCGGCCCGAGCGGCGGCGGGAAGTCGACGCTCCTGCGCGTCGTCGCGGGCCTCGAGCAGCCGGACTCCGGCACGGTCGAGATCGAGGGCCGGGACGCGACGAACCTGCCCGCCCGACGGCGCAACGTCGGCTTCGTCTTCCAGCACTACGCGGCCTTCAAGCACCTGAGCGTCGCACGCAACGTCGCCTTCGGGCTGGAGATCCGCCGCACGCCGAAGGCCGAGACCGCCGAACGCGTCGACGAGCTCCTGCGCCTCGTCCACCTCGAGTCCTTCGCGCACCGGCTGCCGTCGCAGCTCTCGGGCGGGCAGCGTCAGCGCATGGCGCTCGCCCGGGCGCTCGCGATCCGCCCGAGCGTCCTGCTGCTCGACGAGCCGTTCGGCGCGCTCGACGCCACGGTCCGCAAGGAGCTGCGCGACTGGCTGCGCCGCCTGCACGACGAGATCCCCGTCACCACCGTGTTCGTCACGCACGACCAGGAGGAGGCGCTCGAGGTCGCGGACGAGATCGTCGTCGTCAACGAGGGCCGGATCGAGCAGGTCGGCACGCCCGACGACCTCTACGACCGGCCCGCGAACGACTTCGTCATGAGCTTCCTCGGCCCGGTCACACGGCTCGGCGGGGTCCTCGTGCGCCCCCACGACCTCCACGTCGAGGTCCTTCCCGACGGCGTGCCTCCCGCGGGCGACGCGCCTCACCTCGGCGGTCCGGCCGCCGCGCGCGGCACCGTGGACGGGGTCGTGACGCGCACGACGCGCGTCGGCTTCGAGGTGCGTGCGGAGGTGACGACCGCGGACGAGGTGGTGAGCGTCGTCGTGACGCGGGCCGAGGCCCGCACGCTCGGTCTGGCGCCCGGGGTCGCGGTGCGGCTCGCACCCGCCGAGGGCGCGCCGACGTCCCCCGCTCCCGCCGACGTCGTCCGCGTCGCCTGAGCGCAGCCGGCCAGGGCATCTCGGAGGGCTGACGGGAGTCGGCCCGAGCCGGCTCAGCGGCGGCCGCGCAGGCTCCTGCGGTCGGCGACGACGGCCCACACCCCGGCCACCGCGGCGCCGAGCGCCGTGCAGGTCAGCAGGATCACCGAGAAGTACACGCCGGGCTTGAAGACGCCGCGGACGGCGTCGGACTGCAGCCACGCGCCGCCCACGCCCAGACCGACCACGACGCCGAGGACGATCCCCACCGTGAAGAACGCGCGGTAGCGCGGCGCGCGGCGCACGGTCGTCGGGTCGACGACCTCCTCGATCTCGACGTCGTCGGCGGGCACACGCGCCGGGCCGCCCGCGGGCACGTCGACCGCGCCGTCGGCCGGGCTCTCGGCGGGCGGCAGGGGGTCGGACGCCGCGCCGTCGGGCCGGTCGTCGGGCCGGTCGTGGGGAGCGGAGGACTGGGAGCTCACGGGACCGACCCTA
Source organism: Cellulosimicrobium sp. BMG9.23 (assembly GCF_059159985.1). Lineage (NCBI taxonomy): Bacteria > Bacillati > Actinomycetota > Actinomycetes > Micrococcales > Promicromonosporaceae > Cellulosimicrobium > Cellulosimicrobium sp. BMG9.23. The sequence goes on from NZ_JBZGBZ010000002.1 coordinate 144,642, forward strand.
CCCGCGCCGCCTGGGAGGCCTGTGCGGGCCGGACGCACCGCGACCCGGGTCCGTCGGACGGAACCCGGGTCGCGGTCTCGATCAGCGCGTCAGGGGCGCGTCACCCGCAGGTGATGCCCTCGAACGTGACCTTGTGCTGCTCGTAGCGCGGCGTGGCGCCCGGCACGTACCCGGCGACGGTCACCGAGCCGTCCTCGAGCGAGGACTGGCGGCTGTTGTACGCCTGGTACGCCGCCTTCCCCGGCTGGACCGCGGCGAAGCGCCTCTCGCCGAACGGCGTGTAGTGCCGCACGTCGATCGCCACGTCCTCGCCGTTGGTGGCCCGCACCGCGAGGTAGGCCGTGCCCGCGAGGCAGCGCGCCTGGGCGGTCACCTCGAGGTCGACGCCCGTCGGCTGCTCGGCCGCCTCGACCGTCACGGGGATCCGGGCGGTCGTGCCGCTCGGCTCCGCGACGACCCACAGGTCGTAGGCGCCCTCGCCGGCGTCGTCCGGCACGGTCGCCGTGAGCGTCGCCGCCCCGTCGGTCACCGTGGCCGTCCCGACCGCCTCGCCCGGGTTCTCCGGGTCGAACGTCCCGTCGGCGGGGACGAGGTATCCCGTGACCGCGGTGTTCTGCGGCGACCCGAGCGACGTGAGGTCGAGGCGCGACAGCGCGACGCTGACGTCCTCGCCCGCCGTGACCGGACCGGGCAGCTCGTCGACGACGACCCGCGACCGCGCGAACGACGGCGACAGCGGGGAGTTCTCGCTGAGGTAGGCGATCCACGCGTCGCGGTCGACGAGACCGGAGTCGCGCGGGTCGGTGCCCTCGGTGAACACCCGGAAGTTGTCACCACCGGTCGCGAGGAACGAGAACGTCGCGACGCGGTACTCGCCGTCGGGGTCGATCGGCTCGCCGTCGATGGTCACGGTGAGCACGTTGTCTCCCGGGGCCGCGTTCGGGTCGGCGGTGCTCGCCGTCCAGGACACGTTGTCCGACAGACCGAGAGCCAGGTACGGGCGCGAGGGGCGGTTGCCGTTCGTGTCCGTCTGCCACTGCTGCTCGAGCATCGTCAGGACCTGCTCGCCCGTGAGGGTCACGGTCCACAGGTTGTTGACGAACGGCAGCACCGCGTTCGCCTCGGCGTACGTGATCACGCCGTCCGCGCCCACGAGCAGGTCGCTGCGCAGGCCGCCCGGGTTGACGACGCCGAAGTCGGCGCCGCCACGCGCCGGGTCGGCGAGGGTGTCGCGGAGCGAGTTGGCGACGAGGTTGCCCAGCGTCGACTCGGAGGCGCGGTCGTCGCGCGCACCCGTCGGCGGGTTCGTGACCGGCGGCGCGACGTAGACGCCGTCGACGTACGAGCCTCCGGTCCACGCCGTCGTGATGTCGGCCGTGACCTCGCCGACCGGCTGGGACCCGATGACCTCGGCCTCGGCCAGTGCCGGGTCGAGCACGTCCTTGACCGCCTGCACGCGCGGGTAGGTCTGGACGAGCTCCTCCCACGGCGTCGACGTCCGCGGCACGTTGACCGCGGCGTGGTCGACGACCTCGCCGGTCTCCGTGTCCACGGTGAGCGTGATGCGCCCGACGAACTCGCCGTAGCTGCCGGTCTGGAGGATCGGGCGGGTCGCGCCCTCCACGCCGGGGACCGGCGCCTCCCACGCGTACTGCTTGTGGGTGTGGCCCGTGAAGAACGCGTCCACGCGCGGGTCCGTGCCCGTGACGATGTCGGCGAAGACGCCGCCCGCGGCGACCTCCTCCTCGAGCGTCGAGCCGTCGGGGGTGCCGGCTCCGGCGCCCTCGTGCACGAGGGCCACGACGACGTCGGCCTCGCCGTTCGCGTCATCGCCGTCCTGGAGCTGCGCGGTGACGCGGTTCAGCGCCTCGACGGGGTCGCCGAAGTCGAGGTCCGCGATGCCCGACGGGGTGACGAGCGACGGCGTCTCCTCGGTGACCACACCGACGAACCCGACCTGCACGCCGTCGATCTCGACGACGTCGTACTCGGGCAGGGCGGGGTTCTGCGTCCCCTTGTCGTAGACGTTCGCCCCGAGGTAGGACCACTCCGCCGCGTCGGCCACGCGACCGGTGAGGTCGTCGAAGCCGCGGTCGAACTCGTGGTTGCCCACCGCGGAGGTGGCGAGGTCGAGCGCGTTGAGCACGTCGATCGTGGGCTGGTCGTCCTGCGAGGACGACGCGAACAGCGAGGCGCCGATGTTGTCGCCCGCCGAGACGAAGGCCGTCCCGTCGGGGTTCTCGGCGCGCAGCTGCTCGACCGTGCCCGCGAAGGACAGCGTGTTGTTGGTGACGACGCCGGTGGTCCGGTTCGTCACGTACGGCTCGATGCGCCCGTGGAAGTCGTTGATCGCGAGCAGGTCGATCGTCGTGGTGCCCGGCTCGGCGTCGCCGCCGAGGTCGAGACCGACGAGGACCGGGTCGTGGTCGGACGACCGGAACGGCGACGTGTCGTAGAGGATCGACGCGTTGTAGTTGTACCGGCTGTACTCGTTCGCGATGGGCTCGACCGAGTTGATGTTCCAGATGTCGGTGCCCGTCACGACGTCCGCCGCGGCGGGCGAGGCGAACACGTGGTCGAGCGACCCGACGTACCCCTGGAAGAGGTAGCTCTGCTCGCCGGTGGACCCGCCGGCCGACGAGCTCAGTCCGACGTAGCCCGCGTCCTTGAGGACCTCGAGCGGGTCCTCCATCGAGTACGAGTTGAAGTCGCCCGCGAGCAGCACCTTGTCCGTGCCCGCGTCCGCCGAGACCTGGTCGGTGAAGCCCACGAGCGCCGTCGCCTGCTTGACGCGCGAGGCGTTCGACGCCCCCTGGCCGTCGCCCTGGTCGGCGTCCTCGCCCGATCCCGACCCCTTCGACTTGAAGTGGTTCGCGACGACGAGCACGTCGTCGTCCGTCGCCCCGGCGCCGTCCGAGACTCCCCCGGCCGGCTGGAAGACCTGGGCGAGCGGCTCGCGCGCGTTCGAGAACGCCGGGTCGTCGAGCAGGATCTGCGACGCGCCGACAGGCTCCGCCGAACCCACCTGGTAGATGTACGCGAGGCGGATGACGTCCTCGTCGTCGGGCAGCGCGGCCGGCGAGGGGACGAAGGCCCACTCGTCGGCGCCGGCGGCCTCGTTGAGCGCGTCCACGAGGTCGGACAGCGCCTGGTCGCGGTCCTTGCCGAACGGCGCGGAGTTCTCGATCTCCATGAGGGCGACCACGTCGGCGTCGAGCGCGTCGATCGCCGCGACGATCTTCGTCTGCTGCCGCTCGAGGTTCTCGTCGTTCGCGGCGCCGCGGGCGTCGCAGCCCTCGTCGACCGTGATCGGGTTGCCCGCACGGTCCGTGTAGTACTGGCAGCCGGTGAGCTCGTCGCCGGTCGTCGTGAAGTAGTTGAGGACGTTGAACGTCGCGACGCTCAGGTTCCCGCCGACCTCGGCGGGCGCGTCCTCGCGCGTGTTCTCGAACGTCGCCGGCTGGACCTCGGCGGCGTTGCCGCCGTCGCCCGCGCGCAGGTGCGTGAGCGGCTGGAACGTCCAGGCGTCGAAGCGGTAGTCGAGGACGACGGCCGTCGTGAACGTGACGTCCGCCCCGACGCGCGCCGGCGCACCGCCCGTGAGGTACGGCAGCGGGATCGCCTTGTTGGCGGAGCCGTTGAAGTTCGTCGTCGCGCCGTCGTCGAGCACGACGGCGCGCGCCGCCCGGTCCGCGACCGCGGCCTGGGCCTCGGCGGACCCGGGGCGACCGGCCGACGTCGGCTGGAGGAACGGCTCCGTGCCGGCGGCGAGAAGGAACGACCCGTAGTAGTTGGTGCTGTAGTTGTCGGCGATCGTGTACTCGCCGGCCGGCTGCACGAGCATGCCCTCGAGCGCCTCGCGCTCGGCGTCCGTCGCGGGGAACGCGACGTCCGCGGCCTTCACGGCCTCGGCGGCCTCGTCGAGCACCGACCAGCTGCTGGCGCCGGGGGTGATCTGCGTGAGCGTGTAGTACTCGGAGACGGTGCCCGTGACCTCCACGTGGTCGCCGACCTCGAGCTGCTCGGCCGCGGCCTTCGAGTACACGAAGATCGCGTCCGACGCGTCGTGGTCGTCGCCCGGGTCGCCGGTGCCCTCCGTCTGGAGGTAGAGGCCGTCGTAGCCGCCGGTCGGGTACGTCGCGGTGACGACGCCGCGCGTCGTGACGGTCTGCCCGACGAGCGGGCTCGCCGCGCCCGTCCCCTGGATCTCGGCGATCGGGACGACCTCGCCCGGCTCCGGGTCGGGGTCTGGGCCCGGGTCGTCGCCGCTGTTCTGCGGCGTGACCGTGCTCGAGACGGTGAAGTCGGCGCTGTTGTCGTCCGTGTCGACGAAGTTCGTGCGGTTGACGGACGCCGGCACGTTGTTCGCCGACGGCGCCGGACCGACCGCCGTCTCGAAGGTCAGCGAGGCGCCGTACCCGACGAGGTCGACGACGCCTGTGGCGCCCGCGACGTTGCCGGCGGGGAGGGTGAGCGCGCTCGTCGAGCTCGCGAGGGCGAGCGTGCCCGTCGTGCCGGACGGGTTGAGCCCGCCGGTCGCGTCCGGGGTCGGCAGCGCGGCGCCGTTGGAACCGTTCGACCCGCCCTGGACGAGGTAGTAGCCCCCGGGCGCGACCGTGCCCGTCAGCGGCGTGACGCCGGTGAAGGCGCCCGTGCCCGTCGCGGAGCGGTACTGCAGCGACATCCCCGAGAGGTCGATCACCGAGGCCGTGGGGTTGTACAGCTCGACGAACTTGTGGGTGTAGGGCGCGTTGGCGCTGCCGCCGCTCAGGTACGCCTCGTTGATGACGAGGCCGGACCCGTCGGCCGCGGTCGGCAGGGAGCCCGCCGCGGTGGCGGCGGTCGCCGACAGGGGGACGGCGAGCGCCGCGCTCAGCGTCGCTGCCACCACCTTTCCCCGTCGGTTCCCGCGCTGCGGCGGGAGGTGGTGGTGGGACACGCTGACTCCTTCATCTCGTGCGGACGGCCCCGGAGCGATCCGTCCGTGCAGGGCGCGGACGCGACGCCCTGACGCCAGGGTCATCGCAGCGCACGCGGATGAACGGACGGTTGCTGCCGGATCACCACCGCGAGAACGACACCGCACGTCGTCGTGCTGCGCCGGCCCGCGAGCGGCGGCCGATCATCCACCGGACGCTAGTCCTCCGGCTCTCCGGTCGCCAGACCAACGAGCGGAACGTTACTCAGTGGTAACACCGACCGCGGACTGTCGCTGCGAGATCGGCTCTTCGGCGCGAGATCGGCTCGTCAGAGGACCGATCTCACGCCGGGCCGCGTGTCTCGCGCCGAGCGACCGATCTCACCGTCGCCGTGCGGCCTGGAGCGGGAGGAGCCAGGACAGGTCGGCCCGTTCGCCCGACGCGCGGACCCGCCCGTCCGCGACGGCGTCGGCCCACGCGAGCTCGCCCGTCGCGAGGCCGAGCCACGTCTGCGGGTCCGTCTCGACGACGTTGGGCGGGGTACCGCGCGTGTGGCGAGGTCCCTCGACCGCCTGCACGGCACCCGCCGGCGGGACGCGCACCTCGACGGCGTGGCCCGGCGCGACGTCCGCGAGCTCCTCGAGCGTGAACCGCACCGCGGTCGTCACGTCCCGGCGCTCGGCGTGCCCGTCGCGCCACGCCGCGAGGGCGAGACGGCCGACGGCGGGGTCGGTGCGGCGTCGAGCAGGCATGGGACCAGCCTAGGCATCACCGCTTCTCACACGGGGATTCAGTTCCGCGGCGCCTTGGGCAGCACCGGCGCTCAGCGACCGAGCGCACGAGCGTCCATTCTGTCATCGGGTATCGTCGTACGTGTACGACGCCCGCGTACGACACTCCGCAGAGGAGTTGCTGTGAGTAGAACACTGACCGTTCGCTTCGCTGACGAGCAGTATTCCGAGATCGCGCGTCTCGCACGTTCCCAAGGGAAGACGGTCAGTGAGTTCGTTCGCGATTCCATTGCCTCGACGATCGCTCCCCGGCAGACGGATGAGGCCGGACTCTGGGAGGACCAGACGCCGCCAGGCCTCTCGGTGTTCGAGCGCAAGACCCTCGCGCTGCTGCACCGGATTCTGGCCCGCCAGGTCGAGCACGGCGAGAGGAAGCGCGTCGGCGAAGCAGCGGAGGATGGTGATCACGACTACCAGATCGAGAGAGCACTCGTTCTGGAGAACGGCTGGATCGAGGAGTACGGCACCGAGTTCGTCAGCATCGACCGTGAAATGTTTCGGACGGAGACCTCGCTCGTGCACGACATCCTTGAGATGTTCCAGAACCTTGAGCGCAGCTTCGACGCGCTGCGGCCAGGAGAATCCGAAACTCTGCCGTTCAGCCGTCCCGCCGTAGAGTTCCGCGGTTTCGACCTCAACGACCACCGCGAGTCGCGGATGCACTCCTTCGCGTGCCACCTGATCGAGAAGGGCCGATGGATGCCCATGGCCAAGTACTTCGACAAGGGTCGCGACGGCGGCAACTCTCACGCACCGCTCCTGCCCTCCTATTTGCGGAGGCTCGAGGCCTTTGCTCCGATCTGGCGCGAAAGGATGCGCCAAGCATCGACCTCGTTTTCTCCCGACGCATTCAACCTGAGCGCGGCCGAGATCCGCACCGTTGTCGAGGCTGGGCAGATCCAGTGAGGGCCGAGACCGGCCCTGTGGCGACGAGAAGCATCCTCCTGAAGACGCCGGGAGACGCCACATGAGCGGGCATGTGTTCGTCGACGAGTCAAAGGCTCGCGACTACCTTCTCGTGGCTGCCGCCTTCGTCCCCGGAGACGTCGCTCAGGCAACGAAAGACCTGCGAGCGCTCTACCACCGCGGCCAGCCTCGCCTGCACATGAAGAAGGAGGCCGACCCCCTCAAGCGCCGGTTGCTCTCCACGATCACTTCGATGCAAGGTCTCGAGGTACGCCTCTACCAGGCCGGGCGCGTCTACCGTACGGAGTGGGAGCGCCGGGAGCGTTGCCTCGTCCATCTCGTGCGCGACCTCGCATCAGCCGGACACGACCGGTTGTGCCTCGAGCGCGACGAGTCGATCGAGGAGAAGGACCGGCGCGTGATCTACCGCGAAGCCACTGTGGCCGGAATCCGCGACGGACTTTCGTACGAGCACGCAAGCGCTACCGCGATGCCGCTGCTCGCTGTACCGGACGCGATCGCTTGGGCATGGGCCAAGGGCGGAGACTGGAAGCGACGCTGCGAGCCCGTCGTTCGGGACGTTGTCGTGGTCTAGAAAGCGCGAGACCCGAGCGCCACGACCATTCCGGACGGGTCTCGGGTCCACTTCCCACCGCTAGTGCGGAAGGCTGGTCAACACTCTACGTCGCGGTGTTGACACCGTGCAAGACATCGACGAGTCGCCGCGCCACGCCATCCGCCAGCCGAGTCGAGGCTCAACCGGCGGTGAAGAGCACGCGGCGGTCGGCGACCGACGCCTCGCGCAGCGTGACGCGCACGGGGTCACCGAGCGGGAGGTCGGCGCCCTCCACGGGGGCGCGCACCGCCGGGTCGGCGAGCACGACCTGACCGCGACGCTCCGGCCCGCGACCGGTGTCGCCCGTGCGCTCCCGGCGTCGGTCGCGCTCGCGGTCGTCCTCGACGTCGACGACGACGCCGTCGAACACCTCGCCGACACGTCCGGCGAGCAGCGCCGCCTCGACGACGTCGACGATCGCCCGGTCGTACGCGCTCGCCCGCTGGCCGGTCCGCGCCATCGTGCGGGGCAGCCCCGGCAGCGCGTCGAGCACCCAGCGCGGGACCGGCTCGCCCGCGCACAGCGCGAGGCACACCTCCGTGCCGTACCGGTCGACGAGACGGCGCAGCGGCGCGGTGACGTGCGCGTACTCGGCGGCGATCGCGGCGTGGGCGGCGTCGCCGGGCACGCCCGGTTCCTGGCCGGTGCCGCCGAACGCCTCGTACGACGCACCCCGGAACAGGCTCGTCGCCTCGGTGAGGAACGCCGCGTGGCGGGGCTGCGCGGAGTCGAGCGTCGGCACGAGGTCGCCGTACGGGACGTCGCCCGGCCAGTCGATGCCGAGAGCGCGGGCGGTCCGGCGCAGGCGCGCGACGTCGCGCTCGTCGGCCTCGGGCAGCGCGCGGAAGACCCCGACGCCTCCGGCACGCATGATGCGCGCGGCGGCGATGCCCGTGAGGAGCGAGATCTGCGCGTTCCATCCCTCGGCCGGGAGGGTCGCGCGGAAGACGAGGCCGAAGGACCCGTCGTCGTGCGCGACGATCTCCTGCTCCGGGACCTCGAGGGAGACGCCGCCACGGTCGCGCTCGCGCTGCCGTCGCAGCTCGCCGACCACGCGCAGCAGCGCGAGCGTCCCGGCGGTCTCCACCGAGCCGTCGGGACCGTTCCCCCCGTCCTGACCGTCCGCGCCGTCCGGCCCGTCCGCGACCGGCGCGAGCGCGTCGATGCGCGCCTGCGCCTCCTCGTACGTGAGCCGCTCGCGCGAGCGCACGACGGCGCGGCGCACGGTCGCGTCGACGATCTCGCCGGCGGCGTCGAGCACGATGCGCCACGCCGCGGCGCGGCGGTCCTCGCCCGGCAGCAGGCTCGCCGCGCCCTCGGAGAGCGCGGCCGGGTGCAGCGGCGTGCGCTCGTCGGGGGCGTAGAACGTGCTCCCCCGCTCGTGCGCCTCGGTGTCGATCGCGCCACCGGCTTCCACGAAGGACCCGACGTCCGCGATCGCGTAGTGCACGACGTACGCCGCGCCGCCCTCCGCGGCCGTGCCCGCCGGCTCGAGGAACAGGGCCTGGTCGAGGTCCATGGAACCGGGTGGGTCGATCGTCAGGAACGGAAGATCGCGCAGGTCGACCCGGCCGTCGGTGCGGGCAGCGCCGTCGGGGCCGCCGGCGCCGTCGACCTCGACGTTGGTCGCAGCGTGCGCCGCCGCCGCCTCCGCCTCGGAGACGACCTCCGGTCCGAAGCCGTCGGGGATCTCCATCTCGCGCCGGAGCGCGGCGAGCGCCGACCGGACGTCCCGGGTGGCGTCGGGGGCGGGGGCGAGGCGGACCTGGGGACTGGGCACGGTCCGACCCTACCGAGCGTCGTCGGGCCGCGGGGGCGCGACGCGTAGGCCGGCCCGTCCCACGGCCCCGGCCCACGCGCGCACCGGACGCACCACCACCGGCGCGTCCGCTCAGAGGCCCCGCGTGCCGAACCGGTCGGGGACCCCTGCCACCGCTCCCCCTGCCGCGGCGGCCAGCTCGGCGCGCACCTCCGCGCGCAACTGCCCCTGGTTCGCAGGGTCGGGCGCCGCTCCGAGGAGGAGCTTCGTGTAGTCGTGCTGCGGGTCGAGGATGACCCGGTCCGACGGGCCCCGCTCGACGACCTTGCCGCGGAGCATCACGATGATCTCGTCGGAGAAGTGCCGCGCGGTCGCGAGGTCGTGCGTGATGTAGAGGACGCCGAGGTCCTCCTCGCGCTGCAGCCGCGCGAGGAGGTTGAGCACCCCGAGCCGGATGGACACGTCGAGCATCGACACCGGCTCGTCCGCGACGAGGAACCGCGCGCCGGGAGCGAGGGCGCGCGCGATCGCGACGCGCTGGCGCTGCCCGCCGGACATCTCGTGCGGCTGCTTGGCCGCGTAGACGTCGGCTGGGGTGAGGTTGACGCGTTCGAGCAGGTCGCGGACGTGACGCTCGACGTCGGCCCTCGACCGGGCGACCCCATGGATGCGCAGCGGCCGCTCGAGATGGTGCCCCACCGTGTGGAACGGGTTGAGCGACGCGAACGGGTCCTGGAAGACCATCTGGACCTGGTGCCGGTACCGGTCGAGGCCGCGGCCCCGGGTCGCGGACGGCTTCCCGTCGAGCAGGACCTCGCCCGAGCTCGGCGTCTCCAGCTGCGCGATCATGCGCGCGACGGTGGACTTGCCCGACCCGGACTCCCCGACGACCGCGATGGTCTTCCCCGGTTCGAGCGTGAACGACACGTCGTCCACCGCGCGCAGGGTCGACCGGCGGAACCCGCTGCGGACGCGGAAGTCCTTGACGAGGTGGCGGACCTCGAGCGTGCTCATGCGTGCCGCCCGTCCTGGTGCTCGCCCGTGCGCACGAACGCGCCGCGGTCGCCCGTGAGGCTCGGGAACGACCCGAGCAGCCTGCGCGTGTACGCGTGCTGCGGGCGTGCGTAGAGGTTCTCCGCGGTGTCCAGCTCGACGATCTCGCCCCGCAGCATGACGGCGATCCGGTCGCTGATCTCCAGGAGCAGGGGCAGGTCGTGGGTGATGAACACGACGGCGAACCCGAGCTGCTCGCGCAACCGCATGATCTCGCGCAGGATGCCGCGCTGGACCACGACGTCGAGCGCGGTCGTCGGCTCGTCCATGATCATGACCTGCGGGCTGAGCGCGAGCGCCATCGCGATCATGACGCGCTGGCGCATGCCGCCCGAGAGCTCGTGCGCGTAGGAGTCGAGCCGCCCGGGGTCCACGCCCACGAGGTCCAACAGCTCCGCGGCCCGCGCGGCCTTCTCGCGCTTGCGCATGCCCGGGCGGTGCGTCGTGAGCACGTCGTCGAGCTGCGCCCGCACGCTGATGACCGGGTTGAGCGAGTTCATCGCGCCCTGGAACACCATCGAGACCTTGTCCCAGCGGTAGGACCGCAGGGCGTCGCCCTGGAGCGCGACGACGTCGATGTCGCTGCCGCCCTGGTCGTGGAACGTCACCTCGCCCGAGGTGAGCAGCGCCGGCGCCTTGAGCAGCCGGTTGAGCCCGTACGCGAAGGTCGTCTTGCCGCAGCCCGACTCGCCCGCGAGCCCGAGGATCTCGCCGCGGTGCAGCGTGAGGGACACGTCCTTCACCGCATGGACGACGGGGCTCACCTCGTAGTCGATCGAGACGTGACGTGCGGTGAGGACCGGCTCCAGGCCGGCGACGTGGGTGTCGTGCCCGGGCGAGGTCAGCGGCCCGGTCGACGTCGTGGCGGTCATGCTCCGACCCTCTCCTTCTCGTCGGCGGTGCCTGCGGCGGGCGGAGGGCCGTCGTCGGTCCGACCGCGCCGGGTCACCGCGTCGTCGTCCCTGGCGTCGTCGTGGCCGGTCGCCCCGAGACCCGCCTTGCGGGCCTTCCGCACACTCTTCACGGCGGCGGGGGCGTTGCGCAGCTTGGGATTGATGATCTCGTCGATCGCGAAGTTCACGAGCGAGAGGCCGGCGCCGAAGACCGCGATCATGAGGCCCGGCGGGACGAACCACCACCACGCCCCGGCGCTCAGCGCGTTGCCGCCGTACGCGTCCATGATCATCGTCCCCCACGTGATCGAGCCGTTGGGCCCGAGCCCGATGAAGGACAGGCCCGCCTCTCCGAGGATCGCGAGGATGACCGCGCCGAGGAACTGCGCGGCGAGCAGCGGGAGCAGGTTCGGCATGATCTCGACGAGCACGATGCGGAGGGTCTTCTCGCCCGCGACGCGCGACGCCGCGACGTAGTCGCGCGTGCGCAGCGACCGCGCCTGCGAGCGCAGGATGACGGCGGACCCGGCCCAGCCCGTGATGCCGAGGATGAACGCGACGAGCCACAGGCTGCGGCTCTCGGCGTAGATGGCGATGACCATCATGAGCGGCAGGCCGGGGATCACGAGCATGACGTTCGTGCCGAGCGACAGGAACTCGTCCGTCCAGCCGCCGACGTACCCCGCGACGATCCCGAAGACGAGCGAGAGCGTGATCGCGATCCCGGCGGCGACGAGACCGACGAGCAGCGAGCCCTTCGCGCCGTGGGCGAGCTGGGCGAGGACGTCGTAGCCGAGCTTGGTGGTCCCGAGCAGGTGCTCGGCGCTCGGGGACTGCAGAGCCTCGTTGCCGGAGAATCGCGGGTCCTGCACGACGTACGGGGCGAGGAGCGCGAACAGCGTGATGCCGATCGTGATGACGAGACCGACGGCGAGCTTCACGGAGAACGACGGCAGGAGCTGGCGGAACCCGCGGCGTGCCGTCTGCTCCGTCGGTGTCGCGGTGCCGACGGCGCTCGTCTCGTCGAGAGGTACCGCCGGGCCGGCGTTCTTGGCGAGCTCCTGCTCGCGGATGTCGTCAGCCATTGTGCCGCGTCCTCGGGTCGATGAATCCGTAGACCAGGTCCATGAAGAAGGTCGCCACCAGCACGGTGAGCGTGATGACGAGGAACAGGCCCTGCATCAGGGCGAAGTCGTTGCCCTGGACGGCGGTGATCATGAGCTTGCCGAGGCCGGGGTAGGTGAACACCTGCTCCATGACGATCGCCCCGGTGACGACGAACGCGAGCGAGATGCCGAACCCCGCGATCGACGGGAGCGCCGCGTTGCGCGTGGCGTAGGTGAGCAGGATCCGGGACCGCCGCAGGCCCTTGGCCTCCGCCGTCGTGATGTAGTCCTCCGACAGCGTGGAGACCATCATGTTGCGCATCCCGAGCAGCCAGGCGCCGAACGACGAGAGCACCACCGTCAGCGCGGGCAGGAAGCCGTGATAGATCACCGAGCCGACGAACGCCCAGCTCAGCTCCGGGCCGTCGAACGTGAAGACGTCGTACCCGCCGATCCGGGGGAAGACCGGGTTCTCGACGGCGAACAGGTAGGCGAGGAGCAGCGCGACCCAGAAGTACGGCAGGGACTGCAGCAGCGTGGAGGCGGGGATGAGGTTGTCCACCCACGTGCCGCGCCGCCAGCCGATCCAGGCGCCGCCCACGATGCCGATGACGAACGAGATGATCGTCGCGATCCCGAGCAGACCGATCGACCACGGGAGCGCCGCCCCGATGAGCTCGGTGACCGGCGTGGGGAACTTCGTGACGGAGACGCCGAGGTCCCCGCGGAGGATGTTGCCCCAGTACGCGACGTACTGGTCCCACATCGACTGGTCGGTGTCTGCTCCGAGGAGGAGCCGGATGGTCTTCTCGACCCCGGGCGCGACCTCGCCGCTGCGTGCCATCTTGGCCAGCATGATGTCGGCGGGGTCGCCCGGCATGAGCCGGGGGATCAGGAAGTTCAGGGAGATGGCAGCCCACAGGGTGAACGCGTAGAACGCGATCCGCCGGACGTAGTACTTCATCGGGTGCTTCCCTCGCTCATCACGGCTCCTCCTCGGTGCGGTTCAGCGGAGCGTCACTCGGCGGGCTTCAGGTTGCCGAGGACGTAGCCCGCGGAGACGGAGCCCCACGACGGCGGGAAGGCGTAGAGGTCGTCCTCCGTGGGCCAGCCCGTGTAGTCCGTGTCGTTGAAGAACGTCTGCGTCGCGTTGATGACGAGCGGGATGTACGGCAGGTCGCGCGTGATCTCCGCCTGGATCGTGGCGTAGGCCTCCTTCTTCGCGGCCTCGTCGTTCGTCGCGGCGGCCGCCTGCACGGCCTCGTCGACGACGGGGTTGGCGTAGCGCGAGAAGTTCCACTCGCCCGGCTCGAGCTGCGTGCCGACGGCCTGCGTGTAGTCGCCCGAGAACCAGTCGCGGTAGATCTGGAAGGGGTCGGCGACGGAGGTGCCGATGACGCCGCCCATGATGAGCTGGTAGCTGCCGGACTGGCGCGAGTCGGAGAACTCCTGCCAGCTCACGGTGCTCGCCGTGACCGCGATGCCCGCGGCCCTGGCCTGCTCCTCGATGAGCTTGGCGGCGTCGTTGTAGTCGGTCCAGCCGTCGACCGAGGTCAGCGTCAGCTCGACCTTCTGGCCGTCCTTCGCGTAGATGCCGTCGTCGCCCTTGGTGTAGCCGGCGTCCTCGAGGATCTGCCCGGCCGCCTCGACGTCGGCCGTCTGCGGGCTCTCCTTCTCCACGTCCGGCGAGATCCACTGGTCGTCGCGGCCGAGGAGGGCGAACGTCGGGGAGATCGTCCCGGCGAGGCCGACGAACGCCTTGTCCGTGATCGTGCCGCGGTCGATGGCGAGGTCGAGCGCCTGGCGCACGGCGACGTCGGTCTGCGGGCCGGTGCAGCCGAGGTCCGCGTTGGCGCACGTGTAGAGCACGGTCGGGTCCTGCGGCGTGTTCACGTAGCCGCTGGGGCCGCCCGACGAGGCGACGCCCTCGGGGTCCGGGACGAACATGCCCGCCCAGTCGAGGTCGCCCGCCTTGAGCAGGTCCTCGGCGGACTGGTTCGCGTCGATGCCGAGGTAGCGGACCTCCTTGACGGCGGGCTTGCCGTCCTGCCAGTAGTCCTCGTTGGCGACGAGCGTGTAGGCCGCGTCCGAGGTCGTCTTGACGGTGTAGGGACCGGTGCCGACGGGCTCCTCGTTCGTGAAGGTCGTCATCTCCTCGGCCGACTTCTCCGACCAGACGTGCTCGGGGATCATCCACGAGGCGCCCAGGAGCGCGAACTCGTTGGTGTACTGCGGTCCGTCGAACGTGAGGACCACCGTCGTCTCGTCGGTCGCCTCGGCCGACGTGACGTAGGCGGGCTTCGACGCCTCGTTGGTGAACGAGAACACGACGTCGTCGACGGTGAAGTCCTCGCCGTCGTTCCAGGTCACGCCCTGCCGGATGGTCACCGTGAGCTGCGTGCCGTCCTCGTTCCACTCGAAAGACTCGCCGAGCATCGGCGTCGGCTCGCTCGCCTGGGCCTTGTTGTAGACGAAGAGCGTCTCGTATACCGGGCCGAGCGCGCCGTGCAGCACGGTCGGCGCGAAGGGGTTGAAGTTGGCGACGATCGGGGTCTGGGAGCCGGCCCACACGTTGAGCACCCGGCCCGCCGTCGCGCCGTCCTCGCCCTCGTCGTCCCCGCCGCTCGAGCAACCCGTCGCCAGGAGGGTCACGCCGGTCACGAGCGCAACCGCCGTGAGCAGACGCTTGCGCGCCGTGCTTGGAATCATCATCGGTCCTTTCGCGTGGACGACGCGTCGTCGCGTCGTTCGTCGTGCGCCCTGAGGCGTGTGCAGGAACACTAACTAATTCCCTCCAGCCGCTACCGTGATACGACAGGAAAGTTACCTAACTGATACACGGCCACACTGGACGTCCCGATCCGGCGGTCAGGGTGCGGTGCTCAGCCAGCCAGGGTCGCGGCGTCGAGCGCCGCGCGAGCGGCCGCCGCGACGGCCGGGTCCGTGACCTCGTACCCGGCGTCGCCGCCGCCTCCCGGGCCGGCGTCGTCGGCGACGAGCCCCTTCGCCGAGAGGTGCACGGCGTCGACGCCGACGCCGACGAGGGGCGTGACGTCCTCGACGCGCACTCCCCCGCCCGCCATCACCTGGACGGCTCCGCCGAGCGGCCCGCGCGCCCGGGCGGCGAGCTCGCCCAGCCGGTCCGCACCGTCGATGCTGCGCGGCGCTCCGCCCGAGGTCAGCACGCGGCGCACCCCGAGGCCCGCGAGGACGTCGAGCGCGAGCAGCTGGTCCGCGACGACGTCGAAGGCCCGGTGGAACGTCACCTCGGCGCCACCGGCCGCCGCGACGAGCGCGCGCACCGCGTTCCGGTCCACGTCGCCGTCCGGGGTGAGCGCCCCGACGACGACGCCGCTCGCCCCCGCCTCGACGGCCGCCCGGACGTCCCGCACCTGCAGGTCGATCTCGTCGGCCGAGTAGACGAACCCGCCGGGACGGGGCCGCACGAGCACGTGGACCTCCGGCCCGGACCCGCCGCCGGGACCGACGACGTCGCGCGACGCGTCCAGCGCCGCGGCGAGCAGACCCGCGCTCGGCGTCAGCCCGCCCGTCGCGCCGAGCCCGACGCAGAGCTCGACCCGGCGCGCGCCGACCGAGGCGGCGACGCGCACCCCCTGCGGGTCCTGGACCGCGAGCTCGAGCGCGACGTCGCGCCCGGCCCGGCCGGTGCTGCCCTCGTACCCGCTCGTCGTCACCCGTGCGCTCCCGTCGGCGTGCGGCCGGTCGGTGCGCGCCCCGCGCGCACACCCGACGTCCGGCCGCCCGCCAGGGTAGACGACGCGTCAGATGACCCCGAGCGCGATCATCGCGTCGGCGACCTTGGTGAACCCGGCGATGTTGGCGCCGAGCACGTAGTTGCCGGGCGCGCCGTACTCGTCGGCCGTCTCGACGCAGCGGTCGTGGATGCCCGCCATGATCTGCGCGAGCCGCTCCTCGGTGTGCTCGAAGGACCACGCGTCGCGCGACGCGTTCTGCTGCATCTCGAGCGCCGACGTCGCGACCCCGCCCGCGTTCGCGGCCTTGCCGGGCGCGAACAGCACGCCCGCGTCCTGCAGGAGCCCGACGGCCTGGGGCGTCGTCGGCATGTTCGCGCCCTCGGCGACCGCGACGACGCCGTGCGCGACGAGCTGCTTCGCGGCCCGCTCGTCGAGCTCGTTCTGCGTCGCGCACGGCAGCGCGACGTCCGTCGGGACGTCCCAGATCGAACCGTCCGTGACGAGGTGGGCACCCGGGCGCCGCGCGACGTAGTCCGCGACGCGCCCGCGCTCCACCTCCTTCACGTGGCGGAGCAGCGCGAGGTCGACGCCGAGCTCGTCGACGACGTAGCCGGAGGAGTCGGAGAACGCGACCACGCGCGCCCCGAGGTCCTGCGCCTTGGCGATCGCGTACGTCGCGACGTTCCCGGACCCCGACACCGTGACGCGCCGCCCGTCCAGGTCGCGCCCCGTCGTCGCGAGCATGCGCTCGGCGAACAGGACCGTGCCGTAGCCGGTCGCCTCGGTGCGCACGAGCGAGCCGCCCCAGCTGATCCCCTTGCCCGTGAGCACGCCGGACTCGTAGCGGTTCGTGATGCGCTTGTACTGCCCGAAGAGGTAGCCGATCTCCCGGCCGCCGACGCCCGTGTCGCCCGCGGGGACGTCCGTGTTCTCGCCGATGTGCCGGTACAGCTCCGTCATGAACGACTGGCAGAACCGCATCACCTCGCCCTCGGAGCGGCCGCGCGGGTCGAAGTCGGACCCGCCCTTGCCGCCGCCGATCGGCATCCCGGTGAGCGAGTTCTTGAAGACCTGCTCGAACCCGAGGAACTTCACGATGCCGAGGTACACGGACGGGTGGAAGCGCAGCCCGCCCTTGTACGGGCCGAGCGCGGAGTTGAACTCGACGCGGAAGCCGCGGTTGATGCGCACACGGCCCGCGTCGTCGACCCACGGCACGCGGAAGATGATCTGCCGCTCCGGCTCGCAGACCCGCTCGAGCACCGCGGCCTCGACGTAGCGCGGGTGCTTGAGGAGCACCGGGCCGAGCGAGTCGAAGACCTCGCGGACGGCCTGGTGGAACTCGGCCTCGCCGGGGTTGCGGCGCAGGACGTCGTCGTAGACGGACTGCAGGCGGCTGTCCATGGGTGCTCCTCGTCGGACGGGTGACGGAACCCTCGACGGTACGCCTGTACCAGTTGGGTCTCGGCACCCGTCCGCTCCGCGAAACGCCACCGACGGCAGGTCGGGGACCGCTCGACCCGACGAACCGGGCAGTCACCAGCTCCAGCCGCGGGCGCTCAGCTCGAGCTCCTCGCGGAACCGCTCCTCGTCCCCCGCCCGGAACCCGGCCTGCAGGGGCATGTCCTCGACGGGGAGTCCGGTGAGCCGGCATGCCTCGCGCAGGAGCGCGTCGTACGCGCCCTGGACCGCGAGGTAGTGGTGCGCGCGGGCGTAGACCTCGGGGTCCGCCTCGATGCGGCGCATCTCTGCCGCCAGCTCGCTGAGCCGGACCTGGAGACCCAGGGTCACGAGGGGGTCGGGCGCGACGACCCCCCGCCGACCGTGGCGCCGGGGCGGCCGGGGCCGGAGCGGGAGCGGACGGGGGTGCAGCGCGCGGAGCAGCACCCACCACACGGCGGCGATCGTGCACACCGTCGCGCACCAGAGCATGAGCTGCCACGTCATCGGAGCGGACCTCGTGAGCCCGTCCCGCGGGCCGTCCCGCGGGGCGTCGTAGGGACGTCCTCAGTCTACGGCGACGTCTCCCAGGGAGGCCATGTGACGGCGACCCGTCCCTCGGCACCCCGGCACCCCGCACCCGGACGCCCTGGCCCCTACGCTGTGCCGGACCGATCGTCCTGGAGGGGCCCCATTGAGCGCAGTGTTGCGACGTGTCGGCGCACCAAGGGCAGTTCTGCCCTCGTGACGATCGCCCTGTGGGTCGTGGTGCTCCCGGTCGGCTTCCTCCTGACCGCGTCCCAGCCCCTCCCCTCGGCGCGGTCGGCGTCCGCGCGCGCCGTCGCAGCAATTTGCACCCAGTGCAACGATGCACCTAGTGTCGTGAGGTGATCTCCGAGGCTCCCCCCGTCGACCGCCGCGCCGCGCTGCGGCAGCGTCACCGGCGAGCGATCGTCGACGCCGCCGCGGCGCTCCTCGAGGAGCGGGACGGCGCCCGGTTCACCGTCGACGAGCTGGCCGCACGGGCCGACGTCGCCCGCCGCACGGTCTTCAACCACTTCGCCTCCGTGGACGACGTCGTGGCCGAGGTCGGTGCGCGCGTGCTCGGCGAGGTCGCCGCGGACTTCGGTGCGAGCGCCACGGCACCCTGCGCGGACGAGCACGGCGCCTCGCTCTTCGACGAGCTCGCCGCGGTCCTGCGCGCGACCGACCTCGTCGGACCGATGGCCTACCTGACCCGGGTGCTCGGCAGCGAGGGCTGCGACGAGCCGTCGCCGCGCGTCACGACGATGGTCGCGCGCACGTTCACCGACCTCAGCGAGAGGTTCGTCGTCGACCTGACACGACGCCATCCCGACGCCGACCTGCTCGACGTGCAGCTCCTCGTCGCGTCGTTCATGAGCGGGCTCCTCGTGATCCACAGACACTGGTGGGAGGCCACGGGCGCCGCGGACGACGCCGCGTCCCGAGAGGTCTGGACCGGACTGCTCGACCACCTCGTGGAACGCGCGCGGCACGGGCACGCCGCGCCGTCGGACCGCTCCTCCTGACGCACCCCGCTCGACAGCCCACCGACCACCCGGACCACCTCCGCACCGTCCTGACCGCTCCCTCACGAAGGACCCTCATGGCTGAACTCCTCTACCGGCTCGGACGTGCGTGCGCGCGCCGGGCGCGGACCGTCCTCGCGGCCTGGCTCGCGATCCTCGTCCTCGCGGGCGCGGCGTTCGCCGCGTTCGGCGGCACCCTCGCGACCAGCTTCTCGATCCCCGGCACACCGACGGCGGAGGTCACCGAGCGCCTGCAGTCCGAGCTCCCGGAGGCCTCGGGCGGCAGCGGCACCATCGTCTTCCAGACGGAGGACGGCTCGGCGTTCACCGCCGAGCAGGAGGCGGAGATCGGCGACCTCATCGCCACGGCGGGCGACGTCGACGGCGTCGAGACCGTGATCGACCCGTTCGCGACGCAGACCGAGCTCGCCGACCAGGCCGCGCAGGTCGAGGACGGCCGCACGCAGATCGCCGACGGCCGCGAGCAGATCGAGGCCGGGCGGACGCAGCTCACGGACGGTCAGGCGCAGCTCGACGCCGCACGCGCCCAGCTCGACGCCGGACAGGCCCAGCTCGACGAGGCCCGCGCGCAGGCGGAGGCCGCCGGCATCGCCGACCAGGCCGCACCGCAGCTCGACGCGCAGCAGGCACAGCTCGACGCCGGGCGGGCCGAGCTCGACGCGCAGGCCGCGACGATCGCGGAGCAGCAGACCGCGCTGGAGGACCAGAGCGCCGAGCTCGAGGAGCAGGCCGCTCAGCTCGAGCTCTCGGCGCCGCTGCTCGAGATGGCGTCCGACATCCGCATGGTCTCCGAGGACGGCAGCGCCGCGGTCGCGAGCGTGTCGTTCACCGAGCCGAACATGAGCATCGAGCAGCAGACGAAGGACGACCTCGTCGCCGTCTTCACCGACGACCCGGTCGAGGGCGTGCAGACGGACTTCTCCGCCGACATCACCCAGGGCGTGCCACAGGTCTTCGGCGTCGGCGAGGCGATCGGCCTCGTCGTCGCGGCCGTCGTGCTCGTCGTCATGCTCGGCACGCTCGTGGGCGCGGGGCTGCCCATCCTCACCGCGCTCATCGGCGTCGGGATCGGTGCGCTCACCGCGATGTCGCTCTCCGGCGTCGTCGAGATGTCGTCCGTGACGCCGGTGCTCGGCCTCATGCTCGGTCTCGCCGTCGGGATCGACTACTCGCTGTTCATCGTCAACCGGCACCGCCGGCAGCTCAAGCAGGGCGACGACGTGAGCGAGTCCATCGGGCTGGCGAACGGCACGTCGGGCAACGCGGTCGTGTTCGCGGGCGCGACCGTGCTCATCGCGCTGCTCGCGCTCAACGTCACCGGCATCCCGTTCCTCGGGCTCATGGGCACCGTCGGCGCGCTGTGCGTCGCGATCGCCGTCCTCATCGCCGTCACCCTGACCCCGGCGCTGCTGGGCATGATCGGGATGCGCATCCTCAGCAAGCGCGAGCGTGCGCGTCTCGCCGAGGCGCCCACCTCCGGTGGTGCCACGGGCGCGTCGGTAGCCGCGGCGTCGGGCACGGACGGTGCGGGAACGGACGCGAGCGCGGTGGCCGCAGGCGGTTCGCCCGCCAGGCCGATCCGTCCGATGTCGACGGTGCGCGCCGTCGGGACCGCGCTGCTGAGCATCGCGGCGCTCGCCGTGGTCGCGCTGCCCGCGCTCGACCTGCGCACCAACCTGCCGGACGGCTCGTCCGAGGCGCACGACTCCACGCAGTACCGCGCCTACTCCACCATCGCCGAGCAGTTCGGCGAGGGCACGAACGGCCCGCTCCTCGTCGTCGCCGACCTCCCGGGCGAGCCCACGGAGGACGAGGCGCTCGAGTACCAGGTCCGCGTCGCGGAGGAGCTCTTCGCGCAGGACGACGTCGTGGCCGTGGCACCGATCGGCACGTCGGAGGACCGCACCGTCGCCGCGTTCCAGGTCGTCCCGGCCGAGGGACCGACGAGCGAGTCCACCGAGGAGCTCGTGCACAGCCTGCGCGACCTCGAGCTGCTCGACGGCGAGGTCACGATCGGCGTCGCCGGCTCCGCGAGCGGCAACATCGACATCTCCGACAAGCTCGCGCAGGCGCTGCCGATCTACCTCGCGGTCGTCGTGGGGCTGTCGCTGATCATCCTGGTCCTCGTCTTCCGGTCGATCTTCGTGCCGGTCGTCGCGACGCTCGGGTTCATCCTGTCCTACTTCGCCGCGCTCGGCGGGGTCGTCGCGATCTACCAGTGGGGCTGGCTGGCGGGGGTGTTCGACGTCGAGACGCCGGGGCCGATCCTCAACTTCCTGCCCACGATCCTCGTCGGCATCCTCTTCGGCCTGGCGATGGACTACCAGCTGTTCCTCGGGTCGGGGATGCGTGAGGCGTACGCGCACGGCGCCCCGGCGCGGATCGCGATCGTGCAGGGCGTCCGGGCCGGGCGGTCGGTCGTGACCGCCGCCGCGATCATCATGATCTCCGTGTTCGGCGGGTTCGTGTTCTCGCACAGCGCGATGATCCGGCCCATCGGCTTCGCGCTCGCGTTCGGTGTCCTCGTCGACGCGTTCGTCGTCCGCATGCTCCTCGTCCCGGCGCTCATGCACCTCGCCGGCGACAAGGCGTGGTGGCTGCCGCGCTGGCTCGACAAGATCCTGCCGGACGTCGACGTCGAGGGTGCGGCCCTCGAGCGCCGCCACCCGCACCACGTCGAGGCGCCGGAGCCGGAGCCTGCGAAGGGCTGACGCGGACCGCCCCGCCGAACCCCGGGTTACGCGCCGATCACCGCCCTGATCGCCGCGCAACCCGGGGTTCGGCACGTCATGGGACGGTCGGTGCCCCGAGACGGTCCGGGTTGCGGGACGGTCAGGGTTGCGGGACGTGGACCGTCGCGAGGATCGCGCGGTGGTCGCTGTCGGTGAGCCGCACGGAGCGGACGTCGGTCACGACGTTCTCCCGGTCCGTCACCACGTGGTCGAGATCGAGCAGCGCCGGCGTGCCGAGCCTGGCCGACCACGACAGATTGAGGCCTTGGCCGGCGCTGCGCGTCGCGTCGTGGAAGCGGTCACCGAGCAGGCTCCGGAACGACGCGTGGTCGTAGGTCGCGTTGAAGTCGCCGACGAGCACCTGGGGCAGCGGGTCGTCCTCGACCCGCGCCGTGAGCCGCAGCAGCTCCGCCTTCCACTGGTGCGTGATCTCGGGCAGCGGCGGCACGGGGTGCACGGCCGTGACGCGCACCGGGCGTCCGTCGACCTCGACGGTCGCCGCGGGCATGGCGAACGTCGAGAAGTCCGTGGTGTCGACGTCGTCGAGCGGCAGCGCGCTCCACAGCCCGCTCCCCGGCGAGCCGGTGCCGACCTTCGCGTCCACGTGGTGGGGCAGCAGGTCGTCGATGCCCGCGGCGACGAGCCGTTCGCGGAAGTCGGTCGTCAGCTCGACCACCGCGAGGACCTGCACGTCCTCGGCGCGCACGAGGTCGACCACCTGCCCGGCGTCGGCCTGGCCGAACCACGCGTTGACGCCGAGCACGCGCAACGGAGCAGCCCCGGCAGGGGGCGGGGGCTGCTCGGAGCTGAAGAACGGCGCGAGCCACACCGCGTGCCCGACGACGCACGCCGCGACGAGCACGGCGAGCAACCGGCGCCGCGCGACGAGCACGGTGACGAGCACCAGGACGGCGAGCGCCCCGACCCACGGCGTCATGCCGACGAGCTGCGCGAACGGCGTCGCGGCGTCGAACGGGACGAGGCGCAGGAGCGTCATGACGGCCACGACGACCGTCAGCGTCACCAGGACCGCCCCGAGCACCGGCCCACCGGGGCGGCGGCGCGTCGTGATCCGTGGCGTGCTCGTCGGTCCGGTGACGGCTACCCGCGGTGCGCGCTGCGCTGTCATGGCACCGGACTCTGGCACCCGGGACCTCGTGACGCGAGGCTCGGCGCGACGTCGGACCCCGACCTCCACGAAACCCGCGCACCGCAGTCGCCGAGATAGCGACGTACGGGCACAGAACCCAGGTTCTGGGCCCCGAACGTCGCTCTCTCGGCTGTACGTCGCTATCTCGCGGCGGGACGTCAGCCGAAGATGCGCGGGAGCGTCTCGCGGAACGCGGTGTTCGCCTCGGCCAGCGGGATCGTGAACAGGCCCTCGATCTCGAGCGTCTCGCCCGACTCGGCAGCCGCCGCGGGCTCGGTGCCCGTCTCGCCGATCTTCGCGATCGGCACGCCGCGCGCGACGCACGCGTCGACGAGCTTGCTCTCCTCACCCCGGGGAACCGCCACGAGCGCGCGCGCCGTCGACTCGGAGAACAGCGCCTCGAACGGCGTCACACCGTCGCGCTCGGTGATCGCCGCGAGCGACACGGTCGCGCCGACGCCGAACCGCAGCGACGCCTCGAGCAGGCACTGCACGAGCCCGCCCTCGGACAGGTCGTGCGCGGCGGAGACGAGGTCGTCGCGGCTCGCGTTGACGAGCACGCCGGCGAGCGCCTTCTCCGCGGCGAGGTCGACACGGGGCGGCACGCCGCCGAGGTGACCGTGCTCGACGTCGGCCCAGGCCGACCCGTCGAGCTCGCCGCGAGTGGCGCCGAGCAGGTAGATGCTCTCCCCCGCCTCGCGCCAGCCGGACGGCGTGGCGTGCGCGACGTCGTCGAGGACACCGAGCACTCCGACCACGGGCGTGGGGTGGATGGACGAGTCGATCTGGCCGGGCTCACCCGTCCCGTTGTAGAGCGAGACGTTGCCGCCGGTCACCGGGACACCGAGGTCGCGGCACGCGTCCGCGAGGCCCTCGATCGCCTCGACGAGCTGCCACATCGAGTCGGGGTCCTCGGGCGAGCCGAAGTTGAGGCAGTCGGTCACCGCGAGCGGGCGGGCGCCCGTCGTCGCGACGTTGCGGTACGCCTCGGCGAGGGCGAGCTGAGCGCCCGTGCGCGGGTCGAGCTTGGCGTAGCGGCCGTTCGCGTCCGTCGCGAGGGCGACGCCGAGCCCCGTGGTCTCGTCGACCCGGACCACGCCGGAGTCGTCGGGCTGCGCGAGCGCGGTGTTGCCCTGCACGAACCGGTCGTACTGGTCCGTCACCCACTCCTTGGACGCGAGGTTCGGGGAGGCGAGGAGGCGCAGCGCGGTGGCGCGCAGGTCGTCGCCGGACTCCGGGCGCGCGAGACGAGCTGCGCCGTCGGGCCCCGAGACCGAGTCGGCGTTGAGGCCGTCCTGCCACGACGGGCGCGCGTACGGGCGGTGGTACACCGGGCCCTCGTGCGCGACGGTCTTCGGGTCGACGTCGACGATGCGCTGCCCGTGGTGGTCGATGGTCAGGCGGCCGGAGCCGTTGACCTCGCCGATGACGGCGGTCTCGACGTCCCACTTGCCCGTGATCGCGAGGAACTCGTCCAGCTTGTCGGGGGCGACGACCGCCATCATGCGCTCCTGCGACTCCGACATGAGGATCTCGCCCGCGTTGAGCGTCGGGTCGCGCAGCAGGACGTCGTCGAGCCACACGTGCATCCCGCCGTCGCCGTTGGAGGCGAGCTCCGACGTCGCGCACGAGATGCCCGCGGCGCCGAGGTCCTGGATGCCCTCGACGACCTTCGCCGCGTAGAGCTCGAGGCAGCACTCGATGAGGACCTTCTCCATGAAGGGGTCGCCCACCTGGACGCTCGGGCGCTTCGCGGGGACGCCGTCCTCGAACGTCTCGGACGCGAGGATCGACGCGCCGCCGATGCCGTCGCCGCCCGTGCGCGCGCCGAACAGGATGACCTTGTTGCCCGTGCCGGAGGCGTTGGCCAGGTGGATGTCCTCGTGGCGCAGCACGCCGAGGCACAGCGCGTTGACGAGCGGGTTGCCCTGGTAGGAGCTGTCGAACACGAGCTCGCCGCCGATGTTCGGCAGGCCGAGCGAGTTGCCGTAGCCGCCGACGCCGGACACCACCCCGTGCACGACGCGCGCCGTGTCCGGGTGGTCGACCGCGCCGAAGCGGAGCTGGTCCATGACGGCGACAGGGCGCGCGCCCATCGAGATGATGTCGCGCACGATGCCGCCGACG
Source organism: Cellulosimicrobium sp. BMG9.23 (assembly GCF_059159985.1). NCBI lineage: Bacteria > Bacillati > Actinomycetota > Actinomycetes > Micrococcales > Promicromonosporaceae > Cellulosimicrobium > Cellulosimicrobium sp. BMG9.23. Next base: position 169,421 of record NZ_JBZGBZ010000002.1, read on the forward strand.
CCCGTCGCGGCGCCCTGGTAGGGCTCGACGAACGACGGGTGGTTGTGCGACTCGACCTTGAACGTCACGGCCCAGCCGTCACCGATGTCGACGACGCCCGCGTTCTCGCCGATGCCGACGAGCAGGTGCTTCTTCATCTCGTCCGTCGTGGCCTTGCCGAACGTCGACAGGTGCACCTTGGACGACTTGTAGGAGCAGTGCTCGGACCACATGACGGAGTACATCGCGAGCTCCGCAGCCGTGGGGCGGCGCCCCAGGATGTCGCGGATGCGCTGGTACTCGTCGGGCTTGAGGCCGAGCTCGGCGTACGGCTGGACCTCGTCGGGAGAGTTCGAGGCGTGCTCGACTGTGTCCAACGTTGATCGAGCGGCGGGGCGTGCAGAAGCCTGGGATGCGGGGGCGGTCATCGGTTCCCTCGGGTGGGCGCTGGCGGGGAGCGCACGACGGCGCGCGCCCAGTCTACCGGCGGCCCACCTCGCCGTCGGCGCGGCCAGGTGGCGAGACCGGGCCGCGAGGCCGGACCGCGGGACCCGGCCCCGAGAGCCGTCGCTCGACGGGCGGCGCTCGTGTCGTCTCACGACATACCGCGCGGTCGGTACAGAACCTGGACGACGTCACGGGGGTGCGAGCGATGGAGATCCTCGGTGCCGTGCTCGAACGGTCGGGGGACCCGCTGCACGGTGCCGACCGACAGGTCAGACCGACCGTTCGGTATGCTGCGCGTGGGCCAAGCGCCCCAGGGCGTCCCGGTCGACCACCTTCGTACCGTCTCACCGGGATCACTCCGTCGAGGACGACGTCCGGAGGAACGGCTCCGCCGCCGCGAGCGCCACGGCGACGCCACCTATCGCGAGGCCTACGCGCGTGTGCGGCCACGGGACGCCGCGGGCCCGTAGCGCCTCTCCCCGGCCGTACACCCACCTCTCCCCCGCCACGACGAGCAGCACGCTCGCCGCCACCCCGCCGATCGCCCCCAGCGCGAGCACGGAGGGTGGCACGCCGAGCGACGAGCGGTCGTCGTCGGGCACGTACGCGTTGTCCAGGCGGTCAGCGGCACCCGGGAGCTCCGCACCCGGGAGCGCCGCCTCGCCGTCCGCGGCGGCCGGCGTCGCGCCGACGCCCGTCGCCACGTCGCGGAGCGAGCGCACGGCCTCCCGGGCCTCGCGCCCCTCGGCCGTCGACGTCACGGTGAGCACCGCGCCCGCGGTGCCGACCGCCGTCTTGAGCAGGGCCCGTGCCCAGCGCGGCCGCACGAGGTCGGGGACGGCATACCACGCGAGGGTCGTGACCCCCGCGATCGCCACCGTCGTCGGGTCGACGGCTCGTCGGGTGGTCGGCTCGTCGTGCGTCATCGGTCCCCTTCTGGTCGGCGTGCTCACGCCTGGGCAACGGCTCGCGGCGCCGACGGGTTCCTCGTGGCCGGGTTTGTCCGCCGAACCCTGGGTTGCTCCCCGATCCGGCCCCGGACGGGCGCACAACCCCGGGTTCGGCAGGGGGCGTCAGGGCACGACGGCGCGCAGCCGCTCCCGCAGGTACCGCACCGCGGGCGCGTCGGTCATCGTCGCGCGCCAGACGACGGTCACCGGGCGCGTCGGGACGGGCTCGCGCACGGGGACCGCGACGACGTCGGGCGGCAGCGCGCCCCGACCGAGCCGCGGGACGAGCGCTACCGCTAGCCCGTGCGCGACGAGCTCGACCTGCGACGCGAACTCCAGGCACCGGTAGTCGATCCGGGGGACGCGCGGCTCGCGCGCGAACATGTGGCAGAACCACTCGTAGCAGATGGTCCCGTCCGGGGTGCAGACCCAGGTCTCGTCGAGGAGGTCGGGTGGGGTCAGGGCCTCGCGGCCGGAGAGCGGGCTCGTGCGGTGCACGAGGACGTCCGCCTCGTCGCGGAACAGCTCCTCGCTGCGCAGGCTGGGCGGGAGCGAGATCCCGACGCCCTCCCAGTGGTGCACGAGGGCGAGGTCGAGCGTCCCGGCGGCGACCGCGGCGACCGCCTCCCACGGCTCGGCCTCCTGCACGACGAGCCGCAGGTCGGGCTCGTCCGCGCGCACCGCGGCGGCGAGCGGCGCGACGACGCCGCGCACCGCCGTCGAGAAGGTCCCGAGCCGCACGGTCCCGGTGGGCCGCGCGCCGGCGTCGTGCAGGCGGGAGCGCAGCGCCTCGACCTGCTCGCGCAGGACGCGCCCCTCGTCGACGACGCGCCGGCCCGCGGACGTGAGCACGACCCCGCGGCCCTCACGGTCGAGCAGCCGCACGCCGAGCTCGCGCTCGAGCCGCTTGACCTGCTGCGACACCGCCGACGGCGTGTAGCCGAGATCCCGGGCCGCGGCGTGCACGGTGCCCGTGCGCTCGACGGCGACGAGGGCGTCCACGGCGGCGAGATCGATCATGCGCCCACGCTATCGTGCAGCGCTGCTACCGGGAATGCGTCATGTCTATGCGCTGGACGTGCACGGTGGGACGGTTCAGGCTGGAGTCATGCCCCTGCGCCCGTCCCTCCTCGCGGTCCTCGTCGCCGTCATCTGGGGAGCCAACTTCGTCGTCATCGACCTCGGTCTCGGCGACCTGCCACCCACGCTGTTCGTCGCCCTGCGCTTCGTGGCGGTGCTCGTGCCGGCGATCTTCCTCGTGCCCCGCCCCTCCGCCCGCTGGCGCGACGTCCTGCTCGTCGGCCTCTTCATGAGCCTGGGCCAGTTCGGTCTGCTCTACACCGCCCTCGCGCTGGGCATGCCGCCGGGGCTCGCGTCGCTCGTCCTCCAGGCTCAGGTCGGGCTCACGGTGCTCTTCGCGGCGCTCGCGCTGCGCGAGGTGCCGACGCGCTGGCAGCTCGTCGGGGTCGTGGTCGGCGCAGCAGGGCTCGTGGTCGTCGGGCTGGGCCGCAGCTCGTCGACGCCGGCCCTCGCCTTCGTCCTCACGCTCGCCGCCGCGATGTCGTGGGCGGTCGGCAACGTCGTCCAGCGTCGGTCCGGGAGGGACAGTGGCTCGCGCTCGGGTGCGAGGACTGACGAGGTGGTGGGGGCGGCGTCGGATGCGAAGGGCGTAGAAGCCGCGCTCCTCGACGGACAGCCGGCCGACCGAGGTGACGGCGCGGCCAGCCCGAGCACCGACGTCGCCCCCACCGCCGGACCAGCCCCCACCGCGGGACCCGCCCCCACCGCCCGACCCGACCACCGGACCTCCCCGAGCCTCGACGGCCTGTCCATGACGGTGTGGTCGGCGCTCGTCGTCCCTGTCCCCCTGCTCGGGCTGGCGCTGTGGACCGACGGGCCGGACGCCGTCGGGCACGCGCTGACCCACCTCACGCTCGCCCCGCTGCTGTCGACCGCGTACACCGCGTGGCTCGCGAGCCTCGTCGGCTACGGGATCTGGAACGGCCTCCTCGCGCGCTACCCGGCGTCGGCAGTCGTGCCGTTCACGATGCTCGTCCCCGTCGTCGGGATGCTCGCGGCGTGGCTCGTCCTCGACGAGGTGCCGAACGTCGCGGAAGCGAGCGGCGGCGTCGTGCTGCTGCTCGGCGTCGCGATCACGACCGGGGTGCTGCGCCGCCGTCGGCCCGGCCGACTCCTCCCGCCCGCCGAACCCACCCCAGCTGCCGAACCCAGCCCAGCTGCCGAACCCACCCCAGCTGCCGAACCCCGGGTTGTGCGTCGATCCGGGGCCTGATCGACGCGCAACCCGGGGTTCGGCACCTCGCGGCGACCCGACACGCGCCCGCACGCGCTGACATTCCCTCGTCGGCGCGGTCGAATGGAGGTCAGGGACGCCGAGACGCGAGGGAGCCTCTCATGAGCCAGACCGCAGGGCAGACGGAGGCGCAGCGCGAGCAGCCGGAGCTGCGGCGGGTGATGGGGCCCAAGCTGCTGCTGCTGTTCATCGTCGGCGACATCCTCGGCACGGGCGTCTACGCCCTGACGGGCCAGGTCGCGGGCGAGGTCGGCGGCGCGGCGTGGCTGCCGTTCGCCCTCGCGTTCGTCGTCGCGACGATCACCGCGTTCTCCTACCTCGAGCTCGTCACGAAGTACCCGAGCGCCGCCGGCGCGGCGCTCTACACGCACAAGGCGTTCGGCATCCACCTGCTGACGTTCGTCGTCGCGTTCATGGTCATGAGCTCGGGCATCACGTCGGCGTCGACGGCGTCCAACGCGTTCGCCGGATTCGTGTCGGACGGCTTCGGGCTGGGCCTGGAGACGGGCGGGGCGGGGCGGCTGTGGATCGCGCTCGGCTTCATGGCGCTCGTCGCGCTCGTGAACTTCCGCGGCGTCGCGGAGAGCGTGCGGACGAACGTGGTGCTGTCCCTCGTCGAGCTGTCCGGTCTGCTGCTCGTGATCTTCGTCGGGCTGTGGGCGACGACGCAGGGCCGCGCCGACTTCTCCCGCGTGGTCGTGTTCGAGAGCTCCGACGACAAGAGCGTCTTCCTCGCCGTGACCGCGGCGACGACGCTCGCGTTCTTCGCGATGGTCGGGTTCGAGGACTCGGTGAACATGGCCGAGGAGTGCAAGAACCCCGTGCGCGACTTCCCGCGCATGATGCTCACGGGCCTGTCGATCACGGGCGTCATCTACGTGCTCGTCGCGATCACCGCGGTCGCGCTGGTCCCCGTCGGCAACCTCGTCGACGAGTCGAAGGGCTCGGCGCTCACCCAGGTCGTCGCGGCAGGTGCGCCGAACCTGCCGTTCGACACGATCTTCCCGTTCATCGGCATGTTCGCCGTCGCGAACTCCGCGCTCATCAACATGCTCATGGCGTCGCGCCTGCTCTACGGCATGGCGAACCAGGGGGTCCTGCCGCGCGCGTTCGGCCGCGTCGCGCCGACGCGTCGCACGCCCTGGGTGTCGATCCTCGTCACGACGGCCATCGCGTTCGCGCTCATCACGTACGTCGTGCGGCAGTCCGCCACGGAGGGCGGGGCGAACGCGATCGCGCTGCTCGGCGGGACCACGTCCCTGCTGCTGCTCGTCGTCTTCACGGTCGTCAACATCGCGCTGCTCGTCCTGCGTCGCGACCACGTCGACCACGCACACTTCCGCACGCGGACCTGGCTCGCGGTGCTCGGGGCGCTCACCTGCGCGTACCTCGCCGGTCCGTGGGCACGCAGCGCCGAGCAGCAGGAGCAGTACGTCATCGCGGGCGCGCTCGTGGCGCTGGGGGTCGTGCTGTCGTTCGTCACGTGGCTCTACAACCGCGCGGTGCGGCACCGGCAGATCCAGTTCTCCGACGTCTCGCGCCTGGAGGACGACATCGACGAGAAGTGAGCCGCGGGGACGAGGAACGCCTATCGTTCGCGACATGGCTCGACCGACGGACGATGCGACCCCAAGTGCCCGCCGCGCGCCGCACGTCGGCCCCACCGACGTCCTCGCGTTCCTCTGCGAGCTCGCTCTGATCGTGCTGCTCGCCGTCGCCGGGTGGCGTCTCGGGACCTCGACCGGTCTCGCGACACCGTTCCCCGTGCTGCTCGGCGTGCTCCTCGTGCTCGCGCTCCCCGCGGCGGCGATCGCGGTGTGGGGCCGCTGGCTCGCGCCGCGCGCCACCCGCCGCCTGTCGCAGCCCTGGCGCCTCGACGCCCAGGTCGCGATGTTCGTCGCGGCCGGTCTCGTCGTCGCCGCCGCAGGGCTCGTCTGGTGGGGCGTCGGCCTCGCCCTCGTCGGCACGACGGCGTTCGCCCTCACCCGGGACCGCTGACGCCCACCGCCGGGGTCGGTTCCCCGTTCGCGGGCCCCTGGCTCAGCGCACGACGTCGTAGGTGAGCCGCAGCGCGCCGGTCTCGGTCGGCACGGTGTTCGTGAGCCGCCAGCTCGACGGTGGCAGGGCGTCGTCGAACAGCAGGTCGCCGCCGCCCGACACCTCCGGGCACAGCAGCAGGCTCAGGCGGTCGAGCTGCCCGGCCGCGACGAGCCGGCGCACGACCGATGCGCTCGACATGACCCACACGTCCCCGCCGGGCTCCTCGCGGAGTCGCGCCACGACGTCGGCCGGGTCCTCGCTCGTGACACGCGTGCTCGACCAGTCGGCGCCCGTGAGCGTGCGGGACACCACGACCTTCTCGACGTCGTTCAACCAGCGCGAGAACTCGCGGCTGCGCGGGTCAGCGCCCTCGTCGTCCGCGACCGCCGGCCAGTAGCCGCCGAAACCCTCGTAGTTCCTGCGACCGAGCACGACGGTCGTGCTGGTCCTCATGAGGTCCAGCAGAAGGCCGAACGCGGCGTCGCTCACGGCGTGCCGGCCCACCCAGCCCATGTCGTGGTCACCGCCGGGACCGTTGATGCGCCCGTCCAAGGAGACGGAGATGTTGCCGACGACGGTACGGGACTTCTCGACCATGCTGCGTCCTCCAGATCTCGGGTGTCCGCACGGTAGACGTCCTGCGCGTCAGGACTCATCGGTCGACGCGCGCTCCGGTGCGCCGCGCAGGCAGGATGGGGCCATGCAGATCCGCGTCGCCGCCTACGCCGTGATCGTCCGCGACGACGGTCGGATGCTCCTCCCGCGCTGGAGCGCCGGTGACCGGACCGGCTGGACGCTGCCGGGCGGCGGGATCGACCCCGGCGAGCATCCCGAGGACGCTGCCGTGCGCGAGGTGCGCGAGGAGACGGGGTACGACGTCGAGCTCGACGGGCTGCTCGGCGTCGACAGCATCGTCGTCGCTGCCTCCGACCGGCTCCGGCCGGAGGACCGGGACCACGCCATGCAGGGAATCCGCATCGTGTACCGCGCGCACGTCGTCGGCGGCGAGCTGACCGTCGAGCAGGACGGGAGCACCGACGACGTCGCCTGGTTCACGCCCGACGAGGTCGACGCGCTCGACCGCGCCGAGCTCGTCGACGTCGCCCGGCGGTGGGTCGGGCTCGTCCCCACGACGTCCGTGACGCACCCGTCGTGACGCCCCGCGCCGCATGACATCGCCGCCCTCACGCGCCCGACGCGCGGTGCTCGCGCTCACCGCAGCGCTCACCGGAGCGCTCGCCGTGGGCGCGACGAGCGCGTGCACGGCCGAGGCTCCCGCCGAACCGGTCACCGCGACGACGCAGACCGGCACCGCAGCGCCCGACGCCGACGCCCCGACCCCGCAGGAGCGGCCTTCCGCGTCCGTCGCCACGGCTCGCGCCACCTCGGGCGACGTGATCGTGGACGTCGAGGTGCAGCGCCCCGCGGACGCCCCGGGACCCGGCACGGGCGGCGATCCGGGGGCCGTCCAGGTCGGCACGGACGACGACGGCGCGGCGACGCTGACCGTCACGCTCGGCCCAACGGTCGGCACCGAGCCCGCGGTCCTCGCGCTCGCGACGCCCGGGACGTTCACCGCGAACGCCGACGGGACGGTCACCGTGCTGGCCACGGACGGCACGCCCGTCGGCGGGCTGACCCGGCCGACCGCCGCCCCGGCGGAGTCTGCGCCAGGCCCCGGGGACGGCCTCGACGACGGCCTCGACGATCCGGGGGCGACGCCGCGCGCCCGGCTCGTCGTGACCGACCCGACCCGGGTCGAGGTGACGGTCGACGCGGCGGACGCTGCGCCGTCGGGCACGACCGGGCCCGGGGCCACAGGATCCGGGAGCGACCCGCGTGTCACCGTGACGACGACGCTCGGCACCGACGCCCTGCGGACCACGAGCTGGGGCGAGCGCGAGGGCGGACGGTCGCTCGCCGTCGACCCGACCGAGTGGGCGCGCGCCGGAGGCACGGCGGCGCAGGACGTCCTGTGGGCGGCGCTCGTCGCCGCCGAGCCCGAGGCGGACACGCCCGGCATGCACGACCAGCTCGTGTGCCACGCGCTCGGCGCCCCGGACAAGGCGACGTGGAACCTCGAGCCGTGGCGGCCCGACGTCGGACTGCTCGCCACGGCGGCGGCCCGCTGCAACCCGACCTGACCCCCGAGTACGACGTCGCCGAGAACGTCCTCGCGCGCCGTCGAGCACGACCTGGGGGCCGCGATGCGCCGCAGAACGACCGTCAGGTCGTGCTCGGCACAGAGAGCGGCCCGGGCGTCGCGACGGCTGGTGGTCGTCACGACGCCCGGGCCGAGGCCTCGACCGGCGGTACCGCTCCGCCGAGCTCGTCGAGGCCTGGGGGCGCTCCGGGCGTACGCGTCCGGGTCGACGCGGTGCCCGGTGGCGCGGCGTCAGTGGCGGGTGGCCACCGACGAACCCTTCACGGCCTTCTCGGCCTTGCGGAGCGACTTCTCGCTGAGCGGCTGGTCCCCGCTCGCGCGCACGCGCCGGTAGTGGTCGCGCGCCTCGTCCTGCCGCTCCTTCTCCGCGCCCGACGCGATCTTCGCGCGCAGGTGCTCGGGGCCGTAGCCCCAGGCGTCGACGAGGTCCTGCGCGTGCGGGCGCAGGCGGTCGATGAGGCGGTCGAGGTAGCTCGTCACGGTGCGTGCGCGCTGCGTCGAGAGGCGGCCGTTGAGCAGGTACCACGCGAGGTGACGCTCGACGAGGCTGAGCCCGTACAGGTCGCGCACCGTCGTGAGCACCTCGCGCGTGCCCTCGTCCTCGACCGTCGCGAGCGCCTGCGTGAACGCCTCCCAGCGCAGCAGCTCGGCGTGCGCGCGGGCGGCCTCGACGAGCTCGACCTGGTGCGCGTTGAAGAGGTTCGCCGCGGTCTCCGGGTCGGCCTTCTGCGCGGGGCGCAGCGCCTGCGCGACCTCGGCGACCATCGTCTCGACGCGATCGGTGAGGAGTTCGCGCTGCGTCTCGGCGTCACGCAGGTGCCCGGCCGCGCGGCGCGGGTCGCCGACGTCCGCGAGCGCCTGCGCGGCCCGCTTGAGCGGCGTGCGGTGCAGCGCCATGTCGCCGGCGCGCTCGACGACGACGCGCGCCATCTGCCCGGGCGTGATGCCCTTGAACTGCTTGCCGTAGTCGGCGAGCAGGCGCTTGGCGACGAGCTGGAGGAGCACCGTGTTGTCGCCCTCGAACGTCGCGTAGACGTCGAGGTCGGCGTGCAGGCTCGTGATGCGGTTCTCGGTGAGGAAGCCCGCGCCGCCGCACGCCTCGCGCGTCTCCTGCAGCGTGTCGAGCGCGAACCGGGTGCTGGTCGCCTTGAGCGCGGCGGCCGTCGTCTCGAGGTCCTCGCGCTGCTCCGGGGTGTCCTCCTCGCCGGAGAACACGGAGTGGAAGAGGTCGAGCAGGCGGTCGTGCGCGAAGTGCCCGGCGTACGCCTCGGCGATCGGGACGATGAGGCGGCGCTTGTGCGTGCCGTAGTCGAGGAGCACGACCTCGTCCGTCGCGGACCCGCCCGTGAACTGACGGCGCTCGTTCGCGTACCGCACGGCGATCGCGAGGCCGAGCTTGGCCGCGGTGACGGCCGCGCCGTCGAGCGACACGCGGCCCTGCACGAGCGAGCCGAGCATCGTGAAGAAGCGGCGCCCGGGGCTGTCGATGGGGCTCGAGTACGTGCCGTCGACGTCGACCGAGCCGTAGCGCGCGAGCAGGTCGGCACGCGGGACGCGGACGTGGTCGAAGTGCAGGCGGCCGTTGTCGATGCCGTTCAGGCCACCCTTCTGACCGTCGTCCTCGCCCCCGACACCCGGCAGGAACGGCAGGCGGCCGATCTCGTCGCGCTCGCCCTGCGGGTCGCGGATCGGCACGTAGAACGCGTGCACGCCGTGGTCGACGTTCTTCGTGATCAGCTGCGCGAAGACGACCGCGGCCGTCGCGTGGACCGCCGCGTTGCCGAGGTAGTCCTTCCACGCCCCGCGGAACGGGGTGTGGACGACGAACTCCTGCGTCTCGGGGTCGTAGGTGGCCGTGGTGCCGATGCTCGCGACGTCGGACCCGTGGCCCGTCTCCGTCATCGCGAACGCGCCGGGGATCGACAGGTCCATCGCGCCCGGCAGGAGCCGGTCCTGCTGCTCGGGCGTGCCGAGGTGGAGGATCGCCGAGCCGAACAGGCCCCACTGGACGCCCGCCTTGATCTGCAGCGACGGGTCCGCGGCCACGAGCTCCTCGAAGCCCGCGAGGTTGCCGCCCGGGTCGTCGGCGCCGCCGAGGCGCTCCGGGTACCCGCGCCACACCTGCTTCTTGTCGACCAGCAGGCGCATCTGCTCGAGCACGTGCTCGCGGTGCACCTCCTTGCTCTGGCCCTCGACGCGCCAGAACGCGGACTCGCCCGCGGTCGCGCGCGCGGCGGCCCGCAGGTCGGCCCACCGTCCGAGCAGGTGCTTCTGGAGCGCGGGGACGTCGACGCGCGCGTCGCTGCCGGTCGTGAGGGAGCCGTCCACGGGGCTGAGGGCGGGACGGTCGGACGTGGCGGTCATCGGGACTCCTTGGGTGCTGAGGACGACGTCGCGGGGCGGTGGTTGCCGCCGGGGTTCTGGGAGAGGACGCCGACCGGCCCGGCCCACAGCCAGGCGGCGACGCGCTCGGTGAGCTGCGCGCGGTCGGGGGTGCCGGGGCGGTCGCGGTGGCCGAGCCACCACTCGCCCGCCCCCCGGACGAAGCCGACGGCGCCGGCCGCCCACGCCGCGGCGTCGGCGGGCGGGACGTCGGTGACGCGGGCGAAGGGTTCCGCGACGAGCTCGATGACGGAGTCGAGGAACGCGGCGAGCGGGGCCTGCGGCGCGGTGCGGCCCTGCCCGGCGGCCAGCGCGGCGGCCGCCGACTCCTCGGTCCCCGCGACGGCGCTCGTGCGCGTCACGAAGTAGTAGACGTTGGGCGAGCTCTCGATCATCTCGAGGTAAACGCCGACCATCGCGCGCAGCGCGCGTCGCGGCGTCTCGGCGGCCTCGGCCGCCTGGGTCAGCGCGTCGTGCATCTGCCCGACGACGGCCGCTCCGAGCGCGACCTGCAGGCCCGTCTTGTCGTCGAAGTACCGGTAGATGATCGACTTCGACGTGCCGGACGCCGCGGCGATCTCGTCCATGGAGACCCCCGGCCCGCCACGGTGCACGGCCTTGCTGGCGGCCCGGATGAGCTCGGCGCGACGCGCGGCGCGGTGCTCGTCCCAGCGGGTGGAGCGCCCGTCGGTCGACGGGCCGGGCTGACTCCGCCCGCGGGTGCCGGCGGCGGTACCGATGCCGCCCACGCTTGTGTTCACGCTGTCCTCCGTCGCGACGTCTGTGTCGTCATGGGTCGTGATGGGTCGTGATGGGTCGTCGCGAGTCGTTCGCGGCCGTCGCCGCCCGGAGCCGTCGAGGGCAGGGCGGATCATGTGACCCGACTCACGATACTGACAGTATCAGGTACTGTAGGTCTTGGACACCCGAGCAACGCAGCGCAGCGAGTGCGGACGAGGAAGTGAGACGCAGTGGCCATCAGGAAGACACCAGCGACCAGGTCGACGCAGGCGGGCACCGAGCCGGGTGCGGGCGGTGGATCCGGGCGCGAGACCCCCGGGCTGCGCGACGCCTACGTCATCGGCGGCAACCGGATCCCGTTCGCCCGCGCGGGCGGCAAGTACTCCCGCGCGAGCAACCAGGAGATGTTCACCGCGGCCCTCGACGGGCTCGTCGCGCGCTTCGGCCTGCAGGGCGAGCGGATCGGCGAGGTCGTCGGCGGCGCGGTGCTCAAGCACTCGCGCGACTTCAACCTCGTCCGCGAGTCCGTGCTCGGCTCCTCGCTCTCGCCGCAGACCCCCGCCTACGACCTCCAGCAGGCGTGCGCGACCGGGCTCGAGGCGACGATCGCCGTCGCGAACAAGATCCGGCTCGGCCAGGTCGAGTCCGCGATCGCGGGCGGCAGCGACACCGTGTCCGACGCCCCCATCGCCGTGAGCGAGGGTCTGCGCCGGGCGCTCCTGGACGCCTCGCACGCCAAGTCCTTCCAGGCGCGCGTGAAGGCGTTCGCGAAGATCCGCCCGTCCGACCTCGCGCCGCTGACCCCCGCGACCGACGAGCCCCGTACGGGCCTGTCCATGGGTGAGCACCAGGCGATCACGACGGCGCGCTGGGGCATCACGCGCGAGGCGCAGGACGAGCTCGCGCTCGCCTCGCACGAGCACCTCGCGGCCGCGTGGGACGCCGGGTTCTTCGACGACCTCGTCACCCCGTTCCGCGGGCTGGTGCGCGACCAGAACCTCCGGGCAGACTCCTCGCTGGAGAAGCTCGCGGCGCTCAAGCCCGTGTACGGCAAGCGGCTCGCCGGCTCGGCGGAGGGCGTCGAGCCCACGATGACCGCGGGGAACTCCACGCCGCTCACCGACGGTGCGTCGACAGTGCTCCTCGGCTCGCGCGAGTGGGCCGCCGAGCGCGACCTGCCGCTGCTCGCGCGCGTCGTCGACGCCGAGACCGCGGCCGTCGACTTCGTGCACGGTCACGAGGGTCTGCTCATGGCGCCCGCGCACGCCGTCCCGCGCCTGCTCGCGCGCAACGGCCTCACGCTCGGCGACTTCGACCTCTACGAGATCCACGAGGCGTTCGCGTCGACCGTGCTCGCCACGCTCAAGGCCTGGGAGGACGACGAGTACTGCCGCACCGAGCTCGGTCTCGGCGGCGCGCTCGGCTCGATCGACCGCTCGCGCCTCAACGTCAACGGCTCGTCGCTCGCCGCAGGGCACCCGTTCGCCGCGACGGGCGGGCGCATCGTCGCGACGGCGGCCAAGCTCCTCGCGACGAAGGCCGCGGAGACGGGCCGTCCCGCCCGCGCACTGATCTCCGTGTGCGCGGCCGGCGGCCTCGGCGTCGCGGCGATCCTCGAGTCCGTCCCCGCCACCGCGTGACCGCCCCGACGACCGAGAGGACCACCCCGTGACCGACTCCTACGTCCAGGCCGTCAACTCCGGCTTCACCAAGACGCTCGCGAAGAAGCTAGGCCTGCCCCGCCCCGCGGTCCTGCGCCGCTACCGAGCCGGGGACCCGCTGACCGTCGGCCCCGTCCTCGTGCTCGGCGGCACGCCCGGCGTCCACGACGACGCCGACCGCGTCGCCACCGCGCTGCTCGACACCCACGGGCTCGACGTCCGCCAGAACGCCGACGACCAGACCCGCTGGGGCGCGATCGTCGTGGTGCTCACGCAGGCCGAGCAGCCGCAGGACGTCTCCGGCACCGTCATGGCGCTGTCCGCGAGCCTGCGCCGCCTCGCGCCGAACGGCCGCGTCGTGACGATCTCCCGCGCCCCCGCCGACGGCGACTCCCCCGCGCTCGCCGCGACCCGCGAGGGAGTCGAGGGGTTCCTGCGCTCCGTCGCCAAGGAGCTCCGCTACGGCGCCACCGGCAACGGCATCCAGCTCACCGACGACGTCCTCGTCGACAGCGCGAGCGCCCTCGCGACCCTGCAGTTCTTCCTCTCGGCGAAGTCCGCGTTCGTCGACGGCCAGGTCCTCCGCGTCGGCGTCGCAACCTCGGCGGACCAGGGCTCTACGTCGGCAGACCAGGGCTCTACGTCGGCGATGGGTGAGGCGACTGCCGAGGCGGGGGTGGCGGCGTCGGATGCGAAGGGCGTAGAAGCCGCGCGCGGCCACGGACAGCCGACGACGGCAGGTGACGGCGCGGCCAGCCCGAGCACCGACGCCGCCTCCCCCGCCGGACCCAGCGCCGCGGACAAGCCCCTCGCGGGCAAGGTCGCCGTCGTCACGGGCGCGGCCCGCGGCATCGGCGCGCAGGTCGCCCGCACGCTCGCGCGCGACGGCGCGAAGGTCGTGGTCGTGGACGTCCCGGCGGCGGGCGAGTCGCTCGCGAAGGTCGCCAACGAGATCGGGGGGACGGCGCTCCAGCTCGACGTCACCGCCGACGACGCCGGCGCGCGCATCCTCGAGCACGCCCGGGCGCGCCACGGCGGCCTCGACGTCCTCGTGCACAACGCCGGCATCCTGCGCGACAAGCTGCTCGCCAACATGTCGGCCGACAAGTGGGACGCGGTGGTCGCCGTGAACCTCGCCGCGCAGCTGCGCATCACGGAGTACCTGCTCGGCGCCAACGGCTTCTCGGGCGAGCCGCGCATCGTGTCGCTCGCGTCGACGAGCGGCATCGCGGGCAACCGTGGCCAGGCGAACTACGCGTTCTCGAAGGCGGGTGTCATCGGGCACACGCGTGCCGTCGCGCGCCTGCTCGACGGGGCCGACGGGCCGGGCGGCACCGCGAACGCCGTCGCCCCGGGGTTCATCGAGACGGAGATGACCGCGTCGATCCCGTTCGTCACGCGCGAGGTCGCGCGCCGCGTCTCGTCGCTGCAGCAGGGCGGGCAGCCGGTCGACGTCGCGGAGGCGATCGCGTTCCTCGCCTCCCCCGACGCGGCAGGCGTGAACGGTCAGGTGCTGCGCGTGTGCGGGCAGAGCCTGGTGGGCCGATGACGGCCGCCCCGGACGCCGTGCCGGACCCGGTGCAGGACGCCGTGCCCGGCTCGGCGCCGGACCCGGTGTCGCACTCCGCGCCCGAGCGGGTCGAGACGTTGCCCGCGATCCCCGGGCTCGGCGGCCTCTACGCGCGGGGAGTCGCGGCGTCGGCCCGGCTGGCCGCCGCGAGCCGCCTGGGCCGAGGGCCCGGTGACCTGACCCTGCCCGACGTCGCGTACCGCGTCGCCGGCGTCCCGACGGGCGACACCGCCGCACCCGGCGCGGTCGGCAGCGCCGTGCACCTGGCGCGGTATGGCCAGGTCGTGGGCGAGGCGCCGTCGGACGAGCTGCCCGCCGGCTATCTCCACGTGCTCGGCTTCCCGCTCGCGACGGCCCTCATGGTGCGCGGCGACTTCCCGCTGCCGCTGCTCGGCATGGTGCACCTCGCGAACTCGGTGTCCGTCGTGCGTCCGGTGCGTCTCGGCGACTCGCTCGAGGTGCGCGCGTGGGCCCGTGACCTGCGCCCGCACCGGCGGGGCGTCCAGGTGGACCTCGTCACGGAGATCTCGGTCGAGCGCACCGACGCGGAGCGTGCAGCGGGCTCCGGGCTTCCCGCGACGGCGCTCGCGTACCGCGGCGTCTCGACGTACCTGGCGAAGGGCGTGCGTCACCCCGACCTGTCAGAGCGACAGGACACTCCGGTGACCTCCGACCCTGACACGTTCGTGCCGCCGCTGCCCACGGCGCGCTGGTCGCTCGGGCCCGGGACCGGGCGCGACTACGCCGCGGTGTCCGGGGACCGCAACCCGATCCACACGTCCGCGCTCGGCGCGAAGGCGTTCGGGTTCCCGCGAGCGATCGCGCACGGCATGTTCACGGCGGCGCGCGCCCTCGCCGCGGCGGGCCCGACGCGGGGCGAGACCTACGACTGGACCGTCGCGTTCGCGAAGCCCGTGCTCCTGCCGAGCACGGTCGACGTCGCCGTCCGCCCGACGTCGGGTGTCCCGGCCGAGGTGCGGGGCGTCGTCGGGCAGGTCGCACCTGCCGTGCCCGACGGCGCGGGCGGCCCGAGCGCCGGCCTCACCTACGTGGCGTGGGACCGCAGGGGCCGCCTCCAGCTGTCAGGGACGGTCACCCCGCGCTGATGCCGGCCGGCGTGGCGCACGGCGGGCTCACCCGCCCGACCGTGCGGCTCTCCGGGGCGCGCGGTCCCGACGGTGGCTCGGGATCGCGCGACGGAGCGCTGCGCGACGAAGCCCCGCGCCGACGCCTCGCGCAGCAGAGCGAGGCCGACCGCCGCGGCGACGACGCCGCACCCGAGGACCGGCGCGCCAAGGGTCCCGCCCCCGCCCGGTGGCCTGGACAGGGACGTCAGGAGCAGGTCCGCGGCACCGAGCAGGACGACCGTCCCACCGAGGACCACGACGGCGGACCGGACCGGCCGCGTCCCCGTGACCAGGTCCGGAGCCGTCGCGGCGAGCAAGAGCCCGACGACGGCGGCCACCATGACGAGCATGGTGCGTTCAACGCCGGCGTGGAGGCCGCCGTCGAGCACCTGGCCGAGCGGGACGAGGAGCGCAGCGGTGACGAGACACCTCGAGGCGAGGCGCACCGACGGGGGTGCCTCGGACCACCGCCGCTCCTCGCGCGACCGGCTCACCGCCCGGTGCGCCGTCCGGCGACGCTCCACGTGGTGGACGCGGGCCCAGTCCTCCACCGACCCGCTCGTCCCTCGCAGCTCCAGCTCGTGATGGAACACCTCGGCTCTCCCCCCGATCGCCCCGGCACGCCGTCCGGCGAACCACGTTCACCGTAGCGACGTCGCACCACGTGGCGACGGTTGTCCACAAGGTTCTGTCGACAGGGGCAGACTGCGCCGGAGGCGGTGAGCCGGCTGTCAGGCCCGGTGCAGCCGCGCGAGCAGACCGTCCCGCACCGCCGGCCACTCGGCGACGAGGATCGAGAAGTACGCGGTGTCCTGGCGCGAGCCGTCCGGTGCGACGCGGTGGCTGCGGAGCACGCCCTCCGGCTGCGCCCCGAGCCGGGTGATCGCCCCGATCGACCGCGAGTTCCGCGCGTCGGCGCGGAGCGCGACGCGCGACACCCCGAGCTCGTCGAACGCGTGCCGCAGCAGCAGGTACTTGCACGCCGGATTGGTCACGCCGCCCCACCACTGCCGGGCGTAGAACGTCGAGCCGAGCTCGACCCGGCCCTGCGCCGGGACCCACTCGTAGAGCGAGGTGCTCCCCCGGACCGTCCACGCGTCGTCGGGCAGGCCGCCCCCGTGCGGCTCGGTGGCACGGTCCGGCCCGAGGACGGCGAACGCGAGCCGGCCGGGCGCGGCGACGGCGTCGCGTACGTACGCGGTCATGGCCTCGTCGCCCCGCGGCGTCGGGCTCGACATGCCCGCCCAGATGCCGTCGTCGACCAGCGCGCCGAGGGCGGGAGCGTGGTGCTCGGCCAGCGGGACGAGGCGGAGGCCGAAGCCGTCGAGCCGGGTGTCGTGCTGCACGGGGACATCCCACCACGGACGCCGCCGTCCGGCACCGAGCTCTCCAGCGCGTGCGAGCGCGCAGGGCCGTGCCTACGGTCGGAAGGACCGACGAGAGGAGACCCCCATGGGACTCGGTGACAAGATCGAGCACGCCGGCGAAGAGGCCAAGGGCAAGATCAAGGAGGCCACCGGCAAGGCGAAGGACGACGAGCGCCTCGAGGCGGAGGGCAAGGGCGAGCAGTCCAAGGCCAACGTCAAGCAGGCGGGCGACGACGTCCGCGACGCGTTCAAGTAGCCGTCACCGTGGTCGTCGCGACCACGGCCGTACATCACGAGGGCTCCGCCGTGCGGCGGGGCCCTCGTCGCGCCCTCAACTGGGGATCGCTCTCTCGGCCGGGGGTCGCTCTCTCGGGTCAGTCGGCCGGGCCGCACCCTGCGGCGTCGGCGAGGAGGCCCGCCGCGGCGGTCGCGAACAGCCCGTCCAGACCGGACCCGGACGGCACCGGGCGTGGGTCGTCGACGACGGTCCAGCACCCGTCGACCACGGCGTACCCGACCTGCGGCCCCTCCTCGACGTACGCGCGCACCGCGTCGACGAGACGCACCACCTCCGCGCCCGACGTCCCCACGCCGACCGACGCGCGGACGGCCCCGGCGTCGTACCCGAGGCGCGCGAGCAGCGGGTGCGCGCAGAACCGGCCGTCGCGGACGCCGATGCCGTGCTCCGCCGACAGGTACGCCGCGACGAGGCCCGGGTCGTGGCCCGTCACGGAGAACGTCACGACGCCCACCGGGTCGACGGCGTCCGGCCACACGCTCACGACCCGCACGCCGTCGATCGCGGACAGCCCGTCGACGAGCGCCGCGCGCAGCGCCGCCTCGTGCTCGTGCAGGGCTGCGGCGTCCAGACCGCCGAGGGCGTCGCACGCGGCGGCGAGCGCGACGGCGCCCACGACGTTGGGCGACCCGGCCTCGTGACGCGCCGGCGCCGGCTGCCAGTCGGTGGCGTCGACACGCACCTGACGCACCGCGCCGCCGCCCGCGAGGTACGGCGTGCCCGCGTCGAGCCAGTCGCGGCGCCCGACGAGCGCGCCCGCGCCGAACGGCGCGTACGCCTTGTGACCCGAGAAGGCGACGTAGTCGACGCCGGTCGCGGCCAGCGAGAACCCGCGGTGCGGGACGAGCTGCGCGCCGTCGAGCACGACCCGCGCCCCGGCGTCGTGCGCGATCCGCACGACGTCCGCGACGGGCAGCGACTCGCCCGTGACGTTCGACGCGCCCGTCACCGCGAGGAGCGCGTAGTCGAACCGCGCGAGCTCGGCGCGCAGGCCCGACAGCGTCTCCGCGACGCTCACGCCGCCGGCAAGGACCGTCGCACCACCCGCCCGCTGCCAGGGCAGGAGGTTCGCGTGGTGCTCGACGTCGAGGACGAGCACCCGGCCGGGCGACCCGTCGGGGTTCGCCTGGACGCAGCCCGCGAGGAGGTTGAGCGAGTCGGTCGTGTTGCGCGTGACGACGGTGACGTCCTCCTCGCGCGCGCCGACGAACGACCCGATCGTGCGACGCGCGGCCTCGTAGAGCGCCGTCGACACCTGGGAGAGGTAGCCCGCCCCGCGGTGCACGCTCGCGTACAGCGGCAGGACCTCGGTGACCCGGTCGGCCACGGAGCGCAGCGCCGGCGCCGACGCCGCCACGTCGAGGTTCGCGTACGGGACGCTGCGGCCGTCGACGAGCGGGACGAGCGTGTCGCTGCCCACGACGGGGAGCAGGGCGGGCAGCGCGGCGACGTCACCGAGCGAGAGGGCAGCGTCCGCCGTCGGACAGGAGCGTTCGGCGAGAGCAGTCATGGCACGGTCCTCCGAGGTCGTGTCGGGGAGGTGCTCCCCGCGCTTGCCGCGCGCCGGTCGGCGTGCGGCCCGGTCGTCACCCGGGGCACCCCGCCGCGAGAGGAGGGTTGCCGGCCAGCAAACCGGGGTTTCACGCTGGCACTCATGACCTGTCATCCAGGATGTGGGAGGGCCCGCGATCGTGTCAACCGGTGGGCAGGGGGTCTCGCATCGCGGGACAGCGGCCTGGCCGTCGGACCTTCCCACGACGCGAGACGCACGTTCCGGCGACCGGGCACCGTGACGTACGATCCGAGCAACCATCCGGAGCGGCCGAGTGACGTGGCACGTCGACGCCGCAGCAACCCCCCGGTCGCGCCAGCCATCACACGGCGCACCGGGCGAGGGTGCTACTGCCACGATCGATGGAGGAGAACCATGAGCGACCTGACCCCCCGACCCGCCGTCGGCTACGCCGGCGACATCACGCCGCAGGAGGCCTGGGACCTGCTCGCCGCCGACGAGCGTGCCGTCCTCGTGGACGTCCGCACCGAGGGTGAGTGGCGCACCGTCGGCGTGCCCGACGTCGCGGACCTCGGCCGCGAGGTCGTCTTCGACGAGTGGGTGACGCCGTTCGGGCCCAACCCCGCGTTCGTGGACCGGCTCACCCAGGCCGGCCTCACCCCGGGCGACGAGCGCGCCGTCGTGTTCCTGTGCCGCTCCGGCCAGCGCTCGATCGGCGCGGCGCGGGCGGCGACCGCGGCCGGCCTCGGTCCGTCGTACAACATCCTCGAAGGCTTCGAGGGCGCGCCCGGCTTCTCCGGCGTGCGCGACGCCGAGGGCTGGAAGGTCCGCGGTCTGCCCACCACCACCTACGCCGAGGGCGAGGCCGGTCGGTGAGCGGGGGAGACGGCGTCGGGCAGGTCCCGGGCGGCTCCGGCCGCAAGCCGCTGCCCGCGAGCGCCCGCCCCGCGACGCTCGCCGTGCGCGGCGGCAACGCGCGCACGGAGTTCCAGGAGACGTCCGAGGCGCTGTTCCTCACGCAGGGCTACACGTACGACCGCGCGTCCGACGCCGAGGCCGCCTTCAAGGGCGAGCTCGACCGGTTCGTGTACTCCCGGTACGGCAACCCGACCGTGCACACGTTCGAGGAGCGGCTGCGACTGATCGAGGGCGCGGAGGCGTGCTACGCGACGGCGTCCGGCATGTCGGCCGTCTTCACGTCGCTCGCGGCGCTCGTGCAGTCGGGGTCGCGGATCGTGGCGGCCCGCGCGCTGTTCGGGTCGAGCGTCGTGATCTTCGACGAGATCTTCGCCAAGTGGGGCGTGCGGACCGACTACGTCGACGGCCACGTGCTGTCGCAGTGGGAGGAGGCGCTCTCGACGCCCGCGGACGTCGTGTTCTTCGAGACGCCGTCGAACCCCATGCAGGACATCGTCGACGCGCGGCGCGTGAGCGAGCTCGCGCACGCCGCGGGCGCGGTCGTCGTGCTCGACAACGTGTTCGCCACGCCGCTCATGCAGAAGCCGCTCAAGCTCGGCGCGGACGTCGTCGTGTACTCCGCGACGAAGCACATCGACGGACAGGGCCGCGTGCTCGGCGGCGCGATCCTCGGCACCGAGGAGTACATCGGCGGGCCGGTGCAGACGTTCATCCGCAACACGGGCCCGACGCTCTCGGCGTTCAACGCGTGGGTGCTGCTCAAGGGTCTGGAGACGATGCCGGTGCGCGTCGCGGCGCAGAACGCCGGGGCCGAGCGGATCGCGCGCGTGCTCGAGGAGCTGCCGGGGATCGCACGCGTGCGCTACCCGTTCCTCGAGTCCCACCCGCAGGTCGAGCTCGCGCGCTCGCAGCAGACCGGTGGCGGGACGGTCGTGACGTTCGACCTCGACGTGGCGGGTGCCGACGACCCGAAGACTGACCCCGACCTCCTGAAGAAGCGCGCGTTCACGTTCCTCGACGCGCTGCAGGTCGTGGACATCTCCAACAACCTGGGCGACGCGAAGTCCATGGTCACGCACCCGGCCACGACGACGCACCGCAAGCTCGGGCCCGAGGGCCGCGCCGTCGTCGGGATCGCCGAGACGACGGTCCGGCTGTCCGTGGGCCTCGAGGACCCGCTCGACGTGATCGAGGACGTCGAGCAGGCGCTGCACGCCTGACCTCCCCACCCGAGCGCGTGGCCGGCGCGAAGAATGCCGTGGACGACGGAGGGCCGCACGCCTAGCGTCGCGGGCGTGCCCGACGCGATCTTCGACGACCCGACCCTCGCTGCGCTGTACGACCCGCTCGACCCTGACCGCTCCGACCTCGACGCGTACGTGGCGATCGTCGACGAGCTCGGCGCGAGGTCCGTGCTGGACGTGGGGTGCGGGACCGGCACGTTCGCGTGCCGGCTCGCGCTGCGCGGGGTCGACGTGGTTGGCGTGGACCCTGCCGGTGCGTCGCTCGAGGTCGCGCGGACGAAGCCCGGGGCCGCGGGTGTGCGCTGGCTCCACGGCGACGCGACCGCGCTCCCTCCCGTGCAGGTCGGCCTCGCCACGATGACCGCGAACGTCGCGCAGGTGTTCCTGACCGACGACGCGTGGACGGCGACGCTGCGTGGCGTGCGCGCGGCCCTCGCCCCGGGCGGACACGTGGTCCTCGAGACCCGCGTGCCCGCGCGTCGGGCCTGGGAGGGCTGGGTGCGCGACGAGACGTTCGTCCGGGTCGACGTCCCGGGCATCGGGATCGTCGAGAGCTGGACCGCGCTGACGGACGTCGCGCTCCCGCTCGTGTCGTTCCACGACACCACCGTCCTGCCCGACGGGCGCGTGCTCCACTCCGACTCGACGCTGCGGTTCCGCTCGGGCGAGGAGGTCGAGGCGTCGCTCGCCGCGTGCGGGTTCGTCGTCGAGGACGTGCGCGACGCGCCGGACCGGCCGGGCCGGGAGTGGGTCTTCGTCGCGCGCCGACCCGACGACCGCCCAGGACGTCACGCCTCGTCGGTCACCGAGACCAGACCGACCCGGTAGGCGAGCACGACCGCCTGCACCCTGTCGCGCAAGCCGAGCTTGGCCAGGATCCGGGACACGTACGTCTTGACCGTCTCGGGCGTGATGACGAGCTCTCTCGCGATCTCCGCGTTGGACAGCCCGGCGGCGAGCTGCTCGAGCACCTCCAGCTCGCGCGGGGTCAGGCTGCGCACGACCTCGTCCCTCGCGCGACGGGACGTGTCGGTCGGCCGCACCCGCTCGGCGTAGCGGCCGATGAGGGTGCGGGTGACGGACGGCGCCAGCAGGGACTCGCCCCGGGCGATCGTCCGGATGCCGTCGACCAGCTCGGAGGGCGGAGCGTCCTTGAGCAGGAACCCGCTCGCCCCCGCGCGCAGCGCCTCGTAGACGTACTCGTCGACGTTGAAGGTGGTGACCATCAGCACCTTGGCCGGCGTCTCGGCGTCCGGGCCCGCGATCTGCCGCGTCGCCTCGATGCCGTCCAGCACGGGCATCCGGATGTCCATGACCACGACGTCGGGGTGCAGCCGCCGCGCGGCGTCGACGGCCGCGCGCCCGTCCTCCGCCTCGCCGACGACCTCCATGTCGGGCTGCGCCGAGAAGATGGTGACGTAACCGACGCGCACCAGCTCCTGGTCCTCGCACACCAGGACGCGGATCGGGGGTCGTGAAGCGGTCGGCGGGACGGTCATGGGCTGCTCCTGGTCGGGGCGGTGGGGATCAGGGCCCGCACGCGGAACCCGCCGTCGGGCGTCGGGCCGGCTTCCAGCTCGCCGTCGAGGACGCGGACACGTTCACGCAGACCGGCGAGGCCGCGGCCGGCGGGCGGTCCCACCGCCATCCGAGAGCCAGCCGTGGCGGCCGTGACGGCCGACGAGGCGGGGCCGCCGGTGGTCACCTCGGTCTCGAGGTGCTCGGGGCCGTGGCAAAGGCTGACGGTGGTCGGCCGACCGGGGGCGTGCTTGAGCGCGTTGGTGAGCCCCTCCTGCACCACCCGGTAGGCGGCGAGCTCGACGGCGTCGGGCAGGGCGCGCGGTCCGCCCTCCTCGCTCCACTCCACCGGCTGGCCCGACCGGCGGGCCTGCTCGACGAGGTCGCCCACCCGGCCGAAGACGGGCACCCGCCCTGCGGGCGTCGACTCGCCCGTCGCCTCGAGCACACCCAGCAGGTACCGGAGCTCCGTCAGGGCGCGTCGTCCGGTGTCGCTGATCGCGACGAGTCCCTCGGTCGCGCGGTCCGGCGTCGCGGGCAGGAGGTACTGCGCGGCGTCGGCCTGCACGACCATCGCCGTCACGTGGTGCGTCACGACGTCGTGCAGCTCCCTCGCGATCCGCGCGCGCTCTTCCGACGTCGCGACGGCGGCGGCAAGACGCCGACGTTCGACCTCCTCGGCCCGCCAGCGGCGCACCCCCGTGCCTGCCATCCAGATCACCACCAGGACGAGGTAGAACGCCAGGAACGCCGGGAGCCGGTTGGGCGAACCGAGGCCGGACAGTGTGGCCGCGAAGACGACGTAGCCCACGGTCGTCAGGCCGGCGATGCTCCGACGGAACCGCGCCAGGTGGGCCCCGGCGCTGTACAGCGCGACGTAGAGGCCGACGCTCGCGAACGTCGGTGGGTACGACAGGACCTGGCCCACGGCGAACGCGGCGCCGACGACGGCGAGGCAGGTCCCGGGGCTGCGGCGGCGGAGCGCGAGCGGCAGGCACTGCGCGAGGACCAGCGTCACGGCCAGTGCGTCCGTCGGCCGCTCGGGCAGGTCCCCGAGCTCGACGCCGATCGCCGACAGCGTCGGGACGAACCCGAGCCCCGCGAGGGCCACCGCCAGCAGGGCGTCGCGGGCGTCCTGCCGGTTCGCGACCCACCGGCCGGACGACGGACCCGGGCGCGAGGGCCGGCCGGTGGCGGAGGTGACGGGCACCGCCCGAGCCTACGGGCGACGGCTGCGCACGGGGACGAGCGTCCCACGGCGCCGTGCGAGCACGAGCATCGGGACGGCGAGCAGCACGCCGACCGTCACGGTGACCAGCGATCCCTCGATGCCGAACGCGCCGCCCGTGAGCAGGGCAGGGCCGGAGACGTCCGTGACCAGCACTCCTGGTGCAGCGTGGCCCGAGACGGGGATGCCGAGCAGCGCGACGGTGGTGTTCCAGGCGAAGTGCAGCCCGATGACGAACCACAGGTTGCGGCGCCAGAGGAACGCGGCGCCGAGCAGGCCGCCGGCCTCGATCGCGATCGCCAGCGCGCTCCACGGGGTCGCGCCCGGGTTGAACAGATGCGTCAGGCCGAAGAACAGGGCCGTGATCGCCAGCGCGACCCAGCTGCCGAGCAGCTTCTCGAGGGCCTGCAGCCCGAGACCGCGGAACATGAGCTCCTCCGTGACCGCGACGCCGAGCATGACGGTGAGCACCGGAACCACCACCGCGAGGAGGTCGACGTCGGCGACACGGAACGTGTAGCCGCCCAGAGCCGCGACGACGGCCGCGGACACCGCCACGAAGCCCAGCCCGATCGCGGCGCCCAGCAGCGCCTCGGGCACGGCGCGGCGGGCGGAGATCTCGGGCGTCCGGCGGCCGGCGACGAACCGCATGACCACCCGGTAGACGACGACCGCGAGCACCGCGCCCAGCACGGGGACGACGGCGAGCGGTTCGCGCTGCGCGGTCAGGCCCGCGACGATCCCGACACCGACCACGCCGATCAGCATCCACGTCAGCGGGTACCGGAAGAAGCGGGCCACCGGGCCGCCGCCGTGGGCGGTCAGGGCCTCGGTGGCGTCCTGTCGGGGTGGCGTTGTCGTCGTGCTCATGAGGGCCTCCGTCGCTGTGTGGCCGCCCGGATCGGCGACCAGCAGCAACGCTAGGAGGGCACGGGCGCGAGCGAATCACCCGCAGGCGAGCAGCCCGGGTAGCTCTCACGGGGGACAGGACCGTGTCTGCGGCGGCCTGGAGCCACGACTCGCACCTCGGCGGCAGCACGTGCCGAGCCACCCGCTGTGGACGGCGGTTCGACGGTGTCGGACGCACCTCGTAGCCTCCTCGTAGCGCCCGGCAGTCCGGCCGGCGCGACGGCCCACCGTGGCCGGTCGTGGACAGAGTCGATGGGGGCACCTTCGTGCTGCACGTGCACCGCTCCGAGCGTGCCGACGCGCTCGTCGAGCCGCTCGCGCGCCTCCTCGCCGACCCGTTGGACGACCCGTTCGCGACCGACGTCGTCGCCGTCCCGACGCGCGGCGTGGAGCGGTGGCTCGCGCAGCGGCTGTCCCACCACCTGGGAGTGTCGTCGGGCGTGCCGGCCGGTGGGCCTGCCGGTGCTCCCGACGGCGGCTCGGGCGTGTGCGCGAACGTCGACTTCCGCGGTCCGCGGCGGCTCGTCGAGCAGGTCGTCGCGGACCTCACCGGCGTGGAGCCCGACGACGACCCGTGGCGGCCCGAGCGCCTCGCCTGGTCCGTGCTCGAGGTGCTCGACGCGCATCTCGGCGAGCCGTGGGCCGCGCCCCTCGCGCGCTACGTGGGCGAGCCGGGCGACGAGGTCCGCAGGGGCCGTCGTCTCACGCTCGCCCGTCGCGTGGCCGACCTCCTCGTCGACTACGCGCGGCAGCGACCCGACGTCGTGCTCGCGTGGTCGGCGCCGGACGGCTCGTCGGTACCCCGGATGCGGACGTGGCAGACCGCGGACGTACCTGACGACCTCGCGTGGCAGCCCGAGCTGTGGCGGCGCCTGCTCGCCCGCGTGCCCGGGTCCGACCCGGCGCGTCGGGTCGAGGACGCGGTCGCCGCACTCCGCGCCGACCCGGCTGCGGTCGACCTGCCGCCGCGGCTGTCCGTGTTCGGCCCCACGCGGCTGCCGGAGGACGAGCTGCGCGTGCTGCGCGCCCTCGCCACCCACCGCGAGGTCCACCTCTGGCTCGTCCATCCCTCCCCCGCGCTGTGGGAGAAGGTCGCTGGCCACGACGACGGCGGGACCCTGCGCGCCGAGGTGCCGACGTTCGCCCGGCACCCCCTGCTCGCGTCCACCGCGCGCGATGCCGTCGAGCTGCAGCTCCGGCTGACCGGTGCCGAGGCGACCCACCACGCGACCCCCGGTCCCCCGCCGACCCTGCTCGGCGCCCTGCAGACGGCTCTCCGCGCGGACGCGCCCGACGGCGCCCACGTCCTCGACCCCGCCGACCGCTCGGTCCAGGTGCTGTCGTGCCACGGCCGGGCGCGGCAGGTCGAGGTCCTGCGGGAGACGCTCGTCGGGCTCTTCGCCGCCGACCCCACGCTGCAGGCGCGCGACGTCATCGTGCTGTGCCCGGACGTGGAGACGTTCGCCCCGCTGGTCACCGCGACGTTCGGCGCGGTGCCGGAGCTCGGCGACGACGCGCACCCGGGCCAGCGCCTGCGCGTCAGCCTGGCCGACCGGGGGGCGGGCACGACGAACCCTGCCCTCGCGCTGCTCGAGACGCTGCTGCGCCTCGCGGACGGGCGGGTCACGGCGTCGGAGGTGCTCGACCTCGCGGCGAGCGTCCCGGTGCGGCGCCGGTTCCGCTTCTCGGACGACGACGTCGACCGGCTGCGGCAGTGGGCCGTCGAGGCGGGCGTGCACTGGGGCGAGGACGGCGAGCGGCGCGCACGCTTCGGGATCGACCCGCACGTGCGGCAGGGCACGTGGGACGCGGCCCTCGACCGGATCCTGCTGGGGGCCGCGATGGCCGACGAGGGCGCCCGGTTCGTCGGCCCGGCGCTGCCGCTCGACGACGTCGGCTCGACCGACGTGGACCTCGCCGGGCGCCTGGCCGAGCTCGTCGCCCGGTTGACGGAGGTCCTGCGCGGACTGGACGGCGTCCACCCGCTCGGGCACTGGCTCGACACGCTCGACCGGGCGCTGACCCTGCTCGCAGAGGCGCCGCCTACGGAGACGTGGCAGATCGGCGCGGCCCGTCGCGCTCTCGGCGACGTGCGCGCCGCCGGCTCGGACCACGGGGACGTCCCGCTGCGGCTCGCGGACGTGCGTGCGGTGCTCGCCGACCGGCTCGCGGGCCGGCCCACGCGAGCAGGCTTCCGCACCGGTGCCCTCACGGTCTGCTCGCTCGAGCCCATGCGCTCGGTGCCCCACCGGGTCGTCTGCCTGCTCGGACTGGACGACGGCGCGTTTCCTCGCACCGGCGCGGCGGCGGGCGACGACCTGCTCGCCCGGCACCCCGAGATCGGCGAACGCGACCCGCGCAGCGAGGACCGCCAGATCTTCCTCGACGCCGTCGCCGCCGCGGGTGACCATCTCGTCGTCGTGCACACGGGGGCCGACGAGCGCACGGGCGCCGTGCGACCGCCCGCCGTGCCTGTGGCGGAGCTCCTCGACGCGCTCGACCGCGCGGCGAACGCTCCCGACGGGCGGCCGGTGCGCGAGCACATCGTGATCCGGCACCCTCTCCAGACCGTCGACGCGCGCAACTTCGAGCCGGGGGCTCTCGGCGTGCCCGGCCCGTTCAGCCACGACCGCGCGGCCTTCGACGGTGCCCGCACCGCGCGGGGCGAGCGACGGGCGGTCGGGGCGCTGGTCAGCGTGCCGCTCGCGCTCCCGTCCTCAGACCACGGAGCACCGGGTGAGCGGGCGGCCGGTGAAGGCGACGTCGAGCTCGACGACCTCGTGCGCCTGCTCGAGAACGCGCCGCGGTGGTTCGCCCAGACGACGCTCGACGTCGGTCTCGTCGTGGACGAGGACGACGTCGACGACCGCCTCCCGCTCTCGCTCACCGGCCTGACGGGCTGGGGCGTCGGCGACCGCGTGCTGCGCGCCGCGCTGGCCGGGGTCGAGCCCGGCCGGGCGATGCAGGCCGAATGGCGGCGTGGCCAGGTCCCGCCGCGCGAGCTGGGCCGGTCCGCGCTGCAGCAGGTGGTCCAGGCCGTCGGTCCGCTACGGGTCGTCTCCGTCGAGGCGGCGCGCGAGGCCGACGCCGCCGCCGGGCGTCCCGAGAGCCCTGACGTGCTGCGCTCAGGCGAGACCGTGGACGTCCGCGCCGTGCTGCCGGACGGCCGCACGCTCGTCGGCACCGTCCCCGGGGTGCACGGCTGCCGCGTGGTGCGCACCGAGTACTCGCGGCTCGGCCCGAAGCACCGCCTGCGCGCGTGGGTGCAGGCGCTCGCCCTCGCGGTGAGCGACCCGAGCGGGCAGTGGGACGCGGTGACCGTCGGGCGCTCACCCCGTGGCCCGGGTGTCGCGTGGTCGACCGTCACGCCGCCGGACGCCGCGGCCGCGACGCAGCTCCTCGGCGACCTCGTCGCGCTCCGGGACGAGGCGTCCCGCGAGCCGCTGCCGCTGCTGCCCGAGGTGTCGGTGAAGTACGCCGAGGAACGACGCACGACCGACGCGCGCGACGCCCTGATGCGCGCCGGCTGGCTGTGGAACAAGGGCTTCGAGCGCAAGGACCCGTACGTCGTCCTCGCGTGGGGCCGCGACCCGCAGCTCGCCGACGTCGCCGGCCAGGCCACGACGGCGGACCTCGGCCGGTTCCCCGACGACCCGTCCCGTCTCGGCGCCCTGGCGCGCCGCGTGTGGGAACCCCTGCTGGAGAACGAGCTGCGAGGTGCCCGATGAGCGGCCCGACGTCCGGCACCACGCCCCGGCGCTTCGACCCCTTCGCCGATCTTCCGGCCGGGACGGTCGTCCTCGAGGCGAGCGCCGGGACAGGCAAGACGCACACCATCGCGACGTTGACGACGCGGTACGTCGCCGAGGGCGTCGCGACACTGCCCGAGATCATGCTCGTCACGTTCGGCCGTGCGGCGACGTCCGAGCTGCGCGACCGCGTCCGCGAGCGCCTCGTCGCCACGGAGCACGCCCTGCGCGGACCCGACCCGGCGAGCGACCCGGAACCGCTCGTCGCGTTCCTCGCGGCGGTCGACGACGCCGAGCTCGACCGGCGTCGTGATCGGCTGCGCGTCGCGCTGTCCCAGCTCGATGCCGCGACCATCACGACGACCCACGGGTTCTGCCAGCAGATGCTGTCCGCCCTCGGCACGGCCGCGGACGTCGACCTCGCCACCGGCTTCCTCCCCGACGTCTCCGACCTCGTGGAGGAGGTCACGGACGACCTGTACGTGCGGCTCTTCGCGGACCAGGCCGAGCCGCCGCTCGCCCCCCGGGACGTGTCCGAGGTCGCGCGTGCTGCGGTGAGCGACCACGGCGCCGTCCTCGCCCCGGGGGACGCCGCCGAGGGCTCGGTGGCCGCCGTGCGGTACGAGGTCGCGGTCGCGGCGCGCCGCGAGGTCGAGGCGCGCAAGCGCGCGATGCACCTGCTCGACTACGACGACCTGCTCGTGCTGCTGCGTCGCGCGCTGACGGACCCCGAGCACGGCGAGACCGCGGCGGAGCGGGTCCGCAGCCGGTACCGGGTCGTCATGGTCGACGAGTTCCAGGACACGGACCCCGACCAGTGGAAGATCCTGAGCACGGCGTTCCACGGGCACCGCACGCTCGTGCTCATCGGGGACCCCAAACAGGCGATCTACGCGTTCCGCGGAGCCGACGTCGTGACGTACCTGAGGGCCGTCGAGGTCGCGGAGGACGTCGCGACGCTGAGCACGAGCTGGCGCAGCGACGGCCCGCTCCTCGCCGGGCTGCACGCCCTGCTGGGCGAGACGGCGCTGGGTGACCCGCGCATCGTCGTGCGGCCGGTCGACGCCGCGAACCCCGAGGCCCGGCTCGCCGGTGGCGCGCCCGTCCGGCTGCGTCAGGTCACCCGCCGCGCCTACCGGCTCGGCGGCTCGTCCGCGCCGTCCGCTCCCGACGCGCGGTCCCTCCTCGCGAAGGACGTGGCGGCCGACGTCGCCGGGCGGCTCGGGACCGCGACCGGCGGCGACCGTGTGCTCGACCGCGCGGCCGACGGCGCAGCCACACCCGAGCGCTGGCGCGGGCTCGAGCCGCGCGACGTCGCGGTGCTCACCCGGACGAACGCGCAGGCGGAGGCCGTGCGAACCGCGCTCGTCGCGCTCGGGGTCCCGGCGGTCGTGTCCGGGCCGTCGAGCGTGTTCGGCTCCGCGGCCGCCCAAGACTGGCTCACGCTGCTCGCCGCGCTGGAGCAGCCCGGCCTGCACCGCCGGGCGACGGCCCTCGCGCTCACGCCCTTCGTCGGCTGGGACGCGCAGCGGCTCGCGACGGCCGACGACGCCGACCACGACGAGCTCGGCGACACGGTACGGGCGTGGGCGCGGCTGCTCGCCGACCGCGGCGTCGCCGCCGTCGCGGAGACCGCCGCCCGGCAGGGC
The DNA here is from genome assembly GCF_059159985.1 of Cellulosimicrobium sp. BMG9.23. NCBI lineage: Bacteria > Bacillati > Actinomycetota > Actinomycetes > Micrococcales > Promicromonosporaceae > Cellulosimicrobium > Cellulosimicrobium sp. BMG9.23. The sequence continues at coordinate 199,189 of NZ_JBZGBZ010000002.1, forward strand.
TCGACGGCGCGGGTCATGGCGCGCGCGGACGGCGAGCGGTACCTCACGGACCTGCGGCACGTCACGCAGGCGCTGCACGAGGCCGCCACCACGGAAGGGTTCGGCACATCGGCGCTCACGGCGTGGCTACGGGGTCGCATCGCCGAGGTCGGCACCGTGTTCACCGACGAGCGGACCCGGCGCCTCGAGACGGACGCCGCAGCCGTCCAGGTGGTCACCGTGCACGCTGCCAAGGGTCTCGAGTTCGGGGTCGTCTACGTCCCGTTCGGCTGGGAGCGGTTCGAGCCCGACGACCAGGAGCTGTTCGCGTTCCACGACGACCACGGGCAGCGCGTGCTGCACGTGGGCGGTATCGGCTCTCCGGGCTTCGTGGACGCCCGGACACGATCGCGCGACGAGGAGCTGGGCGAGGACCTGCGCCTGCTCTACGTCGCGCTCACGCGGGCCCGGCACCAGGTCGTCGTGCACTGGACGCCGACCAAGCGCAGCACCGGGTCCGGCCCGCTGACGCGCCTCCTGCTCGCCGACCGACTGCTCGGCGGCGAGCCCGGCCGTCACGCGCGGCCCGACGCGATGCGCGACGACGCGGTGCGCGCCGCGTTCGAGGCCGTCGCTGCGCGCTCCGGGGGGACGGTCGTCGTCGAGCAGGTGGACTCGCGCCCGAAGGGAGAGCGCTGGGCGTCGCCGAGCCGGCACGAGACCGCGTTGGACGTCGCGACGGCCGGGCACCTGCCCGACCGCGAATGGCGGCGCGCGTCGTACTCCGCGCTGACCGCCGCCGCGCACCACGGTCCGGTCGGCGGGGTCGAGTCGGAGCCGGAGGACCCCGGCGTGCAGGACGAGCCGGAGGAGGTGCCGGCGGACGACGCGCAGGACACCGGCCCCACGGCCGTACCCGGGGCAGCAGCCGGTGCCGACGTGCCGTCCCCGTTCGAGGGTCAGCCCGGCGGTACCGCGTTCGGCACCCTCGTGCACGAGATCCTCGAGTACGTGGACACGGCGGCCGACGACCTGGACGCGGAGGTGCTGGCCCGGTGCGCCCAGGCGGCGACCGTCCGCGTGCCGGGCGTGGAGCCGGTCGCGCTCGCCGCGGCGCTCGGGCTCGCGCTGCGCACCCCGCTCGGGCCGCTCGCCGGGGGGCTCACGCTCGCCGAGGTGCACCCGCGCGACCGTCTGCCCGAGCTCGAGTTCGAGCTGCCGCTCGCGGGGGGCGACCTCACGGAGGGCATCCGCCCGTCGACGCTGCGCGACCTCGCCGACGTCCTGCGCGCCCACCTGTCCGCCGACGACCCGTTCGCCCGTTACCCCGACCTGCTGGCGGCGCTCGCCGACGAGTCCGGGGCAACGGTGTCCGACGGCGTGCCGCTGCGCGGCTACCTCACCGGCTCGATCGACGCGGTGCTGCGCGTGCCCGGACCGGACGGGCGGCTCCGCTACCTCGTCGTCGACTACAAGACGAACCGCGTCGGTCCGCCCGGTCTGCCGCTGACGGTCGCCGACTACCGCCCCGAGGCGACGCGCGACGCGATGCTCGCCTCGCACTACCCGCTCCAGCTGGTGCTCTACCTCGTGGCGCTCCACCGCTACCTGCGCTGGCGGCTGCCCGGCTACGACCCGGACCAGGACCTCGCGGGCGGTGCGTACCTGTTCGTGCGCGGCATGGCCGGGCCGGGTACGCCGGTCGGACCGGACGGCGCGCCGTACGGGGTCGTCGCGTGGACCCCGCCGCCCGGGCTCGTCGTCGCCCTGTCCACCCTGCTCGACGGAGGCCGCGCATGACCACTCCCGCCGACACCTCGCGGCCCCTCGGTACCAGGTCGGCGAACGCCGTGCCGACGCCGGTGGCGTCCATGGACGAGGGCGACCCACGCCTCGCCGTCGGCGTCCCGACGTGGCTCGCGCCGTTCAACGCGGCGCGCGTCGTCTCCTCGACGGACCTGCGCGTCGCGCTGCGGCTCGGACGCCTGACGGGCGAGCGCGACGACCAGGTGCTGCTCGCCGTCGCGCTCGCCGTGCGCGCGGTCCGCAACGGGTCGGTGTGCGCGCGCCTCGACGACCCGTCGCTACGCCTGCCCGAGGACGAGGAGGCGGCGGGAACCGAGGCCGCGCACCTGCCGTGGCCCGACGACGCGTCCTGGGTCGAAGCGGTCGCGCGCAGCCCGCTCGTCGCGGCCGGGCTGGACGCGCCCGACGACAGGCCCGCGCGCTGGGTCGGCGGTCTGCTCTACCTGGACCGGTACTGGCGCGACGAGCTCGCGGTGCGCCGCGACATCGACGGACGGCTGGCCGCCGAGGACCTCCCCGTGGACGACGGCCGCCTGGAGACCGCCCTCGCCCGGCTGTTCCCGTCGGAGCGCGACGCCCGCCAGCGCCTCGCGGCCGCCCACGCCGCCCACCGGCGCCTGACCGTCCTCACAGGTGGACCGGGCACCGGGAAGACGACGACCGTCGCCCGGCTTCTCGCCGTGCTGCACGACGCCGCCGTCCCGGCCGGGCAGCGGACCGGCGGGCCCGTCGGCGGGTCGGTCGAGAGCAGCTCGCTCAGGGTCGCGCTCGCCGCCCCCACCGGCAAGGCCGCCGCGCGCCTGCAGGAGGCGGTGCGCGATGTCGTCTCGCGCTTCGACGACCCGGCGGACCGCGAGCGCGTCGGGGCGCCCGTCGCCTCGACGCTGCACCGCCTGCTCGGCTATCGGCCGGGCAGCACCACGCGGTTCCGGCACGACGCGCACCACCACCTCCCGCACGACGTGGTCGTCGTCGACGAGACGTCGATGGTCGCCCTGCCGCTCATGGCGCGGCTGTTGGAGGCGCTGCGGCCCGACGCGCGGCTCGTCCTCGTCGGGGATCCGGACCAGCTCGCGTCCGTCGAGGCAGGAGCGGTGCTCGGCGACCTGGTGAACCGCCCGCCCGTCTCTGCCGCTCCGACGGCGACAGCGGTCCGCGCCGTCGCGGAGGGCGCCCTCGCCGACGCTCCGCCGCCCACGGACGGCGAGGTGGACGACCGCTCGGCGCTGGGCAACGGTGTCGTCCGCCTGCGCACGGTGCACCGGCAGGAGAGCGGCTCGGCGATCCTGCCGCTCGCCGAGGCGATCCGGCGCGGCGAGGCGGACAGGGTCCTCGAGCTGCTGCGCGCGGGCGACGACTCGGTGGAGTTCTTCGAGTCCCCCGACGGCGAGCCCGGCGACGTCGCGCTCGCGGCGATCCGGGACGACGCGCTCACCGCGGGGAGACGGCTGGTCGCCGCCGCCCGGGCGGGTGACCCCACCGGGGCGCTGTCAGCCCTCGCGCAGCACCGCGTCATGGTCGCGCACCGCCGGGGGCCCGCCGGGCGCACCCGCTGGGCGGCCCAGGTCGAGGCGTGGGTCGAGGAGGCCACCGAGCGCCCCGCGACGGACACGCCGTGGGTCGCCGGCCGGCCGCTGCTCGTGACGACCAACGCGCCGGACGTCGGCCTCTACAACGGCGACACGGGAGTCCTGGTCGCCGACGGCGACGGCGTCGTGGCCGTGTTCGGCGACCCGGGTGCTCCCGTGCGCGTCCGCACGCACCGCCTGCCTCCCGTCGAGAGCGTGCACGCGATGACGGTTCACCGCGCGCAGGGCAGCCAGTTCCGCCGCGTCACGCTCCTCCTGCCGCCCGAGACCTCGCCGCTGCTCACGCGCGAGCTGCTCTACACCGCGGTCACGCGCGCCCAGGACGCCGTGCGCGTGGTGGGGAGCGAGGCTGCGGTGCGGGCCGCCGTCGGGCACGCGGTGCGCCGGGCGAGCGGCCTGCGGGTACCGCTCGGGACCGGCTGAAAGCCCTGGAGCGCGGGTGGCGTGCGTGCGACGATGCGACGTCGCCCGAGGACGTGCCGTCCCTGACCCTCGACTCCCACCTGGAGGTCCTGTGCCGAAGAACGTCACCCTCGTCCGTTCGAGCGAGCTGTCCGACGTCGCCGAGTACGCCTACGCGGCCACCGTCGCGGCGGATGCGCGGCTGGTCTTCCTCGCAGGCGCGTGCCCGCTCGACGCGGACGGGCGCACCGTCGGCCCGGGCGACCACGCCGCACAGGCCGCGCGCTGCGTCGAGAACATGGTCGTCGCGCTCGCCGCGGCCGGCGCCACCCTCGAGGACGTCGTGAGCACGCGCGTCCTCGTCGCGTCGACGCGGCAGGCGGATCTCGTGTCCGCGTGGAACGTCGTCCGCGACGCGTTCGGCGACCACGACGTGCCGAGCACGCTGTTCGGCGTCACGGTGCTCGGCTACGACGACCAGCTCGTCGAGATCGAGGCGGTCGCCGCCGTCCGGGACTGACGCTCCCTGTCGCTGGTCACGCGAAGCCCGGGTACTCCCACGGCTCGACGTCGAACAGCGCGCGCGACGCCGGGTTGCCCTGGACGAGCGCGTCGACCACGTGCTGGTGCAGCACCTCGGCGCCGCTGCGCGTGAAGGACGAGCTGAACAGGCCGCCGGGCTCGACACGCGTCGAGTACATGAGCGGCATGCGGCCCTCGGACCGGTCGTAGCCGACCCAGCGCGTGAACACCGACCAGCCCGCGACCACGTCGAGACCCACGACCGACCGGTCGTCGCCGCGCAGCTCGTGCCAGGTCCGCTCGTCGATCGGCATGCCGTCGAAGTCGTAGTACAGCACCACATCGGCGTGGAAGTTGATGTCGTCGTCCACGGCCGCTCCCCTCGCCCCAGGGTCGTCGTCCCCCAATGCGGTCGCCACATCGTCGCGACCACCGCACCGCCTTGTGCTGCCGATGATGCCGCTCCCGGTCCGATACCGCCATCCGGCGCGCGCGCAGCCCGGGGACGGCGGGAATGCGCGTCCGGTGCGGCGGGGTTGTCCCTCGTGATGAGCACCTCGCCCGACGCCGCGGCGTCCCCCAGCCCTCGCCTGTCCGTCCTCGACCTCGTGCCCGTGCGCTCGGGCCAGACGAGCGCCCAGGCCGTCCGTTCCTCGCTCGATCTCGTCCGTCTCGCGGACCGGCTCGGGCTCGAGCGCTACTGGTTCGCCGAGCACCACAACATGGCCGCGGTGGCGGCGTCCACGCCCCCGGTGATGATCGCGGCGGCGGCGTCGGTGACCGAGCGGATCCGGGTCGGCTCGGGCGGCGTCATGCTGCCCAACCACGCGCCGCTCGTCGTCGCGGAGCAGTTCGCGGCGCTCGAGGCGATCGCGCCGGGACGCGTGGACCTGGGTCTCGGTCGCGCGCCGGGCTCGGACCCCGTCGTGACCCAGCTCCTGCGCATCACCGGCCCGACGGCCGACGTCGACCGCTTCCCGCAGCACGTGACGGACATCCTCGCGCTCATGAGCCCGCAGGGCGCGCAGCTTCGCCTGACGAGCGGCCAGGTCTACGACGTCCACGCGACCCCGGCCGCCGAGAGCACGCCCACCGTCTGGCTCCTCGGGTCGAGCGACTACTCGGCCCGGCTCGCCGCCGAGCTCGGCCTGCCGTACGTGTTCGCCAACCACTTCTCGGGCCAGGGGATGGACGAGATCCTCGCGCTCTACCGCGAGGGCTACCGCCCGAGCGAGGCGCACCCGGAGCCGCGCACGTTCCTCACGGCGAACGTCGTGGTCGCCGAGACCGCCGAGGAGGCGCACGCCCGCGCGCTGCCGCAGCTGCGCATGATGGCGCGCCTGCGGTCCGGTCAGGCGCTCGGGGCGCTGGAGACCGTCGAGGACGCGCAGGCGACGCCGCTCGACGCGCTGGCCGAGCAGACCATCGAGGCCATGCGGTCGCGCTGGATCATCGGGACGCCCGACGACGCCGCCGCCGAGCTCCGCCGACTCGCCGACCGCCACGGCGTCGACGAGATCATGGTCGTCCCCGTCGCGGCGTCCCGCGCCGACGAGCCGCTCGACGCGACCCCTGGCCGCGCCCGCACGCTCGAGCTCCTCGTCGGTGCCCTCGGGTAGCGTCGCCGCCATGACGACGAAGCTCGACGACGCGTCCTGGCACTCCGATGGTGAGGGGTTCCCGCCCGAGGCCGGCCCCGAGGCGGGCGCCACCCACATCGGGGTGTTCCTCGCGTGGGCCGTGCTCGGCGGGCGCGTCTCCGACGACCTGGAGGACGAGGCCGCCGAGGAGCTCGCCGCTCTGCGTAACCGTGAGCTCACCGGTGGCCGGTTCGTCCACGAGTCGTGCGACGGGAAGCTCGTCACCGACGACCTCGACCCGGAGGCGGCAGCGTTCGCCCTCGCGTACTACGTGGGCGACGAGGACGACGAGGAGGGCGGCGGCCTCTACCTCGAGGACTACGTCGACGCCGTCAGCCCGGGCGACGGCGAGCCCGAGGACGTCTACCGCGTGCCGGACACGTGGGAGACGTACGACCTCGTCGGCCCGCTGATCGATGGGCGGTTCTCGCAGTGGGACGACGAGGGCCGCCCCGCCGTCCTGCGTCACCGCGCCTGACCGGGCGCCCCTCAGGCTGCGGCCCTTCCGCGCCGGCCGGAGATGGACTAACCTGGCTTAGTCCGCTGGTCCCAGGCCTGCACGCGGCGCGGAGGCACCATGAAGACCGTCAACGTCCACGAGGCGAAGACCCACCTGTCGCGCCTGCTCGCCGAGGTCGAGGCGGGCGAGGACATCCTCATCGCGCGCGCAGGCAGGCCGGTCGCGCGCCTCACCGCCGCGGCCTCCGGCCCGCGCGCTCGGCGCCGCCTCGGCATCCTCGCCGGGCGAGCGACGATCCCGCCGGACTTCGACACCTGGGCACAGGACGAGATCATCGCGATGTTCGAGGGCTCCGAGTGACGATCCTTCTCGACACACACCTGTTGCTCTGGGCCCTGTACGAGCCTCGACACCTGCCCGACGCGGCCCTCGACGAGCTCGAGAACCCCGAGAACGACGTGTGGTTCAGCGCGGTGAACGTCTGGGAGATCGCGATCAAGGCCTCCCTCGGCAGACCGGACTTCACCGTGGATCCGGTGGAGGCGCGGAAGGCCGCCCTCGACATCGGACTCGTCGAGCTGGCCGTGGACGGGATCGCGGCTGCCGCAGTGAGGGCACTACCCCAGATCCACGGCGATCCCTTCGACCGGCTGCTCATCGCTCAGGCGTTGACGACGGGACACACGCTCGTCACCCACGACGCCGTCCTCGGCCGCTACCCCGGCCCCGTCCGGGTCATCTGAGATGTCCGCGCCTACTCCTGTCACCCGGCTCGCCTCCGTCGTGCGCGCCGACAACCCAGGACCCATGACGCTCGACGGCACGCGCTCGTACGTCCTGCGCGCACCCGGCGCACAGACGTGCGTCGTCGTGGACCCCGGGCCCGACGACGCGGCGCACCTCGATGCACTGGCTGCGGCCGGGCCGGTGGCCCTGATCCTCGTGACGCACCGGCACGCCGACCACACCGCGGGGTCGGCCCGCTTGCGCGCCCTCACGGGTGCGCCCGTCCGCGCGGTCCAACCGGCGCACTGCCACGACGGCCAGCCGCTCGTGGACGGCGAGGCCATCGACGTCGCCGGTGTGCGCGTCGCCGTGCTCGCCACGCCCGGCCACACCGCGGACTCCGTCTGCCTGGTCCTGCCCGACGACGGCCCGGTCGCCACCGGACCCCACGCACCCGGGCACGACGCACCTCGCGACGACGCACGCGGGGACGAGACGCCCGGTCCCGGGGCGCCGTCGGGCACGGTGCTCACGGGGGACACGATCCTCGGGCAGGGCACGACCGTGATCGCCGAGCCCGACGGATCCCTCGGCAGGTACCTCGAGAGCCTGGACCGGATCGAGTCCGTCGTGGGGAACCGGCGGACGACCGGGCTCCCCGGTCACGGCCCGGTGATCGACGACCTCGGTGAGCGGGTGCGCGCGTACCGGACCCATCGGCTCGAGCGGCTCGCCCAGGTGCGTGCCGCGCTCGCGGCGCTCGACCTCGCGCCGGGCGACGAGTCCGCAGCGGAGCGCGTGACGGCGCACGTCTACGCGGACGTCGACCCGTCGGTGCTCGGCGCCGCCCGGCAGAGCGTCGTGGCACAGCTCGCGTTCCTCGCCGAGGCGGACCGGCTCGCGCACCCTCCGCGCCGCGGTCGGTCGCGAGCGCGTCAGCGCGACGCCTGAGTGTCCGAGGCTCACGGCACGATGGGGGGCATGACGACACCACGGCTCGGCATCGCCTACGTCCCCACCCATCCCCCGGAGTCGCTGCGCGCGCTCGCGACGGGCGCCGAGGCCGCCGGCCTCGACGACCTGTGGGTGTGGGAGGACTGCTTCAAGCAGAGCGGCCTCGCGTCCGCGGCGGCGGCGCTCGCCTGGACGGACCGCGTGCGCGTCGGGCTGGGGCTCATGCCCGCACCGCTGCGCAGCACGGCGATCACGGCGATGGAGGTCGCGAACCTCGGGCGCATGTTCCCCGGGCGGTTCGTCGCGGGGGTCGGGCACGGCGTCCAGGAGTGGATGGGTCAGGCGGGCGTGCGGGTCTCGTCACCCCTGACGCTCCTGCGCGAGCACACCCTCGCGCTGCGCGCCCTGCTCGCGGGCGAAGAGGTCACGACGTCGGGCCGGTACGTCACCCTCGACCACGTCCGTCTCGACTGGCCGCCCACCGAGCCGGTCCCGCTGTGGCTCGGAGGCGTCGGCCCTCGGTCGATCGCGCTCGCGGGCGAGCTCGGCGACGGTCTGATCCTCGCCAACGCGTTCACGCCGGCGGAGGTCCGCGAGACGGTGGACGCCGTCCGGACCGCGGCGCACGACGCGGGGCGTCCGGAGCCCGACGTGCACGCGACCCTCATCGCGGCGACAGGCCCGGGCGCGCAGGAGCGGGTCGACCGCGAGGTGCCGCTCTGGGGGCGCGAGGCCGGGATCGGCATCGGGGCGGGTGGCGACGCGCGCGCGATCGCGGACGGGGTGCTCGCCCTCGCGGGCGCCGGCGCGAGCGCCGTGGCGGTCCAGCCGACCGCGGACGAACCGGACCTCGACGCGTTCGTCCGGTTCCTCGGCGAGGAGGTCCGGCCGCTGGTCGTCGCGGGCTGATGAGCGCCGGGCTCAGCGCCCGGTGTGCGCGCGTGCCCGACGCCGCTCGCGCACCCCGTGGACGACGGCGGTCGTCGCGCCCACGAGCGCCACCACGGCCACGGCGAGGAGGAGCCGCGCGGGGAACGCGGCGTAGAGGTCGGTCACCTCGGCCACCGGGATGCCCCAGTCCGTCGCGATCTCCCGAGCCTCCGTGGCCAGGCCACCGATGCCGCCCGGAACGAGCGCGACGGCTCCGAAGACCCAGCCCAGCAGCTCGCCGACGAGCGCGGGCACGGAGTAGGCACCGGAGAGGGCGGAGATCACGCGGACCACACTATCGGGTCGGCCCGGTACGAACCAGGACAACTCGGGACGGGGGCGCCTGGATCAGCGCAGCGGCTTGGCGAAGCAGAGCGCGATGCCGTTGTCGCCGCGGTCGAACGGCGGGTACGGCAGGACGGCGCGGAAGCCCAGGGACCGGTAGAGCGTGATCGCACCGGGCTGCCGGATGCCGGTCTCCAGGAGGAGCGTCGTCGCGCCCTGCCGACGCGCCTCGGCCTCGACCGTAGCCATGAGCGCCCGTGCGACACCCACCCCACGCACCGCCTCGCGGACGAAGAGCTTCTTCACCTCGAGCGCCTCGCCGTGGACGTCACGGACGCCGGGTGCCACGCGTCGCAGCGATGTACAGCCAACCGGTTCGTCGCGCCACCAGGCGACGAATGTCGCCACGGAGGCGGCGCCGAGACGGGCGTCCACGGCGTCGAACCCGCCCGCGGCCTCCAGCCCGGCGAACAGCTCCGGGTACAGGACCGTCGACGACGTGTCGTGCATCTCGCGACGCAGCGCGAAGGCGTCGGTGTCGTCCCACGGCACCGCACGCACCTCGATCCCGTCGGGCGCTCCCGGACCGGCCCCCTGCCGCTCGGACGGCCCCGAGCTGAGGTCGAGGGCGAAGCACCGGGACAGCGGGTCGCCGGCATAGTGGCCGTAGGACTCGGTCGGGAGGTAGCCGAGGTCGAGATAGAGGTCGATCGACTCCGGCTGCCGCGTGCCGGTCTCCAGGACGAGGTGTCGAAGTCCGGTCGCCACGGCGTGCTCGTGCGCGGCCCGCATGGCAGTCCGGGCGTGCCCGCGCCCCCGGTGCTCGGGCACGACGAAGAGGCGCTTCACCTCGCCGGTCGACGGCGCGTGGTGGCCGCCGCGACCGTCGGGCGTCCCCGAGACGTCGCGGAGCGCGACGCACGCCACCGACTCCGTCCCGTCGCGTACGACGAGCGCCGCGACGAGCTCCGTGGCGTCGAACGCCCCGCTGTCGGGCTCGCCGTACCGCTGCGCGAGCTCGGCCTGCTGGCGCGCGAACAGGGCGAGCGCGTCGGCGTCGTCCCCCGGGACCACCGACACGGTGACGCCCGGGGCCGCGGCCGTGCGTGCGCCGTCGGCCCCGTGAGCCGTGACCGTCACGCGTGGACGAGCGTGCTCAGCACCGAGGTGAAGAAGCCCAGGCCGTCCGTGCCCGCACGCGGGCCCGCCTCCGAGGCCGGGCCGAAACCGGCCTCGACGGCGTGCTCGGGGTGCGGCATGAGCCCGACGACGTTGCCCGCAGCGTTCGAGATGCCGGCGATGTCGCGGCGCGAGCCGTTCGGGTTCCAGCCGTCGTAGCGGAACACCACACGACCCTCTCCCTCGAGCTCGTCGAGGGTGCGGTCGTCGGCGACGAACTGCCCGTCCTGGTTCTTCAGCGGGATCGTGATGCGCTGGCCCGCGGAGTAGTCGCGCGTCCAGGCCGTCTCGGCGTTCTCGACGACGAGGACCTGCTCGCGGCACAGGAAGTGCAGGTGGTCGTTCTTGATCATCGAGCCCGGCAGCAGGTGGGCCTCCGTGAGGACCTGGAAGCCGTTGCAGATGCCGAGGACGGGCAGCCCGCCCTGCGCGGCGTCGACGAGCGACTCCATGACCGGGGCGAAGCGACTGATGGCACCGGCACGCAGGTAGTCGCCGTAGGAGAACCCGCCCGGGAGGACGACCGCGTCGACGCCGTGCAGGTCGGCGTCCGCGTGCCACAACGGGACGGCCTCGCCGCCGGCGAGGCGCACGGCACGGGCCGCGTCGCGGTCGTCGAGCGTGCCGGGAAACGTGACGACGCCGACGCGCGCCGTCGCGAGCGCGGAGGACGCGGTCATCAGGCGAGGCCCTGAGAAGCCGCGGCCGTGCCCGCAGTGTCGGACAGGTCGGTCACGGCGTCAGCCACGCGGACGACGTCCTCGATGACCGGGTTGGACAGCACCTTCACGGCGGCCTCCTGCGCGGCCGCGAGGACCTCGGGCGTCACGTCGCCCTCGACCTCGAGCTCGAACCGCTTGCCCTGACGGACCGACGTGAACTGGGTGAAGCCGAGGCGCGGCAGCGCCCCGACGACGGCCTTGCCCTGCGGGTCCAGGATCTCGGGCTTGGGCATGACCTCGACGACGACGCGTCCCACGGGTGCTCCTTGGCGAAGAGTTCGGGAGGGCCGGGGCTCCGGGATCCCGGTCACTGGCGCGTGCAGCACGTGGCGGCACGTCACGGCGTGAGCGAGCGGGAGCCGACGGCGGGATTCCGCGGTCAGTCTACCCGCGCCCCGCTCACGTCACGGCCGTCGTCCACGCCACGCGCCACGGCGCGTGTCGGCCTGCGCCTCTGGTCGGGTCACCGCGACGCCCTCGCAGGACGGTGTCGGAGAGTGCCGCTATTCTCGAACACGTGTTCGAGACGCACGCTCGACCACGCGTGCGAGGGCGGGGTCCTGCCCCTTCCCCGCCCTCGCACGCTCATCACCCCAGCGGACGGAGACCGGTCTTGGCTGCACCACCACTCCCCCCCACCACCGAGCCCGCAACGACGGGCCGCCCGTCAGTACGGACGGTCGCCGCGGTCCTCGCCCGGGACGTGACGTGCACCTTCCCGGGGTGCGCCGTGCCGGCGTTCCGGTGCGACCTCGATCACGTGGTCGCGCCGCGGCCCGGCGACGAGTCCGCCCACGCAGCCGACAACCTCGTCGCGCTGTGCCGGCACCACCACGTCGTGCGGGCGCGCGACGGGTGGCGTCCCGCGCTCCTGGGCGACGGCACGGTCCGGTGGACGGCGCCGAGCGGGCACACCTACCTCCGCGCCGGAGCGCGGACGGCGTGAGCGATGTCGTGTCAGGCCAGGGACGAACCCGTGAGCCGCTCGTAGGCCTCGAGGTAGCGGTCCCGCGTGCGCGCCACGACGTCAGCGGGCAGCGGCGGAGGCGGCGCGTCGCCGGACCGGTCCCAGCCCGACGCGGGCGACGCCAGCCAGTCGCGCACGTACTGCTTGTCGAAGCTGGGCTGAGCCTGGCCTGGCTCCCACTGGTCGGCGGGCCAGAACCGCGACGAGTCGGGCGTGAGCACCTCGTCGCCGAGCACCGTCGCGCCCGTGGTCGGGTCGACCCCGAACTCCAGCTTGGTGTCCGCGAGGATCACGCCGCGCTCGCGCGCGATCTCGTCGGCCCGCGCGTACACCGCGAGGGTGAGGTCGCGCAGGCGCGTCGCGTCCTCGACACCGATCTGCTCGGCCACGACCTCGAACGAGACGTTCTCGTCGTGCTCGCCGACGGCGGCCTTCGTCGCGGGCGTGAAGATCGGCTCGGGCAGGCGCGATCCGTCGACCAGGCCGTCCGGCAGCGGCACGCCGCACACCGCCCCGCCGGCGCGGTACTCGACGAGGCCCGAGCCCGTGAGGTAGCCGCGAGCGACGCACTCGACCGGGAACATGTCGAGCCGTCGGCAGATCATCGCGCGGCCCGCGACCACGTCGGGGACCAGGCCGTCGCCCGGCTCGGCCGACACCTCGGTCGACACGACGTGGTTCGGCACGAGATCCGCGAGCTGCTCGAACCACCACAGGCTGAGCTGCGTGAGCACGACGCCCTTGTCCGGGATGCCCGGGGAGAGCACGTGGTCGAACGCGCTGACCCGGTCGCTCGCCACGACGAGCACCACGTCGCCGAGCGGGTGGACCCCACCGACGGCGGGCAGGTCCGGCTCGTAGAGGTCGCGGACCTTGCCGGAGTACACGTGCCGCCAGCCGGGCAGGTCGAGCGCGGCGGTGTCGAACGCGTCGGCCTCGCCGAGCGAGAGCACCGGTGCGGGATCCAGGGGCGTGTCGGTCACGTCGCCCATTCTCCCACCGCCCGTCGCGACCCCCGCAGACCCGTCCGAGGTGCGGTCCCCTGCGCCCCCGCCGAGAACGACACGGGGGATCGCTTGCGGTCGGATGACGACCCCACGTCGTGCTCGACAGCGCGGATCGTCGTCGGTGAGAAGGCGTCGTGACGATCGTCCCGACATTTGCTAAGGTGCCTTACAACGTGTGTGGGAGCGCTCTCTCATCGACGACAGAGTCTCTCCCACAGAGCACGACGCCCCGCTCACGGGGCAGCAGCACGGATCAGCACGGATCAGCACCACCCGTCCGCGACGTCGCCGATGAGTGCGGCGTCGCTGTTCCGCACCACGGAGGCAACGATGCACCACGGAAAGCTGCACTTCCGCCTGACAGCGCTAGCAGGGAGCCTCGGCCTGGTCGTCGCGGGCGTCGGCTCGGCGTCGACCGCCACGGCCATGCCCGCCATGCCGGCCACCACCACGACGACCGGGGCGAGCGGCGCGCCGGCCGACGTCGCCCCCGGCTCTGCCGACCTGCCGGCGGGCCAGCTTCGGGCCCTCTCGCGAGACCTCGACCTGGACCCCGGCGAGATCGACGAACGGCTGACGCTCGACGTCGTCACCGGGACCATCGAGGAGACCCTGAGCGCCGAGCTCGGCTCGTCGTACGCCGGGACCTGGGTCGACGCGGAGGCCGGAGAACCGGTCGTGGCCGTCACCGACGCGTCCCTGCTCCCGGCCGTCGAGGCCACGGGGGCGGACGCCGTCGTCGTCGACCGCAGCCTCGACGCGCTCGACGCGACCGCACAGGCGCTCGGCGACGCCGCGGCCCCCGACGCCGTCCAGGCCTGGTACGTCGACGTCACGACGAACGAGGTCGTCGTCCAGGCGGTCGACGCGCAGGCCGCAGAGTCGTTCGTCGCAAGCGCCGACGTGGACGCAGCAGCCGTGCGCACCGAGGTCGTCGCCGCCACGTACGAGCCCGTCGCGGACGTCCGCGGCGGCGACCGGTACATCACCCGGAACCCGGGCGCCTCGTCGGGCGCGGCCTGCTCCATCGGGTTCGCCGTCCAGGGCGGGTTCGTGACCGCCGGCCACTGCGGCTCGGCCGGCCAGGAGTCGCTCACGGCGTCGTGGGCGCGGATGGGCACCGTCCAGGCGTCGTCGTTCCCCGGGAACGACTACGCGTGGGTGCGTGTCGACGGCGGGTTCTCTCCCGTCCCGCAGGTGAACAACTACGCGGGCGGCACCGTCGAGGTTGCCGGCGCGGCTGAGGCGCCCGTCGGCGCGGCCGTGTGCCGGTCCGGGGCCACGACGGGCTGGCGCTGCGGCACCATCACGGCGAAGAACGTCACGGTGAACTACTCGAACGGGCCGGTCTACGGGCTCGTCACGATGACGGCCTGCGCCGAGGGCGGCGACTCGGGCGGCTCGGTCATCTCGGGCAACCAGGCGCAGGGTGTCATGTCCGGCGGGAGCGGGAGCTGCAGCAACGGCGGGAACTCGATCTTCCAGCCGCTGCGTCCCATCCTCGACACCTACGGGCTCTCACTCGTCACGACCGGTGGGTCCGGTGCGCGCCCGATCGTCGGCTACGCCGACAAGTGCATCGACGTCCCGGGCAGCGACTTTTCCGACGGCAAGGCGCTGCAGCTCTGGACGTGCAACAACACGGCGGCGCAGCAGTGGACCTTCCCCGGCGACGGCACCGTCCGCGCCGGCGGCAAGTGCATGGACGTCGCGTGGGGGTCGACGGTCAACGGCGCGACGATCCAGCTCGTCAACTGCAGCGGTCACCCGGCGCAGCAGTTCGTGCTGAGCGGCGGGGGCGACCTCGTGTCGGTGAACGCGAACAAGTGCGTCGACGTCGACGGCTGGAACAGCAACGACGGCGCGCGCCTCATCCTGTGGGACTGCCACGGAGGCGCGAACCAGAAGTGGCGGCTCGGTTGACCTGACCGGCATCCCCCGGTAGCTCCGAACACGACCTGGCGGTCGTCATCAGCCGGACAACGACCGCCAGGTCGTGTTCGACGGCGCGGAGAGTCGCGTTCGACGGCGCAGCCAGGTCGGGCGTGGTCGTCCGACGGCTGGCATCAGCGTGCGAGCGTGACCTCGCCCGCGGCCGCCTTCGCCGCGATGTCCGTGCGATGGTGCGACCCAGGGAGCACGATCCGATCGACCGCCGCGTACGCGCGGCGTCTCGCCTCGGCGAGGTCCGCGCCCTGGGCGACCACCGACAGGACGCGCCCGCCCGACGCGACCAGCCCGCCGTCGTCGGCGCGCGAGGTCCCGGCATGCAGCACGTGCACGCCTTCGACGTCCTCCGCCGCCTCGATTCCTGCGATCGGGTCGCCGCCGCGGACCGCGCCGGGGTAGCCGTGCGCCGCGACGACCACGGTGACCGACGCGTCGTCGGACCACGAGAGCCGCGGCTGCTCGGCGAGCCGGCCCTGCGCCGCGGCGAGCATCAGCGCGGACAGCGGGGTGAGGAGCCGGGCGAGCACCGACTGCGTCTCCGGGTCGCCGAAGCGCGCGTTGAACTCGACGACGCGCGTCCCGCGGCTCGTCAGGGCGAGGCCGACGTAGAGGACCCCGACGAACGGGGTCCCGCGCCGCGCCATCTCGTCGATCGTGGGCTGCGCGACGCGCGTGACGACCTCGTCGACGAGCCCCTCCGGCGCCCACGGCAGCGGGCTGTACGCGCCCATGCCGCCGGTGTTCGGGCCGGCGTCGGCGTCGAACGCGCGCTTGAAGTCCTGGGCGGGCTGCAGCGGGACGACCGTCGCGCCGTCGGACAGGCAGAACAGCGACACCTCGGGGCCGTCGAGGTACTCCTCGACGACGACGCGCGGGTCCTCGGGCGTCCCGTCCGCGGCGACGCGCGGGGACGCGAAGCACGCGGCCGCGTGCTCGAGCGCCGCCTGCCGGTCCTCCGTGACCACGACGCCCTTGCCCGCGGCGAGGCCGTCGTCCTTGATGACGTACGGGGGGCCGAACGCGTCGACCGCGGCGGCGACCTCGTCCACGTCCGTGCACACGTGGGCGAGCGCCGTCGGGACGGACGCGGCAGCCATGACCTCCTTGGCGAACGCCTTGGAGCCCTCGAGTCGCGCAGCCTCCGCCGACGGGCCGAACACCGGGATGCCCGCCGCGCGCACGGCGTCGCCCACGCCTGCGACGAGCGGCGCCTCGGGGCCGACCACGACGAGATCGACCCCGAGCTGCGTCGCGAGCCCGGCGACCGCGGCGCCGTCGAGCTGGTCAACCGGGTGCAGCGTCGCGTGGTCGGCGATCCCCGGGTTGCCCGGCGCCGCGTGAATCTCGTGCGGTGCGGTGCCGAGGCGGCCGGCCTCGCGCGCGAGGGCGTGGACGATGGCGTGCTCGCGGGCACCGGTCCCGACGACGAGGATCTTCACGGGCGCCGAGTCTACCGACGTCGCCCGCGCGACCTGTCAGCGTCCCACCGGCCGGAAGACCTGAGGGACGCTGACAGGTCGGCTCTCAGTGGATGAGGTCGTGCCGCGGGATGATCGCGTCGCGGCTCGGGCCGACGCCGATCGCCGAGATCCGCGTCCCCGACATCTCTTCGAGCGCGAGCACGTAGCGCTGCGCGTTGACCGGCAGGTCCTCGAACGTGCGGGCGCCGGAGATGTCCTCCCACCAGCCGTCGAGCTCCTCGTAGATCGGCGTCGCGTGGTGGAACGCCGTCTGGTCGAGCGGCATCTCGTCGTGGCGCACGCCGTCGACGTCGTACGCGACGCAGACCGGGACCTTCTCGAACCCGGTGAGGATGTCGAGCTTGGTGAGCACCATGTCGGTGATGCCGTTGACGCGCGTCGCGTAGCGGGCGATGACGGAGTCGTACCAGCCGCAGCGGCGGGCGCGGCCCGTCGTCACGCCGTACTCGCCGCCCTGCTTGAGCAGGTACTCGCCGTTCGCGTCGAACAGCTCGGTGGGGAACGGGCCCTCGCCCACGCGCGTCGTGTAGGCCTTGATGACGCCGATGACGGAGCTGATGCGCGTCGGCCCGACGCCCGATCCCGTGAGCGCGCCGCCCGCCGTCGCGTTCGACGACGTGACGAACGGGTACGTGCCGTGGTCGACGTCGAGCATCGTCGCCTGGCCGCCCTCGAAGAGGACGTTCTTGCCCTCGTCGAGCGCCTTGTTGAGCACGAGCGACGTGTCGGCGACCATCGGCTTGATGCGCTCCGCGTACTGCAGCAGCTCCGCGAGCGTCTCGTCGACGGTGATCGCCCGGCGGTTGTAGACCTTGACCAGCAGGTGGTTCTTCTGGTCGAGCGAGCCCTCGATCTTCTCCGCGAGGATCTTCTCGTCGAACAGGTCCCACAGGCGGATCCCGACGCGGTTGATCTTGTCCGCGTACGCCGGACCGATGCCGCGTCCCGTCGTGCCGATGCGACGCTTGCCGAGGAAGCGCTCGCTCACCTTGTCGATCGTGCGGTGGTAGCCCGCGATGATCTGCGCCGACCCCGAGACGAGCAGCTTCGAGACGTCGACGCCGCGCGCGATGAGGTCGTCGAGCTCCTGGAACAGGACCTCGATGTCCACGACGACACCGTTCGCGATGACTGGCGTGACACCCGGCGAGAGGATTCCCGAAGGGAGCAGGTGCAGCGCGTACTTCTCGTCGCCGATGACGACGGTGTGGCCGGCGTTGTTGCCGCCGTTGAACTTCACCACGTAGTCGACGCGCGACCCGAGGAGGTCGGTCGCCTTGCCCTTGCCTTCGTCGCCCCACTGGGCACCGACGAGCACCACGCCTGGCATGGATTCCCCACTTTCGACTGCCTGTTCCTCGGGCCGGTCATGTCGTGCGCGCGTCGATCGCGCGACAGGTGCCGGTCGTGCCCGACGGCGCGGCTCCCGCGGGGCCCGAGGCGTCCCCCGGGCGGCAGTCACCCGGGGACCGCGATGAGTTTACCGGTCGTTGACCTTCGGGGCGCAGGCCGTCCACGGCGCGCCGCCCGCGGACTGGCGAACCCGGGGTTGTGCGCCGCCGAGGGCCGTTCGTGCCGCACAACCCGGGGTTCGGCAGGCTCGGGAGCCGCGCAACCCCGGGTTCGGCACAATGGGGCCATGAGCGACTCCCACCAGAACCTCCTCGACGGGCCCGCGCCGGTCCGTCTCCCCGACGACTTCGCCGCCGTGCGCGACGGCCTCGACGCCGGGGGCGACCCGTACGAGATCGCGGCGCGCGAGCCCTCGTCGTCGCTCGCCTGGGCGTTCCTCGCCGAGGACTACCTCCACGAGAACGGCTCGAAGGGCGCCGTGACCGCGTACGCGTTCGCCCGCACGGGGTACCACCGCGGCCTCGACGCGCTCCGGCGCGCGGGCTGGCGCGGCCAGGGACCCATCCCCGCCGACCACGTGCCCAACCAGGGCTTCCTGCGCGCGCTGCTCGCGCTCGCCGAGTGCGCCGCCTACATCGGCGAGGTCGACGAGGCCGAGCGCTGCGAGCAGTTCCTGCGCGCGTCCGGCACGTCCGCCGACGAGGTGCGCGCCCTGCGCTGAGCGGGCGCCGTCGGCCTCGGGCGTCGGCGCACGTCGCAGGGTCGCGGGGTGCAGGGCCCCTCGGCCGCGTCTACAGTCGACAGCATGATCGAGATCGCCACCTCCCCCGCGACGACGACGCTCGTCATCACCGGGGACCTCGATCTCGCCGAGCGCGACCAGTTCCCGGAGATCGCGGCGCGCGTCGTCGGGCTGCGGCGGCAGCTGCTCGTCATCGACATGTGCCGTGTGACGTTCATGGACTCGACGGGCGCGGCGTTCCTCATCTCGCTCGCCGACTCCGGCCGCAAGCGCGGCGGCGCGACGGTCCTGCGGGGCTGCGACGACCGCGACCTCTTCGTCCTGGAGGTCTGCGGCGCGCTCGAGCTGTTCCGCATCGACGCCGACCACCGCTGCGAGCCCGCGACGCCCCCGTCAGGGTTCGCCAAGGTCGAGCCCCAGGCCTGACGGCCGCAGGTCAGGTCTGGCGCGAGGCCGACTGGGGCCGCAGCGTCGCCCAGACGAGCTTGCCGGACGCCGTCGGCCGCCAGCCCCAGTCCGCGAGCCGCTCGACGATCTGCATGCCGAACCCGCCCATGCGGTTGGCGTGGCCGTCCGTCGGGACGGGCGGCGCGGGGTTGGAGTCCTCGACCTCGACCCGGATCCCGTCGCCCGTGTCGAACAGGCGCAGCGCGAGGTGGCCCCAGCCGTGGAGCACGCCGTTCGCGACGAGCTCCGACACCACGAGCTCGGCGTTGGCGCTGTCCTTGACCCCCCACGCCTGGCACGTGCGCACGACGGCGTGCCGCGCCCGCCCGATGGACGCCGGCTCGCTCGGCAGGAGCCACCGGCGGCTGCGCGGGCTGAGCACGACGGCCGTCGCGTCGCCCACCGGGTCGGGGATGCGCACGACGACGAGCGCGACGTCGTCCTCCGGGGCGTCGGCGAGCCGCGACAGGAGCTCCTCGCCGACCCCTGCGGCGTCCACGGCGGTCACGGCGGCGGACGCGGCGACGAGAGCGTCGAGCCCCACGCGCAGCGCGCGGTCCCGGCGTTCGATGAGCCCGTCGGTGTAGAAGACGAGCGTGTCCCCCGGGCGCAGCGACACCTCCCCGGTGGACCGGGTCCGCCCACCGAAACCGACGAGCGCGCCCCCGGCGTCGTCGAGCTGGGTGACGGTGCCCTCGCGCAGGAGCAGCGGGGGCAGGTGGCCGGCGCGCGAGTACTCGATGCGCCACGCGTCCTCGGGGTCCGTCGCGTCGGGACGCGTGAGCGCCGCGTACACGAGGCTCGCCGAGCGCGGGATGCGCATGCCCTGGACGAGCTGGTCGACCCGGTCGAGGACCGGTCCCGGGGTGGTGAGCTCGTAGGCGTAGGACCGCACGACGGACCGCAGCTGGCCCATCGCGGCGGCCGCCTCGACGTCGTGACCCACGACGTCGCCGATGACGAGGCCCACGACGTCCGGGGTGATCTGCAGGACGTCGTACCAGTCGCCGCCGACCTGCGCGTGCTCGGAGTTCGGCGCGTAGTAGGTCCAGACGTCGAGACCGGTGATGTCCGCCTGCTCCGGCAGCATGGCTCGCTGCAGCGTCTCCGCGAGGCGGTGCTCGCGCGCGTAGAGCCGGACGTTGTCGATCGCGGTGCCCGCGCGCCGGGCGATGACCTGCAGGAGCGTGCGGACGCTCTCACGCGCTTCCGTGTCGACGCCGCGCGGCCCCGAGCCGTCCTCGTCCCCGCACGACACGAGGAGCCCCAGGATGCGCCGACGGCCGGGGACGGCGGTGACCGTCACTGCGCGCGGGCGGCGCGCGAGGCGCGAGAGCCGGTGCTCGAGGTCGCGCCGAAGCCATCCCGAGGCGGACCACTGGGGGAACTCGGCGGTCAGGTCGAGCTCGACCGGACCTTCGATCCGACCGTCGAGCACGTCCTGGACGCGGTCCGGGACGTCGACGAGGCGCGGCCGCGGGGACGACTCGTCGGTCACGGCCGCGTCGCCGAGCGCGTCGGTCTCGGCGACGCCCGGGCGCCCCTGGGACCCGAGCCACGGCGTGTAGCGGCCGTGGCGCTGCCCGCGCCCGCTGGGCGGGGCCGACGTGTCGACGCCGTCCGCGAAGCGCAGCCCGTCGTCGTTGAGGTAGAAGCCGGCCCAGTCGACGACGTAGCCGGCGAGGAGGCTCGTGATGTCGCGCAGCGCGTAGGGCTGGTCGAGATCGGCCAGCAGGTCCGAGCTGCGCGCGACGACGTCGAGCACCGCCCGCTCGCGCCGCTCGAGCGCGAGCGACGCGACCTGGGCGGCGTACCGCTCGAGATGGTCCGACACGTCGACCTGGACGCCGACCCAGTGCGTGACCTCGCCCTCGGGACCAAGGATCGGGGACAGCGAGAGCTGGGCCCACACGGGCTGGCCGTCGCGCCGTCGGGCCCGGACGGTGTGGGTGATCTCACGTCCGGCGATGATCGCGGCCCGGAGCTCGTCCACCTCGACCGGCTCGGCGAGCAGCGACTCGAGAGCGCGCGGGCTGCGCCCGACGACGTCCTGCGCGGCGAAACCCGTGTCCCGCTCGAACGCCCGGTTGACCCAGACGAGGGGCATGCCCGCAGACCGCGGGCCCGTGACGAACATCGCGACGCCCGCGCTGTCCATGGCGCGGGTGCACAGCTCGAGGACGTGCGCGGGCAGGTCGGTGCCGAGTCCCAGCGGTCCGCCCATCCTCACCTCCGACGGTCTGCTCTGCGCGTGAGCGGTCGTCAGCCGTCGTCCTGCGGACGCCTGGCGGTCGCATCTGGCTGCACACGCTCCGGTCGCGTTACTGTCCCGACTGGACATTCAACCGTAGATTGGTGCTTCCCGAGACCGGAACGGTCCTGGAGCCGCTGAAAGGAGCGCCGTGCGCGAAGGTACCTCCTCGTCCGCCGACCGGCCGGTCGGCGTCGCCGGTGACCCTGCACGGTCGGGCGACCCGGCGAGCGTGCACGTCATCGTGGGCACCACCCGTGCCCGCATCGTCCTGTCGGGAGAGATCGACGCCGACCTGGGCGCGGACCTCCAGGAGGCGACCGCCGCCGCCGAGGACTCGGGGCTGCCCGTCGAGATCGACGCGCACCACGTGACGTTCATGGACTCGTCGGGCGTCGCCTTCCTCGCCCGCCTGGCGTCGCGCGGCCCGCACCGTGTCCGCGTGCTCCGCGCACCGCCGACCGTCCGGTTCCTCCTCGAGGTGACCCGCATCGGCGAGCTGCTCGACATCGTCGACACGGACCCGGGCTTCGACCTCGAGGAGCCCGCCGCCGACGGGCCGGGCACGCCCGGCTCCTGACCGGCGCGCGTTCCTGACCGGCACCGAGACGTGCGAGAAGGCCCCCGGTCCGCAGACCGGGGGCCTTCTCGTATCGCGCGCCCGACCTAGGGCGGCGAGGTGCGGCGGGACCGCCGGGGGTGTCAGCGGAGCTTGTTGCCCGCCGAGCGCAGCTGCTGCGCGGCCTCGACGATGCGGGCGGCCATGCCGGCCTCGGCCAGCTTGCCCCAGGCGCGCGGGTCGTAGGCCTTCTTGTTGCCCACCTCGCCGTCGATCTTCAGCACGCCGTCGTAGTTGCCGAACATGTGGCCGACGACGGGGCGCGTGAACGCGTACTGCGTGTCGGTGTCGATGTTCATCTTGATGACGCCGTGGTCGACCGCCTCGGAGATCTCCTCGGCCGTGGAGCCCGAGCCACCGTGGAACACGAGGTCGAACGGGTTCTCCTTGCCGATCTCCGCGCCGACCGTCTTCTGGATCTCGGCGAGGATCGACGGGCGCAGCTTCACGGCGCCCGGCTTGTACACGCCGTGCACGTTGCCGAACGTGAGGGCCGTCAGGTAGCGGCCCTTCTCGCCGGCGCCGAGCGCGCGGACCGTCGCGAGGCCGTCCTCGGCCGTGGTGTACAGCTTCTCGTTGATCTCGGCCTCGTGGCCGTCCTCCTCGCCGCCGACGACGCCGACCTCGATCTCGAGGATCGTGCGGGCCGCCTGCGAGAGCTCGAGGAGCTCCGCGGCGATGACGAGGTTCTCGTCCAGCGGGATGTCCGAGCCGTCGAACATGTGCGACTGGAACGTCGGCAGGCCGCCGTTCTTCACCTGCTCGGCCTCGATCTGCAGGAGCGGACGGACCCAGGAGTCGAGGTTCTTCTTGACGCAGTGGTCCGTGTGGATCGCGATCTGCACGGGGTAGCTCTTCGCGACCTCGGCCGCGTACGCGGCGAGCGCGAGCGAGCCGGAGATGCGGTCCTTGACCGTCGAGCCCGACGCGTACTCGGCGCCACCCACCGAGACCTGGATGATGCCGTCGGACTCCGCCTCGGCGAAGCCCTGGAGCGCGGCGGTGATGGTCTGCGACGACGTGATGTTGACGGCCGGGTAGGCGAACTTGCCTGCCTTCGCCCGGTCGATCATGTCGGCGTAGACCTCGGGGGTTGCGATGGGCATGCGGAGCTCCTGGGGAGTCGTGCGGGGTGGTGTTGTCGGTCAAAGTCTGGCACGGATGGCCGCAGGGCCGTCAGGGCCGTTCGACCTGTGGTCCCCCGGCGTCCGTGTGCTGCACGACCCACGAGTGCATCGCGATCGCGGCGGCCGCGCCCGCGTTGAGCGAGCGCGTCGAGCCGAGCTGCGTGATGTGCAGGACGGCCTCGCTCGCCGCGACGGCCTCGGGCGTGAGCCCCGAGGACTCCTGGCCGAGCAGCAGGACGCACGTGCGCGGCAGCGCGAAACCCTCGATCGGCACCGAGCCCGGGACGTTGTCGACGCCGAGCACGGGGAGTCCCTCGGCCTCCGCCCACGCCGCGAGGTGCCCGACGTCGGGATGGTGGTGCACGTGCAGGTAGCGGTCGGTGACCATCGCGCCGCGCCGGTTCCAGCGCCGTCGGCCGACGACGTGCACCCCCGCCGCGTTGAACGCGTTCGCCGTGCGCACCACGGACCCGATGTTGAGGTCGTGCGCCCAGTTCTCGATCGCGACGTGGAAGAAGCGGTCCGCGGGCCGACGGGCGTCCAGGTCCGCGACGACCGCCTCCACCGTCCAGTAGCGGTAGCCGTCGACGACGTTGCGCCGGTCGCCGTGCTCGAGCAGCTCGGGGTCGTACCGCGGGTCGGTCGGCCACGCTTCCCGGCCGCCCGGCCACGGGCCGACGCCGACCTCGCGCTCGTCGTCCGCCGCGCTCGCCGTCATGCGGGACATTGTGCCCCGGGGCGGGCGGACGCCGAGGACGCGGGCGCGGCGTCCGCCCCGCACACCGGTCCGTGGGCCCTCCCCCGCTAGGCTGAGGCCCCGTGAGCACCCTTCCTGAGCTCGTCGGCGCGCTGCCCGACGGCGTCGCACACCTCGCCGCCGCCGGCACGGGCGGGCACGTCGTCGCCCTCGGGCCGGACTGGATGGACCCGCAGTCGCTCATCGACCGGTTCGGGGACGCTGCGCTCGTCGGCATCGTGCTGGTCGTCTTCATCGAGACGGGTCTGCTCTTCCCGCTCCTGCCGGGCGACTCGCTGCTGTTCACGGCGGGTGCGCTCGTCGCGCAGGACTCGCTGCAGATCAGCCTGCCGCTGCTGCTCGCGCTGCTCTTCGCCGCGGCGTTCCTCGGCGACCAGACGGCGTACCTCATCGGGCGGACCGCCGGTCCGAAGATCTTCGACAAGCCGGACTCCCGGTTCTTCAAGCGCAAGTACATCGACCAGACCAACGTCTACTTCGAGCGCTACGGCGGGCGCACGATCGTCATCGCACGGTTCGTGCCCATCGTCCGCACGTACGCGCCGGTCGCCGCAGGCGTCGGTCGGATGGACTACAAGCACTTCGTCGGCTTCAACCTGCTCGGCGCGCTCCTGTGGGCCGTGGGCCTCACGGTGCTCGGCTACCTCCTGGGCAACCTCGCGTTCGTGCGCGAGAACATCGAGGCGCTCGTCCTGCTCATCGTCGCGCTGTCGGTCCTGCCGATGGTCGTCGAGGTGTGGCGCGCACGCCGCGCCGCGCGGCGCGAGCCGGAGCCCGTCCTCGAGCAGGTCGCCGACGTCGTCACCGGTCAGCACCTCGCCGGCGACGCGGACCCGACCACCGGCCCGCGGGCGGACGAGGCCGCGGACGGCACCACGACGGAGGGCGCACGATGACGAATCAGCCGACGCGGACGATCTCGAGCTGGCTCACCGACATGGACGGGGTCCTCGTGCACGAGGGCCACGCGATCCCCGGCGCGGCCGAGTTCGTCAAGGCGCTCCGCGACAAGGGGCGCCCGTTCCTCATACTCACGAACAACTCGATCTTCACGGCGCGCGACCTGCGGGCCCGGCTCGCGACGTCGGGCATCGAGGTGCCCGAGGAGGCGATCTGGACCTCGGCGCTCGCCACGGCGCAGTTCCTGCACGACCAGATCCCGGGCGGCAGCGCGTACGCCGTCGGGGAGGCAGGCCTCACGACGGCGCTCTACGAGGCCGGCTACACGCTCACGGAGTCCGACCCGGACTACGTGGTGCTCGGCGAGACGCGCACCTACTCGTTCGAGGCGATCACCAAGGCGATCCGGCTCGTCCTCGGCGGCGCGCGGTTCATCTGCACCAACCCGGACACGACCGGCCCGTCGCAGCAGGGGCCGCTCCCCGCGACCGGCGCCGTCGCGGCGATGATTACGTCCGCGACGGGCCGCAAGCCGTACTTCGTCGGCAAGCCGAACCCGATGATGTTCCGGTCCGCGCTCAACCGCATCGACGCGCACTCGGAGACCACCGCGATGATCGGCGACCGCATGGACACCGACGTCGTCGCGGGCATCGAGGCGGGCCTGTACACGTACCTCGTCATGACGGGCTCGACCCGCATGTCCGAGGTCGACCGCTTCCCGTTCCGGCCGAGCAAGGTCGTCGACTCGGTCGCGGACCTCGTCGACCTGGTCTGACCGGACCCGTCGACCGGCCCGTCCGGTCAGGCGAGCCCGAGGTCCTCCAGGCTGAAGAGGTAGTGGTACGGCACGCCGAGCGCCTCGATCTTCTCGCCCGCGCCCGTCGCGCGGTCGACGATCGTCGCGACGCCCACGACCTCGCCACCGGCGGCGCGCACGGCCTCGATCGCGGCGATGGGCGACCCGCCCGTGGTCGTGGTGTCCTCCACCACGACGACGCGGCGACCCACGACGTCGGGCCCCTCGATCTGGCGCTGCATCCCGTGCGCCTTCGCGGCCTTGCGCACGACGAACGCGTCGAGGTCCTGGCCGCGCGACGCCGCAGCGTGCAGGAGCGCCGTCGCGATGGGGTCCGCACCGAGCGTCAGCCCGCCCACGGCGTCGACCTCGGCCGTCCCGAGTCCCCGCTCCTCGAGGAGGTCCAGCAGCTGGTGCCCGATGAGCGGCGCGGCGCGGTGGTGCAGCGTCACGCGGCGCAGGTCGACGTAGTAGTCCGCCTCCTTGCCCGAGGAGAGCGTGACCTTGCCGTGCACGACGGCGAGATCGCGGATGAGGTCGAGCAGCTGCTCGCGCGGGGTCGAGGAGAGATCGGTAGTCACGACCGCCAGAGTAGTCGGGTCACCCGCGACCGGGCGTGCCCCAGTCCGGGGCGTCGGACACGGCCCGCCCCGGCGACCCGGCGGCAGGCGCGGACGGCGGCATCCCGTCGGCGGCCGAGAGGCCGCTCCGCACGAGGGCCACGAGGTCCCGGGAGACGGCCGCGACGTCGGTCGACGTGCACACGAACGCGTACGCCCCGTCGAGCACGATCCGCTCGCCGCGCAGCGACGACGACATGAGCAGGCCCCGCACGTCGGGACCGAGGAACCGTCGCGTCCGCTCGCCGTCCACGCCACGGATGGTCCACGCCTTGTCGACCTCGGGGTCGCCGACCTCGATCTCCCCGCCGGTCACCCGGTTCATGAGACCGCCCAGGACACCCTCCGGCTTGAGGTCGAGCCGCGGCACGACACCACCGGTCTCGACCGCGATGATCGGGGCGGCTCGCCGGACGACGACGCGCCGGCGCGACGAGTCCGTCCCGATGCCGGAGCCCTCGTACTCGTGCGTGTGCCACTCGTACGTGAACGCGGTGACCGGGTGCCCCTGCACGGTGCCCCGTAGGACGTCGACCGCGCCGCGCTCGAACCCGTCGGCGGCGAACGGCCCGCCGCGGTACCGGTCGACGAGCGAGTCGTCGCGCGCGGTGCGCTGCCAGCTCGCGTCCGGCGCCCGGAGCACGCTCGGCCCGCTCTCCGCGCCTCCCCGACCGCGCCCGGTGACACCACGGACCAGTCGCACGATCGCCGACCCGAAGATCAGGACGGCAGCCGCTCCGATGATGATCGGTACGACGGTGAACATGCTCGACATCTCGCCGAACCCCACGTCGGGTCCCACGACCTCCCCCTCCCGCCCAGGGGTCGGTCGCCCCCGCGCGCCGCTCACCCTAGCGGTGCGCGACGCTCCACCGTCAGCGGTACCGACCGATGGCCCGCACGGCCGAGCGAGGCATCGCGCGCAGCGCCGCGGAGGCGAGCCGGTAGCGGGTCGACGGCGTCGAGATGACGACGCCGCGACGCACGTCCGCGAGCGCCGTGGCGACGACGCGGTCGGCGTCGAGCCACGCGACGTCGGGCAGACCGGACATGTCGATGCCGGCGCGCTCGTGGAACTCGGTGTACGTGAACCCCGGGCACAGCACGGTGGCGCTCACGCCGGTGCCGGCGAGCTCGACCGCGAGGCCCTCGGTGAACGTGCGGACCCACGCCTTCGCGGCGGCGTACGTGCCGCCCGCGGTGAGCGCGGCGACGGACGCGACGTTGAGGATCGCGCCGCGTCCCCGCACGGTCATCTGCCCGGCGGCGGCGTGCGACAGGACGAGGACGGCCCGGACCATGACGTCGAGGGCGCCGAGCTCGACGTCGAGGTCCCCGCCCACGAAGCGCTGGTGCGTCGCGAAGCCCGCGTTGTTGACGAGGAGGCCGACCGGGCGCTCCTCGCCGTCGCCCGAGGCGGCGAGGCGCTCCGCGACCCGGGCCACGTCGTCGGGCACGGTGAGGTCCGCCGGCAGCACCTGGACGTGGACGCCCGCGGCGGCCCGGATCTGCCCGGCGACCTCGTCCAGGCGCGCCTCGTCGCGCGCGACGAGGACCAGGTCG
The DNA here is from genome assembly GCF_059159985.1 of Cellulosimicrobium sp. BMG9.23. Lineage (NCBI taxonomy): Bacteria > Bacillati > Actinomycetota > Actinomycetes > Micrococcales > Promicromonosporaceae > Cellulosimicrobium > Cellulosimicrobium sp. BMG9.23. The sequence continues at coordinate 226,966 of NZ_JBZGBZ010000002.1, forward strand.
TGCCGCGCCGTGGCGAGCTGCCACGCGAACTCCAGGCCCAGTCCGGCGCTCGCGCCGGTGATGAGTGCTGTCGCCATGGCCACAGCCTACGGTCGCGGCGACGGCCGGGCGTCCGGGGATGCCGGCGTGCGGCCCTGCGCGCCTAGGCTGGTCCTCGTGCGCCTCGCGACCTGGAACATCAACTCGATCCGTGCCCGCGTCGACCGGGCGGTCGCGTTCCTCGAGAGGTCGGGCACGGACGTCCTGGCGCTCCAGGAGACCAAGTGCACCGACGTGCAGTTCCCGGCCGGTCCGTTCGAGGACGCCGGGTACGAGGTGGCGCACGTCGGCGTGAACCAGTGGAACGGGGTCGCGGTCGTCTCGCGCGTCGGCCTGGACGACGTCGAGACGTCCTTCCCCGGTCAGCCCGCCTTCGGGGACCCGGCCCGGGTCGAGGCGCGCGCGCTCGGCGCGACGTGCGGGGGCGTGCGCGTGTGGAGCCTGTACGTGCCGCACGGGCGCGAGGTCGGCGACCCGCACTACGCGTACAAGCTGCGCTGGCTCGACGAGCTGCGCGACCGGGCCGCGGGCTGGCTGGCGGACGACCCCTCGGCGCAGGTCGCCCTAGTCGGCGACTGGAACGTCGCGCCGCTCGACACGGACGTCTGGGACGTCGCGAAGTTCGCGGGCAAGACGCACGTGACGCCCGCGGAGCGCGACGCGTTCGCGGCGTTCGGCGCCGCGGGGTATACCGAGGTCACGCGCGAGGCGATCCCCGCGGAGCGCACCTACACCTACTGGGACTACCAGCGCCTGCGCTTCCCCCGGAACGAGGGCATGAGGATCGACTTCGCCTACCTGTCGCCCGCGGCGCGCGCCCGCGCGACCGGCGTCGTGATCGACCGGGACGAGCGCAAGGGCAAGGGCGCGTCCGACCACGTCCCCGTCGTCGTCGACCTCGCCGACTGACCCGCGACCTCTCCACAGCCCTGTGGGCGCCCACCGCGGCCCACCGCCCGGACGACTTACGGTGTGACCATGACGACGCCGCCCGTCCCGCCGTACGGCTCCCCGGACGACACCCCGGACCCGTACGCGCCCCGTCGCCCGCAGCAGCAGCCCTGGTCGCCGTACGACCTCCCCTCCGAGGACGACGCTGTCACCCCGGCAGCGCCGCCGGCCGGCGGCGCCGCTCCTGGCGCCGGTGCCGACGGGTTCGCTCCGCCGTCGGGAGCGCTGGCCACGTCCTCGGGACCGGCCTCGCCGTACGGTCCGGGCTCCTCGGCGCCGTACGGGACGCCACCCGGCACGACGCCGTACCCCGGGTCGGGCGACCCGGCGGCGGGCTACCCCCCGCCGGGCTATCCGCCGCCCGGCTATCCCCCGCCGGGCTACGGCCCGGCGTACGGCCCGGCGTATCCGGGCGCGTACGGACAGCCGTACGGCCTCGTGACGCCGACGAACGGGCTCGCGGTCGCGTCGATGGTGGTCTCCGTCGCGAGCCTCTTCCTGTGCCTCGGCCTCACGGGCGTCGTCGGGCTCGTCCTGGGGATCGTCGCGCTGAACCAGGTGATGCGTGACGGCAAGCGCGGCAAGGGTTTCGCGATCGCGGGGATCGCCGTCGGCGCGGTCGGCACGGTCGTCCTGGGGCTCCTGCTCGTCGGCATCGCCTCGGACGGGGTCTGACCGTGGGCGACGACCTCTTCGCGCCGCCCGACGGCCGGCCGCACCACCCGCCGACGCCCGGGCCCTCGGGAGGGTCGCCGGACGCGCCGCCGGCCGGCGCGCCCGCGCCCTCTGCCGGACCGGTGCCCCTGCCCCCGCCCTCGCCCTCGCCCTCGCCCTCCGGCGACAGCGTCGCCGCGCGCGGCGACGCGGCGAACCGTCCGACGACGGCGAACGGCTTCGCGGCCGAGACGTACTACGCGCCCGGGTGGGCGCCGCCTCCCCCGCGCACAGAACCGCTGGCCGTGGCGAGCGTGCCGGCGGGGCTCCTCCTCGGTCCCGTCGGGATCGGCCTGGGCGGCGCCGCGCTGTCCCGGGTCCGCGCGCACCGGACGCGCGGGCGCGGGCTCGCGCTGACCGGGATGGCCGTCGGCGCGGCGGTCACGCTCGGGTGGGTCGTCGGCGGGCTCGCCTGGTGGCAGGGCGAGCAGGCGCGGACCCCGCTCGCGGGCGACGTGAGCGAGCCCGCGACCGTGAACGCCCGGCAGCTCGTGCTCGGCAGCTGCCTCGACGAGCTGCCGCCCGACGGACAGGTCGTGCGCGTGCGCGTGGTCCCGTGCGCGGACGAGCACCGCGCGCAGGTCGTCGCGCGCACCGACTTCGGCGCCGACGAGGTCTGGCCCGGGCAGGACGCCGTCGAGCGCCGCGTCGCCCGCGTGTGCGGTCCGGAGGCGCTCGGCGGCGCCGCGCCCGAGGACGTCGAGCGCGTCGTGTGGGCACCGACCGAGGCGTCGTGGCGCGACGGCGACCGCACCGGCCTGTGCCTCGCCGCGAGCGACGAGCCGCTGCCGGCGGATCTCCTCGGCTGAGAGCCAGCCGCCCCCGGCGGTGGCCCTCAGTCGGCGAGGATCAGCCGGAGGTACGCCCGGAGGTCTGCAGCCATGTCGACCCGCCCCTCCTCGTCGCTGTCGAGCGAGAGCAGCCACTGGACCTGCAACCCGTCCATGAGGGCGACGACGTGGCGGGCGGCGACGGCGGCGTCGACGCCGTCCCGCAACCGCCCGGCGTCGGCGTACCGCTGCAGCCCGTCCCGGATGGCGGCGACGGTCGTGGCGTACCGCCGGACGAAGTACTCGTGCGCGGGGTGGTCCGACGACGTCGCCTCCGCCGCGAGGGCCGTGAACAGCTCGACCACGGGGCGGCGCAGGCTGTTGCGCTCGACCAGTGCGACGAGCGCGTCGGCGTAGTCGGTGCCCCCCTCGATCTCCTCCCCGACCTCCGACCGGTCGACGACGTCACGGTGCTCGAGCACGGCCTCGAGCAGCGACACCTTCGTCGGGAAGTGGTGCAGGAGCCCGGGGTGCGACATCCCGACGCGGGAGGCGAGCTCGCGCAGCGACGCCGAGTGGTACCCGACCTCGCCGAAGAGCTGGATCGCCGCCTGGAGGATCTGCTCGCGCTTGGCCCGCCCTTTCGCGTACCCGCGTGCGGGGTCCGCGGGACCGAACCGGCGGCGCCCGCCACCTACCCGGACCGTCCCGGTCGTCGCGCTCGTCATCGCCTGCTCCATCCGTCGTCCGTCCTGCGAACCTTACCGACCGGAAAGCGGGTGTCGGGGGGCCGTCACGGTTCCGCGGGGGTCCACCGGCGCTCCGACGCGCGCCCGGCGGGGCGAAGCGGTTCGAGCCGTCCGCCCGCTCGGCCCGATCTGCCCCTTGCCCCACGGTACGTCGTCCCCTACGGTGACCATCGAAGCGCTTCGACCGCACAGCCGCGGCGAGGCGTGCCAGACCGGGGGCGACGGATCCGCCGCCCCCGACGGACCGCTCGCCGGAGAGCACCCCGACGGGCGACGGACTGCGCGACGAAGGGCATCCCCGTGACACCATCCCGACCCACCCGCCTCCTGGCGCTCGCCGCGACCGTCGCAGTCGCGGCGTCCCTCGCGGCTCCCGCGACCGCGAGCGCCGGCACCACGACGAGCACCGCCATGAGCACCGGCATCTCCGGGGCCGTCGCCGCGGACCTCGGCACGAAGCGACCGGCCCCGACGCCGTCCGCGGACCAGATCGTCGCCGCGATGCAGCCCGGCTGGAACCTCGGGAACTCGCTCGACGCCGTCGGCACGGACGAGACCGCCTGGGGCAACCCCGTCATCACGCGCGAGCTCCTCGACGAGGTCGAGGACCAGGGCTTCGAGAGCGTCCGCCTCCCGGTGACGTGGGGCCAGCACCAGGGCCCCGCCCCGGACTACACGATCGACCCCGCCGTGCTGGACCGGGTCGAGCAGGTCGTGGACTGGGCGGTCGACGAGGACCTCTCGGTGCTCCTCGACGTCCACCACGACTCGTGGATGTGGACGCACCAGATGGGCACCGACCACGACGCCGTCCTCGCGCAGTTCAGCGCGACGTGGGAGCAGCTCGCCGAGCGGTTCCGCGACCAGCCCCGCACGGTGCTCTTCGAGAGCATCAACGAGCCGCAGTTCGCGGGCGTCGACGACGCGACCGCCTACGCGCTGCTCGACGAGCTCAACACCGTGTTCCACGACGTCGTGCGCGCGTCCGGCGGCCGCAACGCGGACCGCGTGCTCGTGCTGCCCACGCTCCACACCAACGCCGACCAGGGCCGTCTGGACGCGCTCGTCGAGACGTTCGACGCGCTCGACGACCCGGACCTCGCGGCGACGTTCCACTACTACGGCTACTGGCCGTTCAGCGTGAACGTCGCAGGCGGCACGCGGTTCGACGACGTGGCCCGGGCCGACATGGACGGGACCTTCGCGCGCGTCCACGACACGTTCGTCGCACAGGGGATCCCGGTGATCCTCGGCGAGTACGGGCTCCTCGGCTTCGACCGGCACACCGGCACGATCGAGCAGGGCGAGAAGCTCAAGTTCTTCGAGCGGCTGGGCCACCAGGCCCGGACGACGAGCATCACGACGATGCTGTGGGACAACGGCCAGCACCTCGACCGGACGGCGCTCACGTGGAGCGACCCCGAGCTCTTCGGCCACATCTCGACGAGCTGGGACCGGCGCTCCGGGACGGCGTCCACGGACCAGGTGTTCGTCCGCGCGGGCGCGGTGACCGCGCAGACGGTCGTGCTCGAGCCGAACGGCACGCGCTTCCGGGACCTGTACGACGGGAAGAGGAAGCTCAAGGAGGGACGGGACTACACGCTCGTCGGGAACGACCTGACCCTCTCGGCCGCGCTCCTCGACCGCCTCGCGGGCGACGGCACCCTGGGCACGCGGACCGACCTGCGCGTGAAGTACGCGGGCGGGCTGCCCTGGTGGATCGAAGTGGTCGGCGCCGACGTCCCCGTCCTGGGCGACGCGACCGGCACGACGGACGACTTCGCCGTCCCGACGCAGTTCCGCGGCGACCGCCTCGCGACGATGGAGGCGCGCTACGCCGACGGGACGAACGCCGGCCCGCACGGGTGGACGGCGTTCAAGGAGTTCGACGTGGCGTTCGCGCCGGACGCGGCGGCCGAGGAGATCGTCCTGCGGCCCGCGTTCTTCGCCGAGGTGACCGACGGGGCCCCCGTGACCCTCACGTTCCACTTCTGGAGCGGCGAGGTCGTCGAGTACGTCGTCCAGCGCGACGGCACCGCGGTCACGGGCACCGCGGTCACGGGCACCGCAGCCACAGGCACCGCGGGCTGACCCGCGCGGCGGCGGGGCCGACCGACAGGACGTCCGTCAGTCGGCCCCGACGCTGGCTGCGGTCGGCACCGAGCGGTCTACCTGCTCCGACTGCACGGACGGCACCGACGACGCAGCGCCCTCGCTGTTCGTCGTGGAGCCGGGCGAGGTCGGTTCGGTGGGCGTCGTCGGCTCCGTCGGCTCCGTCGTGGGCGGCGGGGTCGGGTTCGTCGCCTCGCCGCCGGACTCCTCCGGCGCGGCGGCGAGCGCCGCACGCGTCTCGGCACCGACCCGGCCGTCGGCCGTGAGTCCGTGCGCCTCCTGGAAGTCGCGCAGCGCGACGACGGTCGCGTCGTCCAGGGTCCCGGTGACCTCGACGTCGATCCCGTGGATTCGCAGGCGCTCCTGGACCCACGTGGCCGTGGGGGCGTCGGGCTCCGTGGTGGGGCCGGGGGCGGGCGTGGCCGTGGGCGTCGGGGCCGGGGTCGGTGACGCGCTCCCGGTCGGGGCCGGGGCCGGTTCGACGACGGGCGGTGCGGCGGGCGTCTCGGCCGGCCGGTCGGGGGTCGACGACGGACGCGGCGCCGGGCGCGGCGCCGGTTGCTCGTCCTCCGGCTCGGGAGGAGGGATCCGGGTGACGACGGGACGCGGCTCGTCCGGGCGGGGCACGACCGCCGGGTCCGCCCCGGCGTCCCAGTCCTCGGCCGCGCTCGCCGGGACGACGACGGGCGGCGACCCACCGGTCGCGGCGCCGACCATACCGGCCGCCGCGACGAGGATCGTCACGGCACCGGCGCCGGCGACGACCGCACCCCAGGGCAGGGTCGAGCGCGACCCGCGACCGGCTCCGCGGTGGCTCGCGGCGGGCGCTCCGGTGACGGGGCGGTCCGGGGAGTCCGGTCGGGACTCGTCGGTCAGATCGGGACGGCGGTGCACCTCGCCTCCTTCCAGCGCGGTCGGGACCGACGGACGGTGCAGCACGCAGCGCACCGAGCGGTCGTGTCGGGTTCACCAGACTGCCCCATGCCCGCCCGCCCTGTCACGCCCGCCGCCGTGACCTGCGCCGACGCCGGCACGGCCACCCGGCGGCCGGGCGTCGAGCCCGTCGGGGTCCGCCGGAGGTCGCAAGCCGGGTTCCCCCACGCGGCCCAAGACGCCACGTGGCGGCCCCCGCGAGCCTGGTGTCACCGCACGGAGAGCCCGTGCGGCCCACCGGAAGGGGACGCTGTGACTGCTGTCCAGATCACGGGGTTGCGCAAGTCCTTCGGCGCGTTCGACGCCGTCCACGACGTGACCTTCGCGGTCGAGCCGGGACGCGTCGTCGGGCTCCTCGGGCCGAACGGCGCCGGCAAGACCACGACGCTGCACGTGCTGCTCGGACTCGCGGCGGCGACCGCCGGCAGTGCGACGGTCCACGGGCGCGCCTACCACGACCTGCCCGACCCGGCCCGCACCGTCGGCGCGCTCCTCGACGCCGGGGGTCTGCACCCCGGCCGCACGGGACGCGACCACCTGCGCGTGCTCGCCGCAGCCGGACATCTCCCGGCGCGGCGCGTCGACGAGGTGCTCGCGCTCGTCGGCATGACGCCCGCGGCCGACCGTCGGGTGCGCACCTACTCGCTCGGGATGCGCCAGCGCCTCGGCCTCGCGGCCGCGCTGCTCGGCGACCCGCAGGTGCTCGTGCTCGACGAGCCGGCCAACGGCCTCGATCCCGCGGGGATGCGCTGGCTGCGCGACCTCCTGCGGGGGTTCGCCGACGACGGCGGTGCCGTGCTGCTCGCGAGCCACGTGCTGTCCGAGGTGCGCCAGGTCGCCGACGACCTCGTCGTGATCGGGCAGGGGCGCGTCGTCGCCGACGGCCCGCTCGACGTCCTCGTGAGCGACCGCTCTCTCGAGGACTACTACCTCGACCTCACCGCGACGACCGAAGGAGTCCGCTGATGTACCGCGCCGAGATCCTCAAGCTCCGCACCACGCGCGCCGCGTGGGTGATCGGGGCGGTCGCCCTCGCCGGGATGCTGCTCGTCCAGGGCTTCCTCGTCGCCCTCCCCCGCGTCCTCGGGAGCCTCGGGTCGCTGGACGGGGCCGCCTCGGGCCTGCCCGCCGACCTCGCCCCCGACCTCTCGTCGCTCGCCGACCCGACGCAGGCCGCGTTCCAGCGGACGGTCCTCGACGTGCTCGCGACCGGTGGCGGCAGCGGCGGGTCGACCGGGATCACCGCGGTCTGCATGCTGCTGCTCGGCGTCCTCGCCGTGACCACGGACTTCCGCACCGGCGGCATCGTCCCCACGGCGCTCGTGCAGCCCTCGCGGGTCCGCGTGCTCGCGGGCAAGGCGGGAGCGACGGCGACCGTCGCGCTCGTCGTCGGCGTCACGCTCGCCGTCGTGAGCGCCGCCGGTCTCCTCGTCGCGATCGCGACGACGCCGGGCGCGCGCCTCGAGCTGTCGCCCGCGGAGGTCCTCGGCATCTGGGGCCGCGGCCTCGTCGTGCTCGTGCTCCTCGCGTGGTTCGGGCTCGCGGTCGGCACGCTCGTGCGTCACCAGGTCGCGGCGGTCGTCGCCGTCGGGGCGCTCGCGCTCGTCGAGCCGATCGTCCAGGCGGTCGTGACGCTGCTCTCGGGCGGGCAGTCCGCCGCCGCGTCGTGGCTCCCGCTCGGCCTCGCGTCGCTCGCGACGACAGGGCAGGGCGCGGGCGAGCTCCTCGGCGGGAGCGCGCCGTTCGGCGTGGCCGCCGCGCTCGCGGGGCTGTGCGTGTGGGTCGCCGTGCTGCTCGGCAGCGGTGCATTGACGTTCCGGCGGCGCGACCTCGTGTGACCCGCCGTTCGCTCACCGAGATCGGTCGGTCGGCGTGACATCGGTCCTTCCTCGGACCGATCTCACGCCGAGCGACCGATCTCGCAGCACGACGCCTAGGGTGAGCGCATCGCCCTCCCGCCCGCCGACCCCGGAGACGTCCGTGACCCTGACCCTGCGCCGCTGGCTCGCCGCTCTCGGCGTGCGCACCGAGGGCGGGCGCGACGCCGTCCTCGCCGGCGTCGTCGCGCTCGTGAGCGTCGCGCTCTTCCTCGGGACCGAGCGGGTCGTCGCGTCCGAGGCGGGGACCGTGTTCGGTGCGGGCCCGGACGTCGTGGTCGTCACGGCGGCCGAGCGCGTCGCCGTCCTGGCGGTGATCGTCGCGCAGGCCGCGTGTCTCGTCGTGCGACGCCGGTTCCCGGTCGTGTGCCTCGCGCTCACCGTCGCCGGACAGGTCGCGCTCGTCGCGATCCTGCCGTCGTACGTCTCGTTCCAGGGTCCGGCGACGCTCGTCGCCGCGTACTCCGCGGGCGCGTACGCGCCGCGCCGGCGGGGCCTCGTCGCCGCGGCGGTGGCCGCCGTCGGGCAGGCGCTGCTCCTGTTCGCGCTCGGCGGGGTGGGAAACCTGGGCACGAGCGGCGCCGCCTATGCCGCACAGGCGTCGGGGGCGCTCCTCAACGCGCTCGCGACCTACCTCGTCGCGGCGCTCGTCGGGGAGTACGTGGCGACGCGGCGCTCGCTGCTCGCCGAGCTGCGCGACCGGGTGCACCGCGCAGAGCGCGAGCGCGAGGCCCTGGCCGCGAGCGCCGTCCTCGAGGAGCGGGGGCGCATGGCGCGCGAGCTGCACGACGTCGCCGCCCACCACCTGTCCGGCATCGTCGTGCAGGCCGCTGCTGCGGAGCGCCTCGTCGACCCGGACCCCGAACGGGCGAAGGAGTCGATGCGCCGCATCCGCGCGCAGGGCCGCGAGACGCTCGACAACCTGCGCCTCGTCGTCGGCCTGCTGCGCGGGTCCGGTGCCGCCGAGCCCACGCCGCAGCCGACCCTCGCGGACCTGCCCGCGCTGCTCGACGACGCGCGCTCGACGGGCGCGGTCGTGCACGACGAGGTGCGGGGCGACCCGTGGGACCTGTCGCCGACCGCCCAGCTCACCGTGTTCCGGGTGCTCCAGGAGGCCCTGTCGAACGCGCGCCGGCACGGCCCCGGCCGGCCCGTCGAGGTGCTCCGCGAGTACGGCCCGACCGAGCTCGTCCTCACCGTCCGCAACGCGCTCCCCCCGAGCGCCCCCGCGCCGGCGGGCGGGCCACCGGGGCACGGCGTCATCGGCATGACGGAGCGCGCCACGATGGTCGGCGGCACGCTGTCCGCCGGGCTCCGGCCCGACGGCGCGTGGCGCGTCCGCCTGACCGTCCCCCGGCCCGGTCCGGTGGACCGGCGCGCCGCTCCCGCGCGTCGCACCACGACCACGGGCCCCGCCTCCGCATCGGCGTCAGCCGCCGTACCCGCTGCCGACCTCGCTCCCGAGCTCGCTCGCGACCCCACCACCTTGGAGACCCCGTGACCCGTGTCGTGCTCGTCGACGACCAGGCCGTCGTGCGCGCCGGCTTCACCGTGATCCTCGAGAGCGAGGGCCTGGAGGTGGTCGGGGAGGCGTCCAACGGCGCGGACGCCGTGCGCGTCGCCCGCCGCGAGCGGCCGGACGTCGTGTGCATGGACGTGCGCATGCCGGGTGGCGACGGGATCACGGCGACGCGCGCGCTCGCCGGGCCGGACGTCGTCGACCCCGTGCCCGTGCTCGTCGTCAGCACGTTCGACCTCGACGACTACGTGTTCGGCGCGCTCGAGGCCGGCGCGAGCGGGTTCCTGCTCAAGGACGCGGAGCCCGACGTGCTCGTCGAGGCCGTGCGGCGCGTCGCGTCCGGGGACGGGCTCGTCGACCAGTCGCTGACGCGCCGCGTCATCGACGAGTTCGCCCGCCGCCGCTCCCCCGCGACCCGGGACGAGCTCGCGGCCGGGCTGCTCACCGCGCGCGAGCATGACATCGTCGCGCTGCTGTGCCGCGGGTCGTCGAACGCCGAGATCGCGACGGCGCTCTTCCTCGAGCCGAGCACCGTGAAGTCCCACCTGAGCCGGATCATGACGAAGACCGGCGCGCGCGACCGCGTGCAGCTCGTCGTGTGGACGTACGAGCGCGGGATCGTCACGCCCGGGGTGTGACCGCCGTCAGAGGGGCCGCGGGAACCCGAGGCGCGCGTGGACCGGCCGGGCGGCGACATGGACGAGCGGCGGCTCCGCCGGCAGCGCGAGGCCGAGGCGCCGGAGGGCGTCGGTCGCCAGACGGTCGACGCTCCCGCGCCGCAGCGTCCACGGCTCGTGCTCGACGGGGATCCGCCACGTGCGCCCCGCGCGCACCGCGTACGCGGCCCAGCGCGCGGTGAGCCACCGCACCAGGCCCGACGACGCGTCCACCTCCTCGTGCGCGCGCACCTGGGCGTCGAACCGCACGGGCGCGGTGCGCGACGTCGCGGCGAACCGGTACCGCCGGACGTCGCCCGCGTCGTCGGGCACGGCCGCGCGGCACCGGTGGTACGGCACCCCCGCGACGCGTGCCGCCGCGACGAACGCGGCGCGCTCGCACCAGAGCGCGTCGAACCACACTCCCTCACCGCCCGCGGCGTCCCGCACGTAGACGCGCAGGTTGAGCTCGCCGAACGTCGACCAGCCCGGGACGGCGGGCAGCGGCCCGAGGCGCACGTCCTCCATGCGGAACGGCACGAGGCCGACGTAGGTCGCGCCGTCGTACGTCTGCACCCGCAGGTCGCGGGGCAGCACACGCTGCACGACGATCGGGTCGACCGGCCAGTGCAGGAAGCTCAGCGCCGCCCACCGCTGGGTCGTGACGGGGAGCCGGACGGGGGCGTCCGGGACGGCGGTCGTCACGCGTCGCGCGCCCCGAGCCCCGCCGCCTCGGCGGCGACGCGCAGGTCGGCGGCGCCGTCGGGGACGCACTCCTGCGCGCCGGGACGGCGTGGCGTGGTCGCTGCGCCGGACGGGCTCATCGCCCCACCGTGCGCCCGACCGTGGCGCTTCGCACCCTCACGTCGTCGTGTGCGCCGGCCGGCGTCGGAGCGGTTCAGAAGGTCCGCAGGATCACGCCCTGGAGGAGACCCAGCACGACGCTCACGATCGCCGCCGCCCCGAGCGCCGTGCCCGCGGCCGCGAAGCCCGTCCCCGGCGCGCGCCGGACGAGCACGACGAGCCCCGTGACCACCGCGACGAGCGCGAGGACCACGGACAGGATGCCGTGCCCGGCCTGGAGGGCGACGTACGACGTCGAGGTGAAGCTCATCGACCGGATCACGACGGGCAGCGCGAGCGTGTAGACGGCGCCGACGAGCACCGTCGCGACGCCTGCCCAGAACGACACGAGCGCGAGTCCCGAGCGGCGCGGCGGGGCGGACGGTCCGGTCGGCCCGGTCGGAGAGCGGACGCCGTCGTACGCGCCCGGCGGGTACGCCCCGCCGTCGTACGCGCCTGGAGGGTACGCCCCGCCGTCGTACGCGCCTGGAGGGTACGCCCCGCCGTCGTGCGGCCTGGACCCCGCGCCGTACGGCGACGCGGGAGGTGGGGGCTCGGGATGGCTCATGGGGACATCCTGCCGGAACGCGGCGTCAGCCCTTCTTCGGGCCGCCCGCGGCGAGATCCTCGGACTCCTCGGGCTGGTAGACGCACACCACGAGCGCGTCCGGGCGGACGCTCAGGTCGAGCCGCTCGGACGGCTCGATGACGTCGCCGTCGAGCTGTCGCGGCTGCGGCCGATCCGAGATGATGGAGATCTCCCGGCCGCGCACGACCTCGCGGCTCGGCACCCGGCTCTTGCCGCGCACGACGCCCCAGAGCAGCTGGACCCAGTGCTTGACGTTGCGCGGCGCGATGATCGCGACCTCGAGCTGACCGTTGTCGGGCTCCGCGTCGGGGAGGAGGTTCGTCCCGGCCTGGAGCCTGCCGACGTTCCCCACCACGACGGTCCGCGCACGACGGCGACGGGTCGTGCCGTCGACCGTCACCTCGAGGTGCATCTCGTCGTCGGCGAGGTGCTTGAGGGCGGAGAACACGTAGGCGAGCGACCCGGCACGCGCCTTGAGGGCGGTGGGCGCGTCGTCCATCATCGCGGCGTCGAGACCCATCCCGGCCATGACGGCGAACACCTGGCCGTCGACCGCGCCGACGTCGATCGTCCGGCGCCCTCCGTCGAGCGCGAGACGGATGCCGTCGACCGAGTCGGTCGGGATCCCGAGGTTCGTCGCGAGCAGGTTGCCGGTGCCGCCCGGGAGGATCGCGAGCGCGGCGCCCGTCCCCGCGAGCCCTTCGATACAGGCGCGCACCGTGCCGTCGCCGCCGGCGACGAACACGACCTCGGCGCCGTCCTCGACGGCCTGACGCGCCTGGCCCGTCCCCGGGTCCTCGGCGGTGGTGTCGAACCAGGCGGGCTCGGGCCAGCCCGCCGCGGCGAGCGCGTCGGCGATCTCCTGGCGGAGGTCGTCGACCCCCTCGACCCGGTTCGGGTTGACGATCACCGCCGAGCGCAACGGCCTGCTGTCCTTCCGCTGCTCGGCGGCGGACTGGACGGTCTCTGAGGTCTCCGGGTGGTTGGCCACACCTGAGTATGGCGAGATCGTCGTCGGCGCGCACCGACAGGGGTGCACCGCGACGGTTCGGCAGCCCGAGCGCAGTTCGGCAGCACGAGCACCGTTCGGCAGCACGAGCTGCCGACGACGCGACCGGGCCGCCGAACCGTCGCCGGGCGTCAGGCGGTGAGGACCTCCGTGGCGAGAGCGAGGCCCCCGCCGTCGGGGTCGCGGTCCACCCGCACGACGTCGCCGTCCACGACGTCGCCCGCGAGGAGCATCCGCGCGAGGCGGTCGCCGATCTCGCGCTGCACGAGGCGGCGCAGCGGACGTGCCCCGTAGGCGGGGTCGAAGCCCTCGAGCGCGAGCCACTCGCGCGCCGCGGGCGTCACGTCGAGCGTGATCCGCCGGTCGGCGAGGCGCGCCGCGAGGTGCTTCACGCTGAGGTCCACGATCCGGCCCAGCTCCTCGAGGTTCAGCGGGTCGAACACGATGACGTCGTCCAGCCGGTTGAGGAACTCCGGCTTGAAGCTCGCGCGGACGGCGCCCATGACGGCCTCGTGCTTCGCGGCGTCCTCGAGCATCGGATCCACGAGGAACTGCGAGCCCAGGTTCGACGTCAGCACGAGGAGGACGTTGCGGAGGTCGACGGTGCGGCCCTGGCCGTCGGTGAGGCGGCCGTCGTCGAGCACCTGGAGCAGGATGTCGAAGACCTCGGGGTGCGCCTTCTCGACCTCGTCGAGCAGCACGACCGAGTACGGCCGACGGCGTACGGCCTCGGTGAGCTGGCCGCCCTCCTCGTAGCCCACGTACCCGGGGGGCGCCCCGACGAGCCGGGCCACCGAGTGCTTCTCGGAGTACTCCGACATGTCGATGCGCACCATCGCGCGCTCGTCGTCGAACAGGAAGTCTGCGAGCGACTTCGCGAGCTCGGTCTTGCCGACGCCGGTCGGGCCGAGGAAGAGGAACGAGCCCGTGGGGCGGTCCGGGTCGGCGACGCCCGCGCGCGAGCGACGGACCGCGTCGGACACCGCGGACACCGCCGCGCGCTGCCCGATGAGGCGCTCGCCGATGACCTCCTCCATGTGCAGGAGCTTCTCGGACTCGCCCTGGAGCATGCGGCCCGCGGGGATGCCCGTCCACGCCGAGACGACCTCGGCGATCTCGTCCGCGCCGACCTTGTCCGCGATCATCGGCGCGCTGTCCACACCGCCGACCGCGTCGGCCGCGTCCTCCGCGGCCTCCGCACGCTCGGCCTCGTCCACCTCCCGCTGCACCTGCGGGATCTCGCCGTACTGCAGGCGGCCCGCGGTCTCCAGGTCACCCTCGCGGATCGCGCGCTCGACCTGGACGCGCAGCTCGTCGAGCTTCGCGCGCAGGTCGCCGACGCGGTTGTGCCCGGCCTTCTCGGCCTCCCACCGCGCGGTGAGCGACGCGAGCTCCTCCCGGCGGTCGGCGAGGTCGGCGCGCAGGCGCTCGAGCCGCTCGAGGCTCGCGGGGTCGGTCGACTCGGAGAGCACGACCTCCTCCATCTCCAGACGCGTCACCGCGCGCTGCAGCTCGTCGACCTCGACGGGCGACGAGTCGAGCTCCATGCGCAGGCGCGACGCGGCCTCGTCGACGAGGTCGATCGCCTTGTCGGGGAGCTGGCGGCCGGTGATGTACCGGTCCGACAGCGTCGCGGCGGCGACGAGCGCGGAGTCCGCGATCGTCACCTTGTGGTGCGCCTCGTACCGCTCCTTGAGCCCGCGCAGGATCGCGACCGTGTCCTCGACCGACGGCTCGCCGACGAAGACCTGCTGGAAGCGGCGCTCGAGCGCCGGGTCCTTCTCGACGTGCTCGCGGTACTCGTCGAGCGTCGTGGCGCCGACGAGGCGCAGCTCGCCGCGCGCGAGCATGGGCTTGAGCATGTTGCCCGCGTCCATCGAGGAGTCAGATCCCGAGGCGCCGGCACCGACGACGGTGTGCAGCTCGTCGATGAAGGTGACGACCTCGCCGTCGGACGACCGGATCTCCTCCAGCACGGCCTTGAGGCGTTCCTCGAACTCGCCACGGTACTTCGCGCCCGCGACCATGCTCGCGAGGTCCAGGGAGATGAGCCGCTTGCCCTGGAGCGACGTCGGGACGTCGCCCGCGACGATGCGCTGCGCGAGGCCCTCGACGACGGCCGTCTTGCCGACGCCCGGCTCACCGATGAGGACGGGGTTGTTCTTCGTGCGGCGCGACAGCACCTGGATCACGCGGCGGATCTCGGAGTCGCGACCGATCACGGGGTCGAGACGGCCGTCGGCGGCGGCGGCCGTGAGGTCGGTGCCGTACTGCTCGAGCGCCTTGTACGTGCCCTCGGGGTTCGGGCTCGTCACGCGCGCGCTCCCCCGGACCGCGGGCAGCGCGGAACGCAGCGCGTCGGCCGGCGCGCCGGCCTGCTGGAGGATCGTCGCGGCCTGGGACGACCCGGCGGCGAGGCCGATGAGCAGGTGCTCCGTCGACACGTACTCGTCGCCGAGGCCCTGCGCCTCCTTCGCCGCGTTCTCGAGCACCGCGGACGTGGCCCGCGACGGCTGGGGCTGCACGACGGCGGAGCCGCTCACCGTGGGCAGCGCGACGAGCGCGGCGCGCAGCCGCTGGCCGATCGCCTGCCGGTCCGCGCCGACGGCGTCGAGCAGCCCGACGGCGACGCCGCCGTCCTGGGCGAGCAGCGCCGCCAGGAGGTGGGTCGGCTCGAGCTGGGGGTTGCCGGCAGCGGTGGCGGTCTGGATCGCGTCGCCGATCGCCTGCTGCGACATGGTGGTGAACTTCGTCTCCATCGGGGCTCCGGTGGTTGATCAGGGGACAGGGTCTGACCAGTGGAACGGTCCTCAAGTTGAGTGTATTCCGCTCAACTTCGATCGCCGACCGTGCCGGCGAAGCACTGCGGACGCAGAGGATGAAGTCGCCGGACGTTCGTCTCAAATCGGCATCGACCCTCGCCCCCGCCGCGGATCCACGACATGCTGGACGGGTGAACCCCTCGCCACTGCGCAAGCGACTCGGACTCGGCGCGCTCCTCGCCACCCTTGCACTGTTCCTCGCAGGGTGCATGAGGATCGACATGGACCTCACGCTCAACGAGGACGACACCGCCGACGGCACGATCGTCATGGCGATCTCCGACGAGACGGCCGAGGCGCTGGGCCAGGAGCCGCAGGCACTCTGGGACCAGATGGGCTCGGAGATGGAGGGGGACCTCCCGCCGGGGGCGACGCAGGAGCCCTACGCCGAGGACGGCTACACCGGCACGCGGATGACCTACAGCGACCAGCCGATCTCCGACATGTCGACGGGCGCCACCGACGAGCTCTCCATCACGCGCGAGGGCGACGAGTTCGTGGTGAGCGGCGCGATGGACATGTCCGACCAGGAGCTGGGCCTCGACGGCACCGACCCGGAGTCGGACGAGATGACCCGCCAGATGATGGAGGGCTTCGAGTTCAGCATCTCCATCACGTTCCCCGGCGAGGTCGGCGAGACCAACGGCCAGGTGGACGGGAACACGGTGACGTGGACCCCCGTGATGGGCGAGGTGACCGAGCTCTCCGCGCGCGGGTCCGCGGTCGCCGGTGGCGCCGCGGCAGATCTGGGTGACGGGACCACGGACGGCTCGACCGACGGGTCCGACGACGGCACGGACGACAGCACCACGGGCTCGTCCGCGGACTCGGACAGCGACGAGGGCTCCGACTTCCCCTGGTGGATCCTCGGCCTGGTCGGGGGACTCCTGCTGCTCGCGATCATCGGTCTCGTGCTCTGGCTGGTGCTGCGGAAGAAGCCCGACGCGCAGGACGGCAACGCCGGCTTCGCCCAGGGCGGCTACCCCGGTCAGCCAGGTGCGCAGCAGGGCCAGTACCCCGGTCAGCCCGGCCAGTACCCGCCCGCCGCGTACCCCGGGCAGCCGGGCCAGCCCTTCCAGCAGGGCCAGCCGGGTCAGTACCCGCCGCAGGGTGGTCCCGGCGGTCCGTACCCCGGCCAGCAGGCTCGACCCGACCAGTTCCCGCCGCAGCAGCCGGGCCAGCAGGGTCCGCAGGGTCAGTACCCGCCCGCACAAGGCCAGCAGCCCGGCCGACCGGGCGTCCCGCAGGGTCCGTACGCGCCGCCGCAGGGCCAGCAGCCCGGATACCCCGGTGGCGCGCCGGGGCACCCGCAGCAGACACCGACGACGCCGTACCAGCAGGGTCCCGCGCCCACGCAGCCGCTGCCTCCGCAGCCCGGCCCGGTGCCGCCCGCCCCGACCCAGCCGCTCCCACCGCAGCCGGGCACCGCGGCGTCGGACACCGGACCCGCGGGCCCCGGCCACGACGACGGTGACGACGAGATCGACGACGCCACGAGGCTGCGCCCACCGAGCTGACGGCTCGCGCACCGCGAGGTAGAACGGCAGGCCGCGAGGTAGAGCCCGGCGGGTTCTACCTCGCGGCCTGCGGTTCTACCTCGCGCCTACGGTGCCGTCTCTCAGCCCCAGAGGAGTTCGGCCGGTTCGTAGGCGAGCGCGACGGCGCCGAGGCCAGGGTCGACGGCGGCCAGCGAGCCCGGCGACCACGACGGGTTGCGGTCCTTGTCGACGACCTGGGCGCGGATCCCCTCGACGAGGTCCGGCTGCGTGTCCACGAACCAGGCGACGAGGCGGTACTCCTGCTTGAGGGCCGACCGCAGGTCCGTGAGCCGACGAGCGCTGCGGACCGCTGCGAGCGCTACCGTCACGGCGGTCGGGGACAACGTCTCGAGCTCGTCCGCCTCGGCGCCGGCCGTCTCGTCGCCCGCGGCGGCCTCGGCGCGCAGCGCCGCGACGATCCCGGGCACCGTCTCCTCGCCGTAGCAGCGGTCGACGCGCTCCTGCCGGGCCGCGAGCGCGGACGGCGGCGGCACGATCGCGTGCCGCAGGGCCACGGCGTGCACGGCCTGCGCGTCGAGCGGGTCGACGCCCGCGGTCGCGAGGGCCACGAGGTCCTCGTGCAGCAGCCCGAGCCGCTCCGTCGGCACGTAGTGGTCGGCGAGCCCGGCGTGGATCGCGTCGGCGCCGTCCATCGTCACGGCACCGAGCGCGAGGTGCTCGCCGAGCCGCCCGGGCGCCCGCGCGAGCAGCCACGAGCCCCCGACGTCGGGCGTGAAGCCGATGCGGGTCTCCGGCATCGCGACGCGCGAGCGCTCGGTGACCACTCGCACGGTCGCGTGGCCGGCGAGCCCGATCCCCCCGCCCATCGTCACGCCGTCCATGACCGCGACGACCGGCACCGGGCTCTCGGCCAGCGCGGCGTCGACGGCGTACTCCCGGCGGAAGTACCGCCGTGCGTCGGCACTCCGCCCGGCGACGACCGACGCGTGCAGCTCCCGGATGTCGCCGCCCGCGCAGAAGCCGCGGTCGCCCGCACCGTCGAGCAGGAGCACGCGGACGGTCGGGTCGTCGCGCCACGCGTCGAGGACGGCGGCGATCTCGCCGAGCATGTCGTAGCCGAGCGCGTTGAGCGCACGGGGGCGATCGAGGGTCAGGTGGCCGACGGCGTCGTCGGCGCGGGCGATGATCTGGCTCGTCACCCGTGTCACGGTACCGTCGGGCATGGCTTCCGCGACGGACGAGTGGCGCCCTGACGTGCTGGGCGACGACTGGGTCGCCCGCGACGTGCCCCTGCCCGACGGCGCGGTGGCGACCCTCGTACGGCGGGTGCGTCCCGGCGTCGGGCACGAGGGCGCGTCCGCCGACGGTGACGCGGCCGGGCGGCCTGCCGTGCTGTACGTGCACGGGTATATCGACTACTTCTTCCAGACCCACGTCGCCGAGGCGTTCGAGGCGCGCGGCTACCGGTTCTACGCCCTCGACCTGCGCGGGTACGGCCGGTCCGTGGGTCGCGGCTCGGGTGCTCCGTCGCGGTCCGACGACGACCCGAACTTCGTCGCCGATCTCGCCGTCTACGCCCAGGACCTCGACGCCGCGGCGCACGCGATCCGGGCCGAGGGCCACGACCGCCTGGTCGTGCTCGGCCACTCGACGGGCGGACTCGTCGCGAGCCTGTGGGCGGACTCCCGGCCCGGGGTGCTCGACGCGCTCGTGCTCAACAGCCCGTGGTTCGACCTCAACAGGTCGTGGGTCTACCGCGGTCCGGTGACGTGGGCGATCGACGTCGTCGGGCGGTTCGCGCCGCGGCTCGTCGTCGGGCACCTGGACGAGAACTGGCCGCGGGCGCTGCACGCGAGCACGGGTGGCGAGTGGGACTTCGACCTCGCCTGGAAGCCGCTCGAGGGGTTCCCGGCGCGGGCCGGCTTCGTGCGCAGCGTGCGCCGGTCGCAGGCGCGGCTCGCGCGCGGCCTCGCGATCGACTGCCCGGTGCTCGTCCTCGCCTCGGCCCGGAGCGGCCCCGCCGCCGGGTGGCACGAGGAGCTGCTCACGACGGACTCCGTGCTGGACGTCGAGCACATCACGACGCGCGCGCGGCACCTCGGCGACGACGTGACGGTCGTGACCGTGGAGGGTGGCGCGCACGACCTCGCGCTGTCCCCCGAGCCCGCCCGGTCGACCTACCTGGCCGAGGTCCTCGACTGGCTCGACGCCCGCGTCTGACCCGTTCCCGCCCTCTCATCGCCGTGTCCGAATCCCGCTAGCCAGACGGTCCTCCGCGAGGCAGGATCGATCCGTGACCACGCAGCAGACAGCCCGGCCCGCGCACGGCCCCACGTCGCCGGGCGCTGCCGACCCGCAGTTCGCCGAGCGCTACCGCGCCATCGCGTCCCGCGACCGCCGGTTCGACGGGCAGTTCATCACGGCCGTGCGCACGACCGGCATCTACTGCCGTCCGTCGTGCCCCGCACGGACCCCTCGGCCGGAGAACGTCACGTTCTACCGTACGTCGGCCGCGGCGCACGAGGCGGGCTACCGCGCGTGCAAGCGCTGCCTCCCCGAGGCGGTGCCGGGGACGCCGAGCTGGGACCTGGGGCACGATCTCGCGGCCCGCGCGATGCGGCTCGTCGGCGACGGTGTCGTGGACCGCGAAGGCGTGGACGGCCTCGCCGCGCGCCTCGGGTACTCCCCGCGCCACCTGCACCGCGTCCTGCAGACCGAGCTCGGCGCGGGGCCCATCGCCCTCGCCCGCGCGCTGCGCGCCCAGACGGCGCGGTCCCTCATCACCGGGACCGACCTCCCGTTGGCCGACGTCGCGTTCGCCGCGGGCTTCGGCAGCATCCGCCAGTTCAACGACACCGTCACCGAGGTGTTCGCCACGACGCCGAGCGAGCTGCGCCGTCGGGCACGGCCCCGCACCACGGCGGCCGGCCGCCGTCCCCCGGCCAGTCCGTCCGGCACGGCGGCCACCACGACCACCACGGCGACGCTCGCGCTCACGCTGCCGCTGCGCGAGCCGTACGACGCCCGCGGGACCTTCGGCTTCCTCGCCGCTCGCGCCGTGGACGGCGTGGAGGTCGTCGGTCCGCTCGACGCACCCCACCTCACGTACGCGCGCACCCTCGCCCTGCCCCACGGGCCCGGCGCGTTCCGTGCGACCTACGGCCCGGTGCCGGGGGACGCCCGGTTCCACGTCGAGCTGGAGCTCACGTCCGTCGCCGACCTGCCCGCCGCCGTCGCGCGCGTGCGTCGCCTGTTCGACCTCGACGCGGACCCACAGGCCGTCGACGCCGCGCTCGCCGTCGACCCGGCGCTGGCAGACGCCGTCCGCGCGACGCCCGGCGTGCGCGTGCCGGGCGCGGTCGACCCCGTCGAGATCCTCGTGCGCGCGCTCGTCGGTCAGCAGATCTCCGTCGCGGCCGCGCGCACGCACCTGTCGCGTCTCGCCGACGCGGTCGGCGCGCCGTTCGTGTCCCGGTTCGGGCCGACGCGCCTGTTCCCGACGGCGGAGGCGATCGCCGCGGAGGGCGCCCACCACCTGCGCGGGCCGGCCCGGCGGACCGCTGCGATCCTCGGCGCCGCCCGCGCACTGGCCGACGGCGACCTCACCCTCTCCCCAGCCGACGAGCCGGGCGCTCTGCGGTCCGCGCTCGAGGCGCTGCCCGGCGTCGGACCCTGGACCTCGGGATACGTCGCGATGCGGGTCCTGCACGACCCGGACGTCCTCCTCGACGGCGACCTCGCGCTGCGTGCCGGCGCCCGTGCGCTCGGCCTGCCCGACGACCGTCGGGCCCTGACCGACCACGCCGAGCGCTGGTCCCCCTGGCGTTCCTACGCGGCGATGCACCTGTGGCGCGCCGCCGGGCCGACAGCCGTCCCGACCCCGACCCTCACGACGCCGACCACGACCCCCACCACGACACTCCTGGAGGAGACCCCGTGACTCCCACCGCCACGCCGAGCACCCTCGCCACGACGGCCACCGCCGCCACGACCACCGTCCCCACGCCCGACGGTCCCTTCACCGTCGTCGCCGCACCCGACGGCGCGGTGCTCGCCTCGGGGTGGACGGACGACGTCGACGCGCTCGTCGCGCTCGTCCACCCGGACCTGCGGCCGACCGACGTCACGCCCGTGCCGGACGACGCGCCCCCTGTCGCGGCCGCCGTCGTCGCGGTCCGCGCCTACTACGCGGGCGACGTCCGGGCCATCGACGAGGTCCCCGTCCGGCAGGTGTCCGGACCGTTCCGCGCCCACGCGTGGGACGTGCTGCGCACGGTCGAGCCCGGTGACCCCGTGACCTACACCGGATACGCCGAGCTCTCGGGCCGGCCCGCCGCCGTGCGCGCCGCGGCGGGGGCGTGCGCCATGAACGCCGCGGCGCTGTTCGTGCCGTGCCACCGCGTGCTGCGGACCGACGGCAGCCTGGGCGGCTACCGCTACGGCCTCGAGATCAAGCGCAGCCTGCTCGACCGGGAGCGTGGCGTCGCCGGGAAGGTCGCGGCCCTCGCCGTGTGAGCACCTCAACCCCGACCGAAGAGCTGCGTCCAGACGCGCTCGGCGTGCCCGACGCCGATCTCCCGCAGGTCGCAGTCCAGGATGTTCGCGCGGTGCCCCGGCGAGTCCATCCAGGCCCGCACGACCTCCTCGGCCGTCGCCTGGCCCTTCGCGATGTTCTCCGCGCCGGGGTTCTCGTAGCCCTGCGCCTCGGCCCGGTCCCACGGCGAGCGCCCGTCGAGGCTCGTGTGGTCGAAGTAGTCCTGCGCGAGCATGTCCTCGCTGTGGAGCTGGGCTGCGGCGGTGAGCCGCTCGTCGACGGCGAGGGGCCCGCACCCCGCGGCCGCACGCTCCGCGTTCGTCAGCTCGACCACCGCCGCTCCCTCCGCCGAGAGCACTCCCGGTCCGGGCGCCGCGATGGTCGGGGCCGTGCCGGTCGTGGCCGTGACGGCAGGGCCTGCGGCGGGCGGCGGAGATCCCTGCCCGGCGGGTTCCGTCGTCGGGTCCGGCGGTGCCGTGGACGGGGGTGACTGCTCGGCCTGCGGTGCAGTCTCCTCGACAGGGGGCGCGGCGTCGGCCGCGGGCGTCTCCGCGGCCGGCGTCTCCGCGGCTGGCGCGCCCGAGGCCGGGTCGCTCGCCCCCGGGATGCCCGACGCCGGTCCCGGGCCCTCGACGTCGTGCCGCTCGGTCAGCGTCCGGGAGGCTGCGTACCGCTCGCGCTCCGCGAACAGCTCGGCGGGCACAGCGCCGGGCGACCAGGGCAGGGCGGCGACGACGGGGCCGAGACGGCCGGCGTGCTCGGGGCGCAGCTCGCCGGTCATCGTCGCCGCGGTCAGCCCGGCCGACGGCCCGAGGACCAGCACGGCCGCGACCCCGGCGGTCACGGCGCCCACCGCGCCGGGCGCGGACCGCAGGTGCCGCGCGGGGGCGCCCGTGCGCCGTCGGGCACGGGACGACGGCGTAGCTGCGGACGCCGGTGCCGAGACCGGGTCGCCGCGGCGGTGCCGGGGCGTGCGGGGCGGGGCCATCGCCCGACCCTAGCGAGATTCGTCCGAGATGTGCACCTGCGCCCGGCCTCAGCGCAGCGTGGGCTCCTCGGGCGTCGAGACGGTGAACACGGCGCCCGCGACGAGCGTCGACGCCGTCGCCGCCCGCTCGAGCTCGTCGAGGCGCCGGGCGACGGAGGTCTCGGCCTCGTCGCCCGTGAGGTCGACGCTCGCGACGAGGTAGAGCGAGCGCGGCCCCACGTACTCGAGGCGCAGGTAGGTGACGCGCTCGACCTGCGGCATCGCCGCGATCGCGCGGAGCACCGCGTCGCGCGTCGCGGGCAGGGCCGCCTCCCCGACGAGGAACCGCCGGTTGCGGTCGATGAGCACGACCGACACGACGGCGAGCACGACGCCCACGACGATCGACCCGATCGCGTCGGGCACCGGCGAGCCCGTGAGCTGGTGGGCGAGCACGCCGCCGAACGCGACGACGAGACCGACGAGCGCCGCGGCGTCCTCGGCGAAGACCGCGCGCAGGGTGGGGTCCGACGTCACGAGGACGTGGTGCAGGGTGTCGTGCTGCGCGCGCCGCGCCTCCGCACGGACCTGCCGGCGCGCCTGGAGGAACGAGATGCCCTCGAGCACGAACGCGAGCCCGAGCACCGCGTAGGCGATGCCGAAGCTGCCCGCCGGCTCGGGATGCACGAGCTCCTGGATGCCGTGCGTGATCGAGACGCCCGCGCCGACGGCGAACAGCCCGATCGCCGCGAACATCGACCACACGTACGCCTCGCGGCCGAACCCGATCGGGTGCGCGGCGTCCGCCGGGCGTCGCGAGCGTCGGTCCGCGACGAGGAGGAACACCTCGTTCCCGGTGTCGGCCCACGAGTGGACCGCCTCCGCGAGCATCGAGGCCGACCCGGTCACGACGGCGGCGAAGGACTTCGCGACGGCGATGAGCGCGTTGGCGAAGAACGCGATCACCACCGTGAGCGTGCTCTCCCCGCCGCCGGCGCCCTGCACGACCCGTGGGCTCGTCCCGGGGAACGGGGCGGCCGGACGAGCGCCCGGCTCTGCGGGCCGGACGGGACGGTGGTCGGGTGGTACGTCGCTCGCGGGCACGCGTCCGGTCTACCACGCGCCCGCCCGCCCGGCACGAGGACCGTGAGGCAGGGCCGGGTCCGCGAGGGGCGCCCTATTCCTGCGCGGCGGGGTCCGCCCTCCCGTGGTCGGCCGCGTCGCCCGTGTCGGCGAACGAGCCGAGCGCCGGCCGCGTCCGGCGGTCGGCCGGAGCGTCGTGCTCGCCGACGTCCTCGCGGTCGGCGGCCTCCTGGTCGCGCGTCAGCTCGTCGACGACGAGGTGCGACGTGTCGATCTTGCCCGTGCGGTAGCCGGCGCGGCCGACCATGTGGGCCGCGACCGGCGAGGTGAGGAGCTGGAAGACGACGACGAGCGCGAGCGTCGCGACGGCTCCCCACGACCGCAGGCGCAGGCTCAGCCCGAGTAGCACGAGGACGAGCCCGAGCACCTGCGGCTTCGTCGCGGCGTGCATGCGCGCGAGCAGGTCGGGGAACCGCACGACGCCGACGCCGGCAGCGAACGCGAGGAACGCCCCGAGCAGCAGGAGCACGGCGGACACGATGTCGGCCACGTCGTCCCAGAACGCGGTGTCCATCAGCGCACCTCCCCCTCGGGCGTCGCGCCGTGGTGGTCGGCGTCGAACGCGGCGTCGCGCTCCTCCTCCTCGGCGGCGCGGCGCTCGGCGTCCTCGCGCGCCACCTCCTCGGGCGTGCGGATGCGGCCCTGTCCCTCCGGCTCGACGGACGCGAACCGCGCGATCGTCACCGACCCGATGAAGCCGACGAGCGACAGCACGACGAGCAGCGGGATCGTGTCGGTACGGCGCGAGAACGCGGCCTCGAGCGCGATCGCGCCCACGAGCGTCGTCGTGAAGACGTCGAGCGCGATGGTGCGGTCGAGCATCGACGGACCGCGCTCGGCCCGGACGACGGCGAGCGTCGCGGCGGCCCCGAGCAGCACCGCCGCAGCGATCACGACGACGAGGTAGACGGTGTCGGTCACGGCTCGCTCCTCTCCCCGATGGCCGGCCCGCGAGCCGCGCCCGTCTCGTGGCCGAGCCGCCCGCCACCCGCGCCCGGGTCGCCCGCCGTGGGCGTCCCCCCGGGACCGTGGTAGAGCCCCGCCGCGCGCAGGTCCTCGTTCGACGCGAACGCGTGGAGCACGCGAGCCTCGAGCGCGAGGGTGTCGGCCCGGACCTGCTCGACGCCGCCCGCCTGGTCGACGTCGAGCACGTGCAGGTAGAGCATGCCCGTGAGGCGGTGAGCCTCGACGACGAGCGATCCGGGCACCAGTGACGTCAGCTCGGCGGTCATCGTCATGTACAGGTCGGACGGGTTGCGCAGCCGGACGCCGACGACCGCGCCGCGGGGGGTGCGTCGCGGGTCGAGGGCGAGGGCGCTCACCTGGAACGACGCCACGAACAGGTCGGTGACGAACCGCGCGAGCAGCACGACGAGCGGCCACGGGCGCAGCCGCCCGCGCGTCGCGACGGACGGCAACGGGAACATGACGAGCACGACGGCGCCGAGCACCGCCCCCGCGACGACGTTGCCCCACGACAGATCGCCCCAGAGCATGACCCACACGACGGTCAGCCAGAGGACCGTGCGCCACTGCGTGGTGACGCGACGGAACCATCCGACGGCCAGGTTGCTGCGGCGGCGGTGCAGGCTCATGACCCGTCACCCTCCTCCGCGACGTCGCTCGAGACGCCCTGCCCGCGCTCGGAGCCGCCGACGAACACCGCGTCGACGTACGTGTGGCCGTCGAGCAGGGTCTGGGCGGCGCGCTCGGTGTACGAGTAGAGCGGGCCGGCGACCACGGTGAGCGCGAGGCCGAACGCCACGAGCGCCGCCGCGGGCCCCACCATGCCGCGCGGCATGGTGACGTCCTGGGGGATCTCGCCGGGCGGCGTCTGCCAGAACGCCTTGTTCCAGGCCTTGACGATCGCGTAGAGCGTGAGGAGCGACGTCACGACGGACCCGACGACGAGCGCCCACGTGAGCGGCGTGCCCTGCGCGACGCCCTCCTCGAGCAGCCCGAGCTTGCCGAGGAAGCCCGAGAGCGGCGGGATGCCTGCGAGGTTCATCGCCGGGACGAAGAACAGGATGGCGAGGCCCGGCGCGAGCTTCGCGAGGCCGCCGAGGCGGTCGAGCGACGTCGACCCGCCGCGGCGTTCCACGAGGCCGACGACGAGGAACAGCGTGGTCTGCACCGTGATGTGGTGCACGACGTAGAAGATGGCCGCCGCCATGCCCGGCTCGGACGCGAGCGCGATGCCGAAGATCATGAAGCCGATGTGGCTCACGAGCGTGAACGACAGCAGTCGCTTGATGTCGTTCTGCGCGACGGCACCGAGGATGCCGATGACCATCGTGAGGAGCGCGAGCCACAGGAGCACCTGGTCGACGCGGTCGTCCTGCGGGAAGAGCAGCGTCTGCGTGCGGATGATCGCGTACACGCCGACCTTGGTGAGCAGGCCCGCGAACACCGCGGTGACCGGTGCGGGCGCCGTCGGGTAGGAGTCCGGGAGCCACGACGACAGCGGGAACAGCGCGGCCTTGATCCCGAACGCGAGCAGCAGCAGGAGCTGGATCGTCAGGCGCACGCCGGGGTCGATCTCGGCGAACCGCTCGGAGAGCTGCGCGAGGTTCACGGTCCCGGTCGAGGCGTAGGTGAGCGCGATCGCGACGAGGAAGATGATCGACGACAGCAGCGCGACGACGACGTAGATCGAGCCCGCGCGGATGCGCTCGCCCGTCCCGCCGAGCGTCAGCAGGACGTAGCTCGCGGCGAGGAAGATCTCGAACCCGACGTAGAGGTTGAACAGGTCGCCGGAGAGGAACGCGTTGAACACGCCCGCCGCGAGGACCATGAACGTCGGGTGGTAGATCGCGACCGGCGCCTCATCGTCCCCGTCGGCCACGCCCTGGGCCAGCGAGTACAGCAGGACGCACAGCATGACGAAGCTCGACACCGTGAGCATCAGCGCCGAGAGCCGGTCCGCCACGAGGTCGATGCCGACCGGGGCCGCCCACTCGCCGACGTCGACCACGATGGGTCCGGAGTCGGCGGCGACGAGCAGCACCACGGACGTGACGAGCACGAGCGAGAGCGCCGCCGTCGCGATGATGCGCTGGGCGCGCGCGTGGCGCCACAGGGCCAGCGTGAGCCCGGCCGCGATGAGCGGCAGGACGACGGGCAGGGGGACGACGGTCCTCGCGACCTCGGTGAGATCCATCAGCGCGCCCTCCCCTCGTCGTCGTCCGTCGCGCGTGCGCGGCGGAGCCGGGCGTCGGTGATCCCGTCGCGGTCCGCGTCGGTCTCGTCGTGCACCTCGGCCGCCTCGTCGTCGAGCGTCTGCCCGCTCTCCTCCGTGTCCAGGTCCTCGAACGCCGGGGCGTTGCGCGCCGCGTGGCGCGCCACGCGGCGGTCCTCGAGGTCGTCCTGGACCTCGTCGTGGCCGTGGAGCTGCCACGAGCGGTAGGCCATCGCGAGCACGAACGCCGTGAGGCCGAGCGTGATGACGATCGCGGTGAGGGCCATGGCCTGGACGAGCGGGTCGCTCATCTCGTCGTCGGGTGTCGTCCCGACGATCGGTGCACCCCCCGGACGTCCTCCGGCGACGAGGAAGAACAGGTTCGCCCCGTTGCTCAGCAGGATGAACCCGAGGAGCACCCGGGTGAGGCTGCGCTCGAGGAGCAGGTAGACGCCGGTGGCGAAGCACACGCCGATCGCCAGCACGAGCACGATGCTCGGCGTCATGTCGATCACGCCCGCGGGCCCGTTCATCGTCGACCACCGCCGATCGCGTCCGGCTCCATCGCCTCGAGCGGCCCGGTGTCCTCGCCGGGCTCACGCCCGGCCGCGGCACGTTCCGTCTGCCGGTCGATCTCCGCACCGAGCGTGCGCAGGATGTCGAGGACCAGACCGACGACGACGAGGAACACGCCGACGTCGAAGAACAGCGTCGTGACGAACTTGACGTGCCCGAACACCGGGATCGTCACCTCGAGGATCGCGCTCTGGAGCACCGATCCGCCGAAGAACAGGGGGACGAGCCCGGCCCCCGCGGAGAGGAACAGGCCGAGGCCCAGGAGCAGGCCGGGGTGCACCGGCGCGGCCTCCCCGAGCTCGTACCGCCCGCCCGCGAGATAGCGCACGACCAGCGCGATCCCGACGACGAGCCCCGCCGCGAAACCGCCGCCCGGGTTGTTGTGGCCCGAGAACAGCAGGAACAGCGCGAACACGATCATCGAGTGGAACAGCACGCGGGTGACGACCTCGAAGATCACCGAACGCCGTTGCGGCGCGAGGGTCCGCCCGGCGTTGAGCCACACGGACATGCGCGGCTGCGCCGCGTCGTCCACACCGCGCCGGCGCAGCGCCGCGTTCGGGTCGGGCTCACCGCCCCAGACGCCCGAGCCCCTGCCGTCGGGCTTGCCGGTGACGACCTTGGCGTTCGCGATCCGCAGCACCTCGCCGCTGCGCGTGCGCAGGAAGACGAGCGACGCGACACCCGTCGCCGCGGCGAGGAGCACCGAGATCTCGCCCATCGTGTCCCACGCGCGGATGTCCACGAGCGTCACGTTGACGATGTTCTTGCCGCCGCCCCACGCGTACGCCTCCTCCGGGAAGTCCACGGAGACCGGGGTCGCGACGCGCGACAGCGGGACGACGACCGCGAACCCCATCATCACGACGCCCACCGCGACCGCGACGCCCAGACGCACCCACCGGCTGGACGCGAGGGGGCGGTCGGAGAAGTAGGGCGGCAGTCGGCGCAGCACGAGCACCATGACGACGAGCGTGATCGTCTCGACGAGGACCTGGGTGAGCGCGAGGTCGGGCGCGCCGTGCAGGAGGAAGAGCACGGCGTTGCCGTACCCCGCGATGCCGATGAGGATCACGGCCTTGAGGCGGCGGCGGGAACGCGCCGCGAGGACCGACGCGACGCAGATCGCGACCACGGCGGCGAGCTGGGCGGGTCGGTCCCACGCCTTGAGCTGCTCGGGCCAGCTCGTCTGCGCGACCATCACGAGGCCGGGCCCGAGGACCAGCACCGTGAGGATGATGCCGAGGTACAGCGGGAGCGAGCCGCGCTGGGTGACCGCGGTGACGTCGGCCGCGACGTCGTCGAGCTTGCGCATGACGCGCCGGTAGGTGACGTCGGCCTCCGGCCCGGTCCACAGCGACGCCTGGAACCGCTCGACACGCGAGCGCTGCCAGAAGAGCAGGACGCCCACCCCGAGGACGAGCACGGTGAGCGCGAGCGCGGGCGTGAACCCGGCCCACAGCACGAGGTGGCCCGGCTCCCCCACCGGGTAGGTCTCGGCGTACGGCTGGAGCAGGTCCTCGCCGAAGTGCGGCACGAGGGCGGCCGCGAGGCCCAGCACCGCGAGCACGACGGCGGGCGCCACGAGCAGGAACGGCAGGGGCTTGATCCGGGCCGGGTCGACGGGCGCCTCGTCCGCCTCGATGACGGGGCCACGCCCCGGGGCCCGGAGGTCCAGGTGGTCGTTCGCGCGAGCCGGGGAGCCGTGGCGCTTGTGCGACGAGAAGGCGCCCCACCAGAACCGCAGACCGTAGGCGACGGTGAACATGGAGCCGACGACGACGGACCACAGGACGACGGCGTCGAGCCACGCGGGTCCCTCGCCGTGCAGCAGCGCCTCGAGCGCCGCCTCCTTCGCGACGTAGCCGGCGAAGGGCGGCAGGCCGATCATCGACGCGGTCGCGAGCCCGCCCGCGAAGGCCGTCCACGGCAGCCGCCGGCCGACTCCCGTCAACCGGCGCAGGTCGCGCGTCCCGGTGGCCGCGTCGACGGCGCCGACGACGAGGAACAGCGACGCCTTGAACATCGCGTGCGCGCCGATCATCGCGAGCCCGGCGAGGGCGGCACCGCGCGTGCCGATCCCGACGAGGAGGATGATCAGGCCGAGCTGGCTCACCGTGCCGAACGCGAGCACGAGCTTGAGGTCGTACTGGCGCAGCGCGCGGTAGCCGCCGACGAGCAGCGTCCCGGCGCCGAGGGAGATGACGATCGCGCGCCAGACGGTCGTGTCCGAGTAGGCGGGTGCGAACCGCGCGACGAGGTAGACGCCGGCCTTGACCATCGCGGCGGCGTGCAGGTACGCGCTCACGGGCGTCGGGGCGGCCATCGCGGCGGGCAGCCAGAAGTGCAGCGGGATGAGCGCCGACTTGCTCACGGCACCGACGAGGACGAGGACGATCGCGGCCGTCACCGCGCCGCCCGTGGGCGGGTCGGCGACGATCTCCGACAGCCGGTACGTGCCCGCCTGGACCCCGAGCACGATGAGCCCGACGAGCATGGCCAGGCCACCCGCGGTGGTGACGACGATCGCCTGCATGGCCGCGCGCCGGCTCGCCTTGCGGTCGGCGTAGTGCCCGATGAGCAGGTAGGAGAAGACGGTCGTCAGCTCCCAGAAGACGAACAGCAGGAGCACGTCGTCGGCGACGACCAGGCCGACCATCGCCCCGGCGAACGCCGTGAGGACGCCGCCGAAGCGGCGCAGGCCCTGGGCCGTGGGCGAGAAGTAGGCCGAGCAGTAGACGAGGACCAGCGCACCGACGCCGCCGACGAGCAGCAGCATGAGCCACGACAGCGTGTCCATGCGGAACGCGAGCTCGAGCCCGAGCCCGGGTACCCACTCCACGACCGTCGTCGGGTGATCGCCGGACATGACGCGCCCCGTCCACGCCAGCGCGTACACGACGGCGGACGCCGGCGCGAGCGCGAGGACGAGGAAGGCCCGCCGGCCGAGGAGGGAGACGAGTGCAGGCGCGCCCAGTGCCATCGCGAGATGCGCGAGGAGCACGTAGAGCACGGGCCGCTCCGTCCGGGTCGGGGGCGGGTGGGCGGGTCTTGCCTGCACTTGTCAGACGCCGCGGCACCCAGCCTCCGGGCGCGCACGACGAAACAGGGCGACGACCCCCGCGGGGACGAGGTGTCGAGCCGCCTCTACTTTACCGACTGCCGACATGTGCCCGCGGGCCGGAGGACGGATCGTGACCGATTCCTCACCCTCCGCGCGGCCCTCTGTGCGGCCGGGACGGGCGCGCCGACCTCAGAGATCCTCGGGCTCCACCAGGAAGTCGGACTCGTCCGCGATCTCGCCGCCCACCGCGCGGTGCAGAGCGCCCGTGATCTGCCCGACGATCTCTCCGGCACGCCGGCGCGCGATCCGGTGCTCCATCGACGGCTGCTCCTGCTGCGACTCGAGGAGGTCGCGCGGCTCCCACCGGATCCGGTAGCTCACGGCGCCGCCGACGGTCCACGGGAGGCCGCGCAGGAGCAGCGGGAGCTGGTCCTCGCCGCCCACCTCGACCGCGACGAGCCCGTCCAGACCGAGGTCGACGATCAGGCCGTAGCCGTCGAGCACCGATCCCGTGGTCAGGGCCTTGATGTCCACGTCGTCCGCCGCAGCGTGGATCGCGCGACGCAGCTCGGGGTCCATCTTCTCGCCCGGGTACAGGGGCATCTCGGTGATGCCCCTCGGCGGGCCCTGGTAGGACGCGCCCTCGGTCGCGAGGGTCGTGCGCGGGTGCTGGCGCGCGACGAGCGCGAGCGCGGCGTTCGGGTCGAGCCACACGTCGGAGTACAGGCACATGTCGATCGTGACGCCCGGGTCGGGCGTGAGGACGACGCCCGGACCCGCCGGGTTCCCGACGTCGGTGCGCACGGACCCGCCGAGCCGTCGCGCGGCCGCGACGAGCCACGCGACGACGCGCTCCTCCTCGCGCACGGGCAGGCCGCCGGGGAAGGCCCGGCCGACGCCGTCGCGGTCGCTGGCGCCCGGCCAGGGCGCCTCGCCCCGCTCGCGGGGGCACACGACGTCGAACACGAGCTCCGTGCCGGGCGGCAGTCCCGACCCGGTGGCCGCGAAGGGGCCGGTGAGCGACGTGTGCCGGGACGTGCGCAGGACGCCGGCCTCGCCGGAGCCCGCCACGCGGGCGGGCGGGACGAGCGGCTCGGTGCCCGCGGGGGCGACGTCCCACCGGGCTCCCGCGAAGCGCGAGAGCGCGAGGGTCTCGACCTCGTCGACCAGCACGTCCTCCGGCAGCCCGAGCAGGTGTCGCGCCTGGTACCCCTGCGCGGCGCCGCGGCCGTCGGGGTTCGCCAGGAGGGGCAGGGCCGTCATCTGGGCCACCTCACACGTCCGTCCGGTGGAAGTTCTGGAACGAGCGCGACGCCGTCGGGCCGCGCTGACCCTGGTAGCGCGAGCCGTACTGCTGCGACCCGTACGGATGCTCGGCGGGCGACGACAGCCGGAAGAAGCACAGCTGCCCGATCTTCATGCCCGGCCACAGCGTGATGGGCAGCGTCGCGACGTTGCTCAGCTCGAGCGTCACGTGACCCGAGAAGCCCGGGTCGATGAACCCGGCGGTCGAGTGCGTGAGCAGCCCGAGACGACCGAGGCTGGACTTGCCCTCGAGACGCGCCGCGACGTCGTCGGGCAGCGTCACCGCCTCGAACGTGGACCCGAGCACGAACTCGCCCGGGTGCAGCACGAACGGCTCGGCCGGGTCGACCTCGACGAGGCGCGTGAGGTCCGGCTGGTCCTGCGCCGGGTCGATGAACGGGTACTTGTGGTTGTCGAACAACCGGAAGAACCGGTCCAGGCGCACGTCGATGCTCGACGGCTGGATCATCGCGGGCTCGTACGGCTCGAGCTGGACGCGGCCGGCGTCGAGCTCGGCCCTGATGTCACGGTCGGAGAGCAGCACGGGGCCACGTTAGCCGAGGTGGGGTTCGGTGCCGGTGCGCGCCCACGACGGGTCCCAGCCCGCGCGAGCACGCACGGCACTGGCTACGTTCACCTGACCAGCCGAACGAGGAGGAACCCCATGAAGTCGAAGATCGCACTCGTCGTCGGGATCGGGATCGGGTACGTGCTCGGGACCCGCGCCGGCCGCGAGCGGTTCGAGGAGATCAAGGGCAAGGCCAAGGACCTCTGGCAGTCCGAGGACGTCCAGTCGGCGGTCCACTCCGCGCAGGACAAGGTCACCACGGTCGCGAAGGAGCAGGGCGCGAAGCTGGCGGACGTCGCCAAGGAGCAGGGCGGCAAGGTCGCCGGGGCGGTCAAGGACCAGGCGTCCGGGCTCGGCCGGCACACGGGCTCGGACGACGTGGCGTCGCCCGACCCGAAGGGCCGGGACGACTACCGCATCTGAGCCGTCGGCTCAGGCCCGGAGCGGGCGACCCGTCGAGTCCACCGCGTAGGAGCCCTGCTTCGCCGTGAGATAGAGGATCCCCTCGACGAGGCCCCAGATCGACACCGCGACGGGAGCGAGCCCGAACGTGGGCAGCGCGCCGATGACGGAGACGAGCAGCATCGTCAGGCCGATGCCGGTGTACCCCAGGTAGAACCGGTGGATGCCGAGGCTGCCGAGGAAGATGCCCAGCAGGCCCGCCGCGAGCCGCGACTTCGCGGCCGGGTCGAGGTTGGGGTCGTAACCACCCGGGTAGCCGT
Source organism: Cellulosimicrobium sp. BMG9.23 (assembly GCF_059159985.1). NCBI lineage: Bacteria > Bacillati > Actinomycetota > Actinomycetes > Micrococcales > Promicromonosporaceae > Cellulosimicrobium > Cellulosimicrobium sp. BMG9.23. The sequence goes on from NZ_JBZGBZ010000002.1 coordinate 260,105, forward strand.
AGGGCTGACCGGGCTGGCCCTGGGGCGGGTACCCGTACGGCTGGCCGGGCTGACCCTGCGGCAGGTAAGCCTGCTGGCCGGCGGGCTGGCCGTAGGCGGGGTCCTGCGGGACGGGCTGGCCGTAGCCCTGCGGGAGCGGCTGGGTGGGCGGCGTGCCCGACGTCGGCGCCGGGCTTCCGTACGCGGGCCCGCCCGGGTCCTGGCTCGCGGCGGGCGGGGCGCCGTAGGGCGCTGCCTGCTGCGGGTCGGGCTGCTGGTGGTACGGGTTCTCGGTCACGACGTCTCCTCGGAGCGGTGCTGGCATCCCCGGCGTCGTCCGCTATGATCGGGGCGCGCGCTGGTTCGCCGAGGATCCTCCCAGAGAGGCCGGGGCGAGCGCCACCAGCGCCGCGCGGGTGTAGTTCAATGGTAGAACTTCAGCTTCCCAAGCTGATAGCGCGGGTTCGATTCCCGTCACCCGCTCCACGCGAAAGGCCCCAGGGCAGCGGCATGATCTTTCGCTCGACACCCATCACCGCCACTCCCGGCTCGCACGACCAGCGCAGGTGTCGGACGAAACATCAAAGCCGTCGCTACGCGATGCCTCCGGCACCCTGGACCCGTCACGCATACTCCTGTTCCATGATGGCCAGGTCGCGGTTGGCGAACTGCACGTGCGCCCACTCGTCGCTGAAGATGACGTGCATGCACTTGACCGCCGTGCGCTCGGCTGGCGGCGGGCAGCCGATCGTCGTGTTCGGCCCCCGGACCCGGTCCAGCTCCTCCTGCGTTACCTCCGCCAGATACGCGCGCAGATCGGCGATCCGCTCGGCGCGCACGGCGAGGATCTCGCCGAGGGTGGGCGCGGCCGACTCGTCGATGCCGAACTCGGCGCCGTTGGTGGTGAACGATGCCGGCACGCCGATCGGATGAAAAGGGTTCGGGCGAAGGGCCGCCGCGTGGCCGTACCAGGCGTCCACGACGAAGATCGTGTGGCGCAGCGTCTGGGCGAGGGACCACTCGTCGTTCACTGATCTGTAGACGGCTTCCTCCGGCAGGGCGCTCGCGCGTCGAACCGTCGCCTGCCACAGCTCCTCCATGACGTCTACCGCCTCACGCATCGTCTCGGGTGTGGTCGGCCGCAGTCGCAGCCGTTCGGGATGCAGGCGATCCAGCTCGGCCTCGATCAACGGCATGACCTCCACACCGTTGACGCGCAGTCCATCGACAGCCCCGTCGATGTCAGCGTTGACCAGCACCACGCCGCGCATCCGGGCGCCGCTGAGATCCACCTCGCGGAAGGTCGCGCTGGCCATGGACAGGTCGATGAACTCGGCACCCTCGTAGTCGGGCTGCTGCACGAATCGCGTCATCGATACATCGTAGGAGCCCGGTACGACAAGCCCCGGCCATCGCGAGCCGACGCTGCGAGGTGTCCCAACGTGCGGGCAGGGTGCCTCGCTCACCCACTTACTGACTCGAGGTCACCGCGAGCGACCCAGTCGCTCCCAGATCGACCCTCGGTGGGTCGATCTCGAGCCGCACGGTCGATCTCGCGGGCACACACGCCCGTCAGCTCGGGTTGCGATCGTCCTCAGAGACGCGGAGCTCCCCGCGCAGGGTCTTCGCGAAGTGGTGTGCGACGATGCTCAGGCGCTCGCGCAGGTAGAAGCGGTGGGCATCGAACCGCTGTACGCCCGAGTCGAGGTCGAGCACCGAGCACCCGGCGTCGCGCGCGCGTCGTTCGAGCTCGCCGAGCAGCGTCGCCCCGACGCCGCGGGACCGGGCCTCGGGCGCCGTGACGAGGTCGTCGACGTGGAGCTTGCGGACCGCGCTCGTGTTCGCGAGCACGCGCCAGCCCGCGACGGCGAGGCACGCGTCGCCGTCGAACGCCGCGAGGAAGCGCGGACCGGGGACGTCGTCGGCCAGGATCTGCCGCAGCAGGTCGGCCGTGAGGTGCGGCCGCAGCGCCTGCAGCACGGGGAGCGCCGCGGCCCAGCGAGGGTCGTGAGCGCCGAGGTCGACGAGCGTGAGGCCGGCGGACGCCGCCGAGATGGTCGGATCAGAGGTCACGCCCGGCACCCTAGCCCTCGCGCGCCGCGCCGAACCCCGGGTTGTGCACCGATCAGGCCCGTGATCGCAGCACAACCCGGGGTTCGGCGAGCCGCCTGCCGCACAACCCCGGGTTCGGCGGCTCGGGCGCGGCTCAGCCGAGGATCCGGCCCGCCGCCTTGGCCGACGCCGCGAGCGAGCCCGTGAGCGGGAGGTCCGGCAGGATCAGGGCCTGCGCGGCGTGGTAGACGTCGGGCTTGCCGACCCACGTGACGCCGTCGGGCCGGTTGTCCGTGTCGAGCTCGTGGTGCCAGGACCCGCGCTCGTGGTCGACGAGGTTCCGGTCGATCCACGCCCACCATCCGGCTGCGGCCTCGGCGAACCGCGGGTCGCCCGTGACGCGGCCGAGCACGTCCGCCGCGGCGACGGCCTCGGCGGCGACCCAGTGGTACCGGCGCGGCTCGACGGGCACGCCGTCCCAGCCGACGGTGTAGGCGAACCCGCCGCCGTGCTCACCGTCCCAGCCGTCCGCGACGGCGCGGTCGAACAGCGCGACGGCGGCCTCGGTCCGCGCCCCGGGCGTGCCGGCGGCCACGTCGAGCTGCAGCAGGAGACGCGCCCACTCGAGGCCGTGGCCGGGCGTCGACCCGTACGGCTTGAACGGGTCGCGGGGACGGTCCGCGTTGTACTCGGGCAGCGGCGTCCACGACGCGTCGAAGTGCTCGGGGATGCGCCAGTCGTTCTCGGCCGCCCAGCCCACGACGCGGTCCGCGACCGATGCCGCGCGGGCGAGCCACTCGCCGTCGCCCGTCGCGTCGTGCGCGGCGAGCAGCGCCTCGACGGCGTGCATGTTGGCGTTCACGCCGCGGTAGTCGTCGAGCGCCGACCAGTCGCGCGACCACTCGTCGGCGTGCATGCGCGGGCCGGGCTCCCAGAACCGCTCGTCGAGCACGGCGAGCGCGGCGTCGAGGAGCTCGCGAGCGCCGTCGCGGCCCGCGATCGTCCCGGATGCCGCGGCGAGCACGACGAATGCGTGCGCGTAGGCGCTCTTCGTGCCGTCGACCGGCTCCTCGGCGGAGTCCACCACGTCGCCCGGCCGGGGCGCCGGACCCCGCGACGACACCCAGCCGCCGTGCTCGGCATCGACGAGCACCGCGCGCAGCCCGTGCAGCGCACGGTCCGCGCGCTCCCCCGCGCCCGGCACGCCGAGCAGCGACGCGAACGCCTCGACGTGCGCCATCCGGGACGTGATCCACGTGTGCACGGGACGCGTCAGGTCGGGGCGACCGTCGTCGTCGAGCCACTGCGCCGCGCCGTCGGCCCGCAGCGAGGGTTCGCCGAAGTGCAGCAGCGCGGTGAGCTGGTCGCGACGCCAGGCAGCGAGGTCCGGGATCTGGTCCGGGATCCGGTCCGCAGTGAGCTCCGCGGTGGGCGTGGGTCGGTCGGTCGTCATGAGGGCCCTTCGGTGTGCGGAGGTGGGCGACGCCTGCGCCCGGAATCCCTCCGGTACGGCGCGGTGCCCCGGGACGATCATCCCGGGGCACCGACGGTGGTGCGTGCCCGCCTCACGACCTGGACCGTCCGAGGACTACGTCCGCGGGGTGCGGCGGGCTTCCTGCTTCGAGGCTAGCCGCAGCTGATCGCGTCGTAGCCGGCCTCGATGGTCGTGGTCACCTCCTCGTCGCCCGAGCCGCGGACGGCCTCGACCGTCACGGTCCCGGCGTCCACGGACGGCGCGCGGACGGCGAACGACTGGTACGCCGCCTTGCCCGGCTGGACCGCCCCGAACTCCTTGGTGCCGAACGGCGTGACGAGCCGGACCGCGAGCGGGGCGTCCTCGCCGTTGACGGCGCGGACGGCGACGTAGGCCTTGCCCGCGACGCACCGCGTGCTCGCGGCGACCTCGACGTCGAGCGTCGGGGCGGCGTCGGTCACGGTCACGGGGACCTCGACCACGCTGCTCGTCCACCCGTCGTCGACCACGACGTACGCGGTGTAGGTCCCGGCCTCGGCATACGCGTGCGCGCCGCTGACCTGACCGTCGGCCACGGTGCCGGCCGTGACGTCGGACCCGTCGCCCCACGTGATCGCGGCGCGGAGCTCCGCGCCCTCGCGCCCGCCGGTGACGGCCGCCAGGACGGTGCCGGTCTCCTGCCCGACGGCGAGGCTCACGCCCTCCGCCGCCGTCACCTCGAGAGCGGGCTGCTCCGCGAAGGTCCCGTCGTGCGCGAACGCGACCACGTGGATGCGGCCGTCGCGCTCGAGCACGCCCGGCTGGTCCGGGAGCGTGATGCTCACGGGCCGCTTGCCCTCGGGCAGCGTGATCGGCGCCGTCGCGAAGAACGCGGCGGGCGTCCCGGTCTGCGGGCTGCCGCCGCGCAGACGGCTGTCCGTCACGGCCACGGGGATGTTCCCGAACACGGGGTTGCGGGCCGCGCCCGACCAGTCGCCGAAGCTCAGGTCGATCGCCTGGGTCGAGCCGTCGTCGAACGTCAGCGTGCCCGAGGCCTGCTGGTTCTTCTCCGTGCCCGTGCCGATCACCGAGAGATGCTCCGCGTCCGCGGGGACGTCGAGCTCGATCGTCTGGCCGTCACCCGTGGCGTTGTCCGGCTCGCCCGCGGGGACCGCGGGCACGTCGAACTGGAGGTCGGTGCCGGGGACGGCGCTGCGCTCGCCCTGGACGAAGCCCTTGGCCGCGAGCTGCGTGCGGTCGAAGAACACGCCCTGGCCGTCGCACGAGCCGAGGGTCGTGCCCGGGTCGCCGATGCACACGTTGTCGTACGCACCGAGGAGCGAGCCCTCGCGCAGCAGCGCGACGGTGACGTACGACGTCGCCGCGACGGGCTCCCCGCCCTCCGGCGTCACGGTGACCGTCACCGGGTAGACGCCCGGAGCGGTCCACGTGTGCGCGGCCTGCACCGACCACGACCCGAACGCGCCCTGGGCGAGCGTCGCCGCGACGGGCTCGGAGCCGTCGCCGAACGCGACCGAGACCTCGAGCCCCTCGGTGCCGTCGACGCCCGTGAGCGTGGCGAACGTCCCGGTGACCTCACGACCCGTGACCGCGTCGCGATCTGGCGCGGCGTTGAGCGTGAGCTCGGTCGCCCCGGAGTCGGACGGATCGGCGAGCAGCTCGACCTCGGCGAGCGAGAGCGAACCCTCCCCGGCAGACGCCGTGACGACGACCCGGTAGTGCGCGTACGCGCCCGGCTCGGCGACCGTGAACGGACGGGTCTGCAGCGCCCAGCGGAACTGCTCGCCCGAGCGCTCGTCGAGCGTCGTCCACGTCTCGCCGTCGTCGGAGCCTTCGAGGGTCCACGCGGACGGCGACGCCGTCCCGCTCGCTCCCGAGGTCAGCGTGTACGTGCCGACCGTCGGCCAGATGCCGTTGCCCGACCACGTGACGGTCGGGGTGGTGCCGGCGAACGTCGTGCGCGTCGCCGACGTGTCGTCCACGAGCGAGGCGGCGCTCGTCGAGGCGTCGCCGTCGGTGACCGTCGTCGTGCCGAGGCCCGACGCCGTGGCGTCCTTCACCGGCTCCGGCGCCTCGTCGCCCTCGGTGAGCGACGGCGGTGCGTCGTCCTCACCCGTCCCCCACGCGGACGGCTCCGGACCCATGACGAAGTTGAGCATCGCGCCGCCCGTCAGGTCGGCCTGCGAGAGCGACGTCGAGGTGCGCGCCTCGCCGTCGACCGCGAGCGACTGCACGTAGACGTTGTCGACCGAGTTGTTCTCGGCGTTCACCACGAGGTCGCCGCCGGGCAGGTGCACGGTGGCCTTGTCGAAGAGCGGCGAGCCGACCGCGTACTGGTCGGAGCCGACCTGGAGCGGGTAGAAGCCGAGCGAGGCGAAGATCCACCACGACGACATCTCGCCGTTGTCCTCGTCGCCCGGGTAGCCCTGGCCGATCTCGCTGCCCACGAACAGGCGGCGCGTGACCTCGCGGACCTTTTCCTGCGTCTTGTGCGGGGCGCCCGCGGCGTCGTACAGCCACGGGATGTGGTGGGACACCTGGTTGCTCATGCCCCACATGCCCATGCGGATGTCGCGCGCCTCGCGCTGCTCGTGGATGCCGCCGTTGCCCGCGCCCTGCTCCGGGGTGGAGAAGAACTCGTCCAGCTTGTCCTCCAGGCCCTGCTTGCCGCCGTAGAGGTTGGCCAGACCCTGCGGGTCCTGCGGGGCGTGGAACGCGAAGTTCCACCCGCTCGTCTCCGTGTAGCCGCCGCCCCAGGCCTCGGGGTCGTACGTCTCGGGGTCGACCGCGAACTCGCCGTCCGCGTGGCGCGGGACGAAGAAGTCGACCTCGGGGTCGAACAGCTCGACGTAGTGCGTCGCGCGCTCGAGGTAGTACGCGGACTCCTCGCGCAGCGTCTCGCGACGCTCGTCCGGCGTGGCCGGGTCCTCGGCGAGGGCCGCGGCCATGTTGCCGATGCCGAAGTCGTTGATCAGGCCCTCCAGGCCCCACGACACGGACTCGTGCGTGGACTCCGGCGTGAACCCGAGGAACGGCGACGTCTGCAGGCCCTTGCGGCCCACGGCGTTGCTCGGCGGGGAGACGGACGCGTTCTTCACCGCGGCGTCGTACGCCTCGAGCGCGACGTCGGTCGGCAGCGCCCCCTTGAGGTAGGCGTCCGCGAACGCGACGTCCGAGCTCGTGCCGGTCATGAGGTCCGCGTAGCCCGGCGAGGACCACCGGGCGATCCAGCCGCCGTCGCGGTACTGCTCGACGAAGCCGTCGACCAGCTCGCCCGCGAGCTCCGGGTACAGGAGCGAGTACGCCGGCCAGGCCGTGCGGTACGTGTCCCAGAACCCGTTGTTGACGTAGATCTTGCCGTCGACGACCTTGGCGTTGGTCGTCGTGTCGGTCGCGGCCCCCTGGGTCGGGGACACCGGGCTCGCGTACCGGTACTCGGGCGCCTCGACGGTGCCCGTGTTCTCGAACTGCGAGTTCGGGTACAGGTTGAGTCGGTAGAGGTTGGAGTACAGCGTGACGAGCTGGTCCTCGCTCGCACCCTCGACCTCGATCACCTCGAGGCGGTCGTTCCAGGCGTCGGTCGCCGCGGCCTTGACCTCGGTGAACGACCTCCCCTCGACCTCCTGCGCGAGGTTCTTGCGCGCCTGGTCGAGGCCGATGAACGACGTGGCGACGCGCAGCTCGACGGTGTCGTCGGACGACGTGTCGAACGTCGCGTAGCGCGCGTCGGCGCGGTTCCCCGCGGCACTGCCGACCGCCGTCGGACTACGGTCGAAGGTGCCGGCGACGAACATGCGGGAGCGGCCCACGGACAGGCCCGAACCGTTCTCGACCCAGCCGGACAGCGTGCCCGTGGCCTGGTCGAACGTGAGCTTCGAGGTGCCGTCGACCTTGTCGACCAGCACGTGCCCGACGTCGCCCGGGTACGTGAAGCGCAGCACCGCGGCGTGGTCCGCGGGAGCCACCTCGAGAGCGCTGTCGTTGGTGAACGTCACGCCGTAGTAGTCCGGCCGCGCCGTCTCGTCGTCGTGGTCGAACTCGAGGCCGCGCTGCGCGAGCGTGCCGGTCGGCGCGCCCGTCGCGGGCCCGACGGCGGGCAGGAACGCGAGCTGGTTGCGGTCACCCATCCACGGGCTCGGCTCGTGCGAGATGCCGAGACCCTGGAGGACCGGCTTGTTGTTCGCGTTGTTGGCCTTCTGGTACTCGTACAGCCAGCTCTGCGACGACGCGTTGGTCATCGGCACCCAGAAGTTGAACCCGTTCGGGACCGCGGCGGCGGGGATGTTGTTGCCGCGCGAGAAGCTGCCGCTCGACAGCGTGCCGCGGCGCGTGTCCACGTAGTTGGCGAGGCTCGAGCCGTCGACCGTCTCCGGCTGCGCCGTGAGCGCGACGTCGTCGAGCCAGCCCGCGAACCGCGTGCCGGAAGCGCCGCCCGGGTTGTCGTAGCCGAGGAGCACCTGGTCGACGGTCTTGCCCTCGGCCACCTCGCCGACGTCGACGCGCACGGAGTTCCACTGGTCGGCGTAGAGGATCTTGCCCTCGCCCTGGGCGCGCGCCGTCGCGACGGTCTCGTGGGCGTCGCGCGCCTCGAGGTCGGACAGGTACGTGCCGTCGGTGAAGAGCAGGTCGACCGCTGCGTACGTCGACGGGTACTGCAGGTCGTCGAGCAGCTCGGGGAAGATCGTGTAGCTGAGGCGCGTGTCCTCGCCGACAGCGACGTCGACGTCGTCGTAGAGGACGTTCGTCGCGTTCGCCGGGCCGTCCGCGAGGTGCGAGCCGTCGTAGCGCAGCGACGCGAGGCCGGTGAAGCCGACGCCCGCCTTGTTGGTGAAGTTCACCCGGGGGCCGGTCCCGACCTTCGTGGTCATGGGGGCGGCGCTCGGGCCCGCGCCGAGGTCCGCCGAGAGGTCCCAGCCGGCGAGCTGGACGATGCCGTCGCCGGAGTTCGCCGTGACGTTGAGCCGCAGGTGGGTGTACGCCGCGGTCGGCGCGTCGAGCTCGAACACCCGCTGCTGCTGGCGCTCCGGGAAGTCCTCCTCCGCGCGTTGGTCGAGCGGCGTCCACGTCGAGCCGTCGTTCGATCCCTCGATCGTCCACGACTTGGGGTCACGACCCGCGGCGTCGTCGGCCGACGTCAGGGCGTACGCGCCGAACGAGACGGGCTCGGTGAACTCGTAGGTGACCCAGCCGGTCGAGGCGAACGCGAGCCACTTCGTGCCCGAGCTGCCGTCGGCGAGGTTCGCCGCGGCCTCGTTGGGCAGGTTCTGCGCGCTGGCCGTGACGGTCTCGATCTTCCCGAGCACGCTGCCCGGCAGGCCGCTCGTGAAGGAGCCGATGTTGGCCTGCCAGGGAGCGCCGTCGCGCTCCGCCACGGTGGTGGCGAGCGGCGCGGCGTCGCCCTGCTCGAACGACGACGCGAAGTCGCCGGGCTCGGCGGCCGCGGCAGGCAGGGCCGTCGCGACGCCCAGCGGGACGGCGAGAGGGACGGCCAGGGCGGCGGCGATCGCGATCCCGAGGAGTCTCGACCTGCCGGCGGGTCGGTGCGCGGCGCCTGCGCGGCGGAGTGGGGTCATGACGAGCGATCTCCTTCGATCGACAGCGCTGTCAGTCTGAGCGGGTGCCCCTGACAGCGCGCAGGGGGTAGCGCTGTCAGGGGCAGGCCGAACCTATGCGCCCGGGAGCACCGGTGTCAACGGACGACCGGGAGCGCGGCCCAGGTCGTCCCGGTGGCCGTCGTCGTCCCGCGCTCAGTCCCAGTGGACCGGGACGTCCTCGAACGTGGGCCACGTCGGGAGGACCGACACGTACAGCGTGGAGAGCGACTCCTCGACCGGCCGCGGCAGGTACACCTCGTACCGCACCGTCCCGCCCACCGCCGTGCTCGCGCCGAACTGGTCGGTCTCGAGCTCGAGGCCGCGGCTGGACACCGGCTCGTAGGACACGAGCCGGTACGGGTCCACCGCCCGCGGGTGGAGCTCGCCCGCGGTCAGGTCGTAGACGGTGATCCGGTCCTCGTCGCCGCCGACCGGACCGAGGGGCGTGAGCTGCAGCCGCAGCCGCATCACCGAGCCCCGCACGACGATCGGCTCGACACCGACGCGGACCCGCTCCTCACCGCCGTCCTCCGACGGGACCGTCACGACCTCCTCCGCGACCGTCTCCGTGTCCTCGACGAGCTCGACGCGCGGGCCGTCCCCGGCGACGAACGGTGCCGTGACCGGCTCGAGGTCCTGCTCCTCGCGCTCCAGCGTCGAACCCCCCGCCGTCGTGCCCGAGTAGCGCAGCTCGACACGGCGGTTCTGCGCGCGTGCGTTCCCGAGGTCGTCGCCGCTCTCCGCCACCTTGAGCCGGGACTCGCCGAACCCCTCCGCGGCGAAGGTCACGTCGGGCCGCTCGGCGGCCGCGGCGTCGGCGACCGCCTGCGCGCGCCGCAGCGACAGGTCCTGGTTCGCGCCCTCCTCCCCCACCGAGTCGGTGTGGCCCACGACGTCCGCGACCACGTCCGGGGGCAGCTCGCTCGCCACCTCGCGCACGCGCTCGACCGCGGCCTCGGAGAGCTCGGCGGAGTCGACGTCGAACAGCACGTCCGTCTCGAGCGTGACGACGACCTCCTCCTCGACCACCTCGACGTACTCGAAGGACGTCACCGCGCCCTCGAGCTCGAACGTCCTCGCGACGCCCGGGTCGAAGCGCGTCACGGCCTGGTCGAGCAGCTCGCGCGACGGCGGTCCGCCGAGGTCCTCGACCGCGACCGGGTCGACGCCGGGCAGGGACGCGGTCTCGTCGGTCGCCCCGCCCTCGGTAGCCCCGCCCTCGGTCGACCCGGCCGCGGTCGTGGAGGCCGCTGCCGGGGCGAGCGACGCCGCAGCCACGAGCCCGGCGGCGACCGTCGCGGCGAGCGCGGAACCGGCGGCCCGGCGTCGGCGCGTCACTCGCTCGCCTCCCACGTCACCGGCACGTCCTCGAAGGCCGGCCACGCGTCGTGCAGCCGGACGTCGACGGTGTCGGAATCGCCCTCGGGCCGCGGGAACCACGCCTGGTAGAGCAGGGGGTGGCCGTTGGCCGACTGCGCGTACACGACGTCCGTGGCCATGTCCTTGCCCGGCGCGGAGACGACGTCGTACCGCGTCAGCGAGCCGACGTCGAGCAGCCACGGGTCGTGGTGGCCGCCGAGCATGTCGTACACCGAGTGCTCCTCGGGCCGGTCCGGGTCGTCCTCCGCGAAGTGCGGGGTGAGGACGACCCGCAGCTCGACCGTCGAGCCCTCGGCGACGAGCGACACGAGACCGACCGTCACCTCGTCCTCGGCCGATCCGGGCACGGGCAGCCGCGTCTCGAGGATCGGCTCGTGCTCGGTCGCGCCGACGACGACCGGGGTCGGCGTCTCGGCCGCGTCGTCGCCCGAGCACCCTCCGAGCGCGAGCCCCAGGACGACGGCCGCCGCCACGGCGACCGTCCGACGGCCGAGGTGGCCCCCCGGCAGGACGGCGGGCTGCGGACGGTGGCGTCGTGGGCTCGTCATGGCCCGGAGGGTAGCGGATCGGCCGGACGGGACGGTCAGCCGTCCGACCCCGGGGCCGCGACCTCCCCCGTCCCGCGCACGACGAGCCGCGTCGGCACGACGACGAGCCGCGGCGGGAGGTCCGGGTTCTCCGAGCGGGACACGGCGAGCGCGGCGGCCTTGCGACCCATCTCCACGACGTCGTACCCGACGACGGTCACGTCGAGCAGGTCCGCGAGCGCGAAGTCGTCGAAGCCCACGAGCGCGACGGGTGCCGCGCCGGCACCCCCGGCACGGTCGCCGGCACCCCCGGCATGGTCGCGCAGAGCCTGGAGCGCACCCACGGTGATCTTGTTGTTCGCCGTGAGCAGCGCGGTCGGCGGCTCGGGAAGCGCGAGGAGCTCGGTGACGAACGCGCGGGCCAGGTCGGCGTCGTGCGCGCCGTCGCGCACGTAGCGGTGCGGCGACTCGACCCCCGCGCCGCGCAGGGTCGCGACGAACTCGTCGCGACGCTCCTGGAACGTCCACAGCCTCGACTCGTCGCCGACGAGCGCGATGCGCCGGTGGCCGTGCGCGAGGAGGTGCGTCACGGCGTCGCGCATCCCGCCGCGGTTGTCGATGACCACGGTGTCGGCCTCGACCCCCTGGGCCGGGCGGTCGACGAAGACGACGGGGAGGCCGCCGTCGAGCTCGCGCTGCAGGGCGGAGTGGTCCGTGGCCGTGGGGGTCACGACGAGCGCCCCGACGCGCCGCTCGACGAGCGCCTCCGTGAGCGAGCGCTCGCGTTCCGGGTCCTCGTCGGAGCTCGTCGTGATGAGCTGGAGGCCGTGGTGGCGCAGCTCGCGCTCGATGCCGCTCGCGAGGGCGGAGTAGAAGGGGTTGGCGAGATCGCCCGTGACGAACCCGACGAGGCGCGACGAACCGCCGCGGGCCAGGTCCGCCGCCACCGCGTTGCGCCGGAACCCGAGCCGCTGGGCCGCCTCCTGCACCTTCTCGCGCGTGGGCGCAGCCACGTTGGGCTCCTCGTTGAGGACGCGCGAGGCCGTCTTGAGGCTCACGCCCGCGAGCTCGGCGACGGCGGCGAGCGTCGGGCGCCGACCGCCGCGCGCACCGGGCGCGCGCCTCTCGCCCCGCGACGTCGTCGCGGCCGCTCCGGATTCCCCCTGCAGCACCATCGTCTAGACCTCTCGTCGACCGCGGATGAGCATGTCGACGACGATAGCGAGCAGCAGGACCGCTCCCGTCACGATGTACCGCGTGGCCGTGTCGAGGTTGAGCAGCGTGAGGCCGTTCGCGATCGACTGGATGACGAGCACGCCGAGCAGCGCCGACCACGCGCTGCCGCGCCCGCCGAACAGGCTCGTGCCGCCGATGACGGCCGCCGCGATCGCCGTGAGGTACGTGTCCGCGCCGCCCGTGCCCTGGTTGGCGGCGGCGAGCCGGCCGGCCGCGAGGACACCGCCGAGCGCCGCGAACGTGGAGCACGCGACGAAGCACGACACGACCGTGCGGCGCACCGCGACGCCGGCGAGCAGCGCCGAGCGCCGGTCCCCGCCGACGGCGCGCACCGACCGCCCCCAGCGCGTGCGCCGCAGCAGGACGTCGACCACGACGACCAGCGCGACGAACAGCACGACCGTGTACCCGACCCCGCGCGCCGTGCCGAGGTACGCGACCGTCACCGCGAGCACGACGGCGAGGATCCCGGTCCGTACCGCGATGCGCGCCACCCCGGGCGCCGGGAGCTCCGCGCGCACGTGGCGCGCGTGGTCGACGACCTGGACCGCGAGGTACCCCGCGACGACCACCGCCACGAGCACCCAGGCGACGCCCTGCGGCAGGAACCCCTGCTGGACGGTCCGCACGAGCCACGACTCGAACGGGAGGTTGATGGACCCGTTCGGCCCGAGCACCCGCAGCTGGACGCCCGCGAGGATCAGCAGCCCGGCCAGCGTGAAGACGAACGACGGCAGCCCGAGGCGCGTCGACAGCGCCCCGTAGCCGAGCCCGACGACGACGCCCACCGCGAGCGCCGCGAGGATCGCCAGCGCGACGGGCCACCCGAGGCTCACGGTCCCGACGGCGAGCACCGCCGCGGCGAGGCCGCTCACCGATCCGACGGAGAGATCGATCTGGCCCACGAGCAGCACGAGCACGACCCCGAGCGCGATCACACCGGTCGGCACGCTCTGGAGCGTGAGGTTGACGAGGTTCTCGGCGGACAGGAACGCCGGGTTGATCACGCCGAGCACGGTCCAGATGAGCAGGAGGGCGCCGACGATCGGGAGCATGCCCAGGTGCGCGCCCCGGACGCGCTGCACGACGGACCCCGAGAGCGTGCCGTGCCGGTCGGTGGCGCGGTCGAGGGGGACGCCCGTCGCGGGGCCGGGGACGCTCATCGCCGCACCTCCCTCGGGCCGCCCGCGCGACCGGGACGCACGGCCCCGGTCATCGCGGCGAGCAGGTCCTCGTACGACGTGTCGCCCGCGAACTCGCCGTGCACGCGCCCGAGGCGCAGCACGAGGATGCGGTCGGCGACGGCCTGCAGCTCACCCGCCTGGTGGCTCACGAGCACGACGGCGTGACCGCGCTCGCGCAGCTTCTCGATGAGGTTGAGGACCTCGGCGGTCTGGCGCACGCCGAGCGAGGCCGTCGGCTCGTCGAGGACGAGCACGCGCGGGGCGCCGAGGAGGGCGCGCGCGACGGCGACGACCTGGCGCTGCCCGCCGGACAGCGCCCGCACGGGGAGCCGCACGGACGGCACGGTCGCCGCGAGCTGGTCGAGCAGCCCCCACGCCTCGCGCTCCATCGCGACCTCGTCGAGGAACGGCCCGCGGACCGTCTCCTGCCCGAGGAAGAGGTTCTCGACGACGTCGAGGTCGTCGACGAGCGCGAGCTCCTGGAAGACGGCGGCGATCCCGAGCTGGCGCGCGACCTTCGGCGACGAGAGGGCGACGGGCCCGCCGTCGAGCAGGACCTGCCCCGCGTCCGGGCGGAACGCGCCGGCGACGACGCCCGCCAGCGTGGACTTCCCGGCGCCGTTGTCCCCCACGACGGCGAGGACCTCGTGCTCGTGCACGTCGACGTCCACGTCGACGAGGGCGCGCACGCCGCCGAAGCTCTTCGACACCCCGCGCAGGGACAGCACGGGCCTCCGCTCACCCGGCCCGCTCACGGCGTCGCCTCCAGGAGTCCGGCGTCGACGCACGCGTCGACGTAGTAGGGCGTGCAGATCTCGTCCACGGTGTGCACGCCGCCGTCGACGATCACCCGCTGGACGTCGTCGACCGCGACCGCGCGCGGTGCGAGCAGGAGGCTCGGCACGCCGTCGATGACCGCCGTCGCGCTCGGGTCCTCGCCGCGCAGCACCCGCACGGCGAGCTCTGCCGCTGTGCGGGCCTGCTGCGCGGTCGCCTTGTAGACGGTCATGTACTGGTCCCCCGAGACGATGCGCTGGATCGCCGCGAGCTCGCCGTCCTGCCCGGTCGTGGGCGGGACGGGGTCGAGGCCCGCCGCCTTCATCGCGGCGATCGCGCCGCCCGCGACGCCGTCGCTCGCGGCGAGCACACCGTCGACACGGCCCGCGTGCTGGGTGAGCTGGCCCTCGACCCACTCGTTCGCCTTGTCGGGGCTCCAGTCAGGGGTCTCGTACTCGGCGAGCACGTCGATGTCCTCTCCGTCGAAGGCGCGGCGGGTCCCGGCCGCGTACTCCGCGGCGTTCGGGTCGGTGGGCGATCCCTGCACGAGCAGGACACCCGGCCGCCGGCCGTCCGACGGCGGGTGCTGCTCCGCGCTCGCGAGGACCCTGTCGGCGAGCGCCACACCCTGGAGGTACCCGATGAGCTCGTTGTCGAACGAGACGTAGTAGTCAGCGTCGGCGACGAAGCGATCGTAGGCGATCACCGGGACCCCGAGGCGCCGGGCCTGCGCGACGATGCTGACGGCAGCGACGGAGTCGACCGCGTCGAGCACGAGCACGTCGGCGCCGCGCGCGAGCATCGACTCGGCCTGCAGCTGCTGGTTCGCCGCGTCCTGCGCGGCGTTGGCGTACAGCAGCTCGCACGTGGGGCACCGCTGCTCGACCACGGACACGAACGTCGGCCGGTCGGTGGTCTCGTACCGGGCCGTCTTCGCCTCGGGCAGCAGCAGCCCGACCGTCCCCTCGCGGGCGCCCGCCTGCTCCACCCCCTGGTCGACGGCGCAGCCCGCGCCGAGCGCGACCGTCACCGCGGCGACCACGGCGAGCAGGCGGGCCCGGCCCAAGAAGGTCGTGCAGGCGGTGCGCGTTGTCGTGCGGCGACTCATCCGCCCACCCCCAGCGCACCGCTGACGCGAACCGTGTCGAGCGCGACCGCGAGCGCGCCGCGGACCTCGGCCGCCGAGCCCAGAGCGGACGCGACGACCTCGACGGGCCCGGCCACGCTGGGCACGGTGCGCTGCTCCAGGACGGTGCGCAGCGGGCCGAGCAGGATCTCGCCCGCCTCGGCGAGCTGTCCCCCGACGACGACGATCTCGGGGTCGACGAGGTTGCACAGGTTGGCGGCGGCCACG
Organism: Cellulosimicrobium sp. BMG9.23; assembly: GCF_059159985.1. Taxonomy (NCBI): domain Bacteria; kingdom Bacillati; phylum Actinomycetota; class Actinomycetes; order Micrococcales; family Promicromonosporaceae; genus Cellulosimicrobium; species Cellulosimicrobium sp. BMG9.23. Next base: position 275,662 of record NZ_JBZGBZ010000002.1, read on the forward strand.
CCGAGGTGCTGACCGGCGTCGAACAGGACGCGGCGGCACCCCGGGTCGCCCTCGCGGGCACGCGCGATGACGTCGCGCAGGGTGAGGTGCCCGCGGCTCTCCGAGAGCATGCCGAGCAGCACGTTCGCCCCGACGAACATCTCGAGGCAGCCACGGTTGCCGCACCGGCAGACCGGCCCGTTCTCGTCGATCGTCACGTGCCCGATCTCGCCCGCGACGCCGCCGCGTCCGTGCACGAGGCGGCCGCCGAGCACCAGTCCCCCGCCCACGCCGTGCGACACGCGCAGGTAGGCGACGGCGTCGTGACCCACGGCCGCACCGAACCGGGTCTCGGCGAGCGCGCCGAGGTTCGCGTCGTTGTCGACGGTCACCGGTGCACCGAGCTCGGACTCGAGCAGCTCGGGCACGACGACGCCGTCCCAGCCGCGCAGCATCCCCACGGTCGCGATGCGCCCGGTGCGCACGTCCACGGGCGCCGGGACCCCGACGCCGACGGCGAGGAGCTCGCCGGGAGCCGCGTCGACGGACGCGATCATCTCTTCGACGAGCATCGCCGCGCGCTGGAGTCCCGTGTCGGCACGATGGTCGGGCGCGAGGGGCATGCGCTGGTCGGCGAGGACGCGCATCGAGGCGTCGGCGAGCGCGACGCGCAGCGAGCGCGTGCCGAAGTGGACGCCGGCGACGAGCCCGAGGTTCCGCGCGAGCGTGACCTGCAGCGCGCGCCGTCCGCTGCGCGTCGACGGCGACGTGTGCAGGACGCCCGCCCCGGTGAGCTCCTTGACGATGTTGGAGACGGTGGCCGGGGACAGGCCGGTGACACCGGCCAGCTCGATCTGCGTGAGGGAGCCACGCTGCTGGACGGCGCTCACGATCCTGGCTCGGTTGGCCTCACGCAGTGAAGTCTGCGAGCCCGGGGTCACCCGGTCAGCGCGCACGACGGTCAGGATACCGTCGGTGCTCCACGACCTCGGATGACGCGGGATCTGGGCGACCGACGGACGGCTCACCTCCCCCTTTGACAGCACGGCGGCGTACGCCGTTGTATGGGCAGCGGTTCGAGGGCAGGCCGGTGCGCCCGGCCGCGTGCGAGACGATCGCGGAGCCGGTCCCCCGACCGGAGAGGGCGGAGGGAGATCACGATGCGCACGAATCGCAGGAGCGCGACGGCGACGACGGCCGCGCTCGTGGCTCTCGCGCTCGCCGCGTGCAGCGGCGGCCCCGGCGAGGTGAGCCCCGCCGACGGCGGAGGCCCCGACGACGACGTCGAGGTCTTCACCTGGTGGGCCGCCGGCTCCGAGAAGGCGGGACTCGACGCACTGGTCGGCGTCTTCGACGAGCAGCACCCGGAGATCGAGTTCTTCAACGGGGCCGTCGCCGGTGGCGCCGGCTCGGCGGCGAAGGACCTCCTCCAGTCCCGCCTCCTGGCGCAGGACCCGCCGGACACGTTCCAGGCGCACGCCGGTGCCGAGCTGCAGGAGTACGTGGACGCTGCGCAGATCGAGGACGTCTCCGCCCTCTACGACGAGCTCGGCCTCGAGGCCGTCATCCCTGCCGAGCTGCTCGACCGCCTCAGGTCCGAGGACGGTGGCATCTACTCCGTCCCGGCGAACGTCCACCGCGCCAACGTGCTGTGGTCCAGCACCACGGTCCTCACGGCCCACGGCATCGACCCGACGACGCGGTACGCCGACCTCGACGCCTGGATGGCCGACCTCGAGAAGCTCGAGGCCGCCGGCGTCACGCCGCTGTCCGTCGCCACGACCTGGACCCAGGTGCACCTGCTCGAGACGGTGCTCCTCGCAGAGCTCGGCGCCGAGCCCTACGACGGGCTGTGGGACGGCTCGACCGACTGGGAGGGCTCCGAGGTCACGGGCGCGCTCGAGAAGTTCGAGACCCTCATGGGCTACACCAACACCGACCGCGACAGGCTCGACTGGCCCGAGGCGACCCAGATGGTGATCGACGGCGACGCCGCGTTCAACGTCATGGGCGACTGGGCCGTCGCGGCGTTCGAGGAGCAGGGCAAGTCGCTCGGCACCGACTTCACCGCGGCTCCCGTCCCGGGCACGGACGGCGTCTTCGACCTCCTCGGCGACTCCTTCACCCTCCCGGTGGACGCGCCGAACCCCGACGGCGCCAGGGCATGGCTCGAGACCGTGGGATCCCTCGACGGCCAGGTCGCGTTCAACAAGGCCAAGGGCTCCATCCCTGCCCGCACCGACGCCGACCCGTCGCAGTTCTCGGCGTACCAGCAGACGGCGATCGAGTCGTTCCGCCGGGACACGATCGTGTCGTCGCTCGCGCACGGTGCCGCTGCACCCGTCGCGACGCTCGACGCGATCTCCGACGCGACGAGCACGTTCACGTCGGGCGGGTCCGACCTCGCGACCTACCAGGCCGAGCTCGCCGCCGCCGCGCAGGGCTGAGGCGTCGATCCTCGGCCTCAGCCCAGGGACTGGACGTCTCCCGTCGTGCGGTAGGCGACGGGCGCCCCGGCGAGGCTCCCGGGCATCCCCGGGTAGTGGGCGCCCGCGGGGCGTGCCTCGCCCGGGCGAGGTCCGTCGGGTGCCGCGGTGTCGAGCGCGAGCCTCGACACGATCCGGTACCTGTCCCCGCGGTAGAGCGAGTGGACGTACTCGACGGGCCGCGCGTCGACGTCGACCGTGAGCCGCTCGAAGACGAGCGCCGCGGAGAACGGCGCGACGCCCATGATGGTCGCCTCCTCCTCGCTCGTCACGGTCGCCTCCATCGACTGGGTCGCCCGGCTGACCCGGACGCCGTAGCGCTCGCGCAGGAGGTCGTAGAGGTCGCCGGACTCGACGTCACGGGCGGCGAGGCCCGGGACGAGGTGCGCGGGGAAGTAGAGGTACTCGATCGCGATCGGCTCGCCGTCCACGAGGGCGAGCCTCGCGACGTGGGTCACCGGGGCGGACGGCGACAGCTTGAGCCGCCGCCCGACGCGCGGGCCGGCGGCGATCGTCGTCAGGTCGAGCACGCGGCTCGACCAGGCGCCCTGCGCGCGCGGGACGTCGGCGACGGCCTCGTGCGAGACGAGCTCCTGGGTGACCTTCTCGCGGGCGACGAACATCCCGCGCCCGTGCTCGCGGATGACCAGGCCGGCGGCGACGAGCTCGTCCACGGCGGAGCGCAGCGTCGGACGCGAGACGCCGAGCTGCTTGCTCAGGTCGCGTTCCGACGGCAGCGGGTGACCGACCGGGCTCGACTCCACGAGCTCGAGGATCCGGTCGCGCACCTGCTCACGCTTGCGCGTCGCGCCGGAACGGATCTCCTCCACCGTGCCTCCTTCTCGGGTTCGCGGCACCCCGTTGACCACTGGTGCACATCGCATCTTAGGCACGTCGCCGAGGACGAGCCACGGCCCGAGACGTGCCGCCCATCGCGAGAACGCTCTCACGACGGGCGGAATCCCGACGATCCGCCGGGCGACACGTGCTCGCCCCGAGGGGATGCCGGCCTGGCCGGCACCCCTTGACGGCCCGACTGGTCCTGTGCCATCTTGGCAAAGGTTGACCACTTGATGTGACCACTGGTACCAGCAAAGACGCTCCACCGTCCGTCACGCACACCGGCCCCGCGCTCGTCCCGGACGCTCCGGCCTGCCCTCTGCACCCCACGAACGGGAGAACACCGTGTCCATCCTGCCCAGACCACGGCGCGCCGGGCGGCGCACCGCCGTCGCCGTCGCCGTCGCGACAGCCGGCCTCCTCGCCACGCTCCTGGCGGCGCCGCCGGCGCTCGCCGTCGACGAGCCCGACGTCGTCGTCGAGTACCGCACGAGCAGCACCTCGTCCACCACGGACCAGGTGGAGCCCTGGCTGCGGATCCGCAACGTCGGCCCGTCCCCCGTCGCGCTCTCCGACCTCACGGTCCGGTACTACTTCACCGCCGACCCGGGCGTCACGCAGTACCGGTTCGCCTGCTCGTGGGCGGTCCGCGGGTGCGGCAACGTCACGGGGACGTTCGGCGAGATCGACGACCCGGAGGCCGAGGCCGACCGGTTCCTCGAGATCGGCTTCGCCGCCGGCGCGGGCTCGTTGGCCCCGGGAGAGCACTCGGGAGACCTGCAGCTGCGGTTCTACCGCGCCGACTGGCAGCGCATCGCGCAGGGCGACGACTGGTCCTTCGACGCGACCCGCACCTCCTACGGCGCGGCGGAGAAGATCACGGCCCGCGCGGGAGGCGACGTCGTGTGGGGGACGGCGCCCGGTGAGGAGGACACCGGCGGACCGGTCGACCCGCCGGACCCGGGGCCCGTCCTCTTCGACGACTTCGCCTACACGGGTCACTCCGACCCCCGCCTCGCCCAGCGTGGGTGGACGGTGAAGTCGGGTGCCGGCGGCCCGGGCGTGCCGGGAGCGACGTGGGCGCCGGAGAACCTGACGTTCCCGGTGGTCGACGGCAACGCGGTGCTCAACCTCGAGACGAGCACCGACGGGACCGCGTCGGGTACGCGCCAGTCCGAGCTGTACCACGAGCAGAAGTTCACGGCCGGGACGTACGCCGCCCGGGTGCACTTCAGCGACGCCCCGCGCTCCGGCCCCGACGGCGACCACATGGTGCAGACGTTCTTCACCATCACCCCGCTCGACGCCCCGATGGACCCGGACTACGGCGAGCTCGACTTCGAGTACCTGCCCAACGGCGGCTGGGGCGAGCCCGCGAACATCCTCTACGCGACGTCGTGGGAGACGTACCGGCCCGAGCCCTGGGAGGCCGTCAACACCCACACCGAGGAGCGAGCGAGCTTCGCCGGGTGGCACGACCTCGTGATCGTGGTGGACCGGTCGGCCATCCGGTACTACCTCGACGGCAGGCTCTTCGCGACGCACGGCCAGCCGTACGTGCCGGAGACGCCGATGTCGATCAACGTCAACCACTGGATCATCTCGGGCGGCCTCGTCGCGAGCAGCACGCCGCGGGCGTACGACCAGAAGGTCGACTACGTGTACTTCGCGCAGGGCCAGAGCCTGACCCCGGCGCAGGTGCAGGCCGAGGTGGCCCGGTACCGCGCCGACGCGGTCGCCCACGTCGACACGGTGCCCGGTCGCTCCTGACGGGTGCCCGACCTCGGCACACCGTGGCCGGATCGTGACCATCGGGCGATTGACCTGCCCGACCCACCATGAAACTGTCCAGTTGGCTTACCAGTGGTCCACTGGATACCCACAACCTGTGAGGTGAACGTGAGGAAGAACCGTTACACCGCCATCGCCCTGGCGGCAGGACTGGCCGCGGCTCTCTCGGCGTGCTCGTCGGGCACCGGCGGAGAGGATCCTTCCGCCGAGGCCGCGACGATCGACGTGTGGCTCATGCGCGACAGCGTGACCGACGCCTTCCTCGAGGAGTTCGTCACGGACTTCGAGGCCGACAACCCGGACATCGACGTCAACGTCCAGATCCAGGAGTGGGACGGGATCGGCCAGCGCGTCGTGTCCGCGATCGCGAGCGACGACGCTCCCGACGTGATCGAGGTCGGCAACACCCAGGTCGCGCAGTACGCCGCGAGCGGCGGCCTCACCGACCTCGGGGACAAGGTCGACGAGCTCGGCGGCGAGGACTGGATCCCCGGCCTCGCCGAGCCGGGACGCGTCGGCGACGCGCAGTACGGCATCCCGTACTACGCCGCCAACCGCGTCGTGGTCTACAACACCGACCTCTTCGAGGCGGCCGGGATCACCGAACCGCCGACCACCCGCGACGAGTGGATCGACACGACGACGACGCTCAACTCCGGCGACGTCCAGGGCATCTACCTGCCGGGACAGAACTGGTACGCCCTCGCCGGGTTCGTGTGGGACGAGGGCGGCGACCTCGCCGTCCAGGAGGGCGAGGTCTGGAAGGGCGCGCTCGACACGCCCGAGGCCCTCGCCGGCATGGACTTCTACGCCCAGCTCCAGGCGCTGGGCAAGGGGCCGAAGGACTCGGACGAGGCCAACCCGCCCCAGGTCGACGTGTTCTCCGCCGGGAACGTCGCGCAGATCATCGCGACGCCCGGCGCCGGACGCCAGATCGTCGAGGCGAACCCCGAGCTCGAGGGCAAGATCGGCTACTTCCCGATCCCGGGCAAGACGGCCGACGAGCCGGGAGCCGTCTTCACCGGCGGGTCCGACCTCGTCATCCCGCTCACCTCGTCGCACCCCGACGAGGCGTACACGTTCGTCGCGGCCCTCGCCGGGGACGAGTGGCAGGAGAAGCTCGCCGTCGCGATGAGCTATGTCCCGAACAAGACGACGCTCGCCGACGTCCTCGCGGACGACCCGGGGGCGGCCGCGATGGCCGAGGGGGCGCGCAACGGTCGAGCGACCCCGAACTCGCCCGAGTGGGCGGCGGTCGAGGCGAACAACCCGATCAAGAACTACATGACCCAGGCCCTCACGGGGGCGGACCAGAAGGACGCCGCGACCGCCGCCTCGGAGGCGATCACCGCAGCCCTCGACGCGGGCTGACCGGCTCCACGAACCGGCGGGAGCGCCGGCCGGGTCCTCTCGGCCTGCCGGCGCTCCCGCCCCTACCCCGTGCCCGACCGGTCGGCGTCCCGCCCGCGACCCGACCGCGAGACCCGCCAGTGCCGCAGGAGGCCCCGTGACCTTCCCGAGCGACGTCGCCGCGAGGACGACACCACCGCGCGTCCCCGACCGAGGCCGCCCTCCGCGCGGAGGGCGGCGGCCCCCCGCTCCCCGGACAGGTCCACGACGGCGACGGACGCCCGTCTGGCCCTACCTCCTCGTCGCGCCGACGGTCCTGCTCGTCGGGGTGGTCCTGGGGTACCCCGTCGTGCGCAACCTCGTCATGTCCTTCCAGGCGTTCGGCCTGCGCGAGCTCGTCCAGGGCGACCCGTCCTTCGTGGGTCTCGCGAACTACCGCGAGCTGCTCGCGGACCGGGTGTTCTGGGAGGTCGTGGCGCGCACGCTCGCGTTCACCGCGGTGAACGTCGTGCTCATCATGGTGCTGTCGACGCTCGTCGCGCTCCTGCTCGCCCGCCTGGGCCGGTTCCTGCGCGTCGCGGTCATGACCGGACTCGTGATCGTGTGGGCGGTGCCGGTCATCGCGGCCACGACCGTGTGGCAGTGGCTGTTCCAGTCACGCTTCGGGATCGTCAACTGGCTCCTCGTCCAGCTGGGGCTCGACCAGTTCGAGGGCTACTCGTGGCTCGCGAACGGCCTCGCGACGTTCGCGCTGATCGTCGTGCTCGTCGTCTGGCAGTCGGTCCCGTTCGCCGCGCTCACCCTGTACGCCGGCCTGACGACCGTCCCGACCGAGCTGTTCGAGGCCGCGCGGATCGACGGCGCGTCCGGGTGGGCGCTGTTCCGGCGCATCACGTTCCCGGTCCTGCGGCCGCTGTTCGGGCTCGTCGCGTCGCTCGAGGTGATCTGGGTCTTCAAGTGCTTCGTGCAGATCTGGGCGATCAGCGAGGGCGGCCCGAACGACGCCACGACCACCCTGCCGGTCTACGCCTACCAGGTCGCCCAGACCCTCAACCGGTACGACCTGGCGGGCGCCGTCTCCGTCGTCACGGTCCTCGTGCTCACCGTCCTGCTGCTCGTGTACTTCCGTCAGTCCCTGCGCCAGGAGGCCGATCGATGACCCCCCGCCCGTGGACGCGCGCCACCCTCGGCGCCGCGGCCGTGATCACGCTCCTCGCCTCGCTCTTCCCCGTCTACTGGATGGTGACGACGGCGTTCAAGCCGACCCCCGACATCCAGTCCGAGACCCCGCAGCTGTGGCCACGGACGTTCACGACCACCCACTTCAGCACGGCCTTCGCGGCCGACGGCTTCTGGTCGTTCTGGCGCAACAGCCTGCTCGTCACGGTCGGTGCGGTGCTCGTCGCGCTCGTCGTCGCGGCGCTCGCCGCCTTCGCGGTGGCGCGGCTGCGCTGGTCCGGCCGGCGTGCGTTCGTGCTCGTCGTGTTCGCGGCGCAGATGGCGCCGTGGGAGGCCCTGCTCATCCCCATGTACGTCGTGGTGCGCGACGCCGGTGCTCTCGACCAGCTCTCGACGCTCCTCGTCATCTACGTGGTCATCACCCTGCCGTTCACCGTCCTCACCCTGCGCGGCTTCCTCGAGGCGATCCCGGTCGAGCTCGAGGAGGCGGCTCGCGTCGACGGCTGCTCGCACCTCACGGCGTTCCGCCGGATCGTCTTCCCCCTGCTCGCCCCGGGCCTGCTCTCGACGTCGCTCTTCGGCTTCATCACGGCGTGGAACGAGTTCGCCTTCGCGAACACGCTCCTCATCAAGGACCAGGACCAGCGCACGCTGCCCGTGTGGCTGTCGTCGTTCAGCAACACCTTCGGCACCGACTGGGGAGCGACCATGGCGGCCGCCACGCTGTTCATGCTCCCGGTGCTCCTCGTGTTCGCCGTGCTGCAGAACAAGGTCACGGGCGGCCTCACCGCCGGGGCGGTGAAGGGATGAGCGTCCCGGCGAGCGACGCCGTGCCCGCGCTCGTCCCTCGGCCGCTGCGCTGGGACCGGGCGGACGGCACGCTCCGCCTCGACGCGACCTCCACCCTGGGGGCGCCGGACGCGCTGCAGCGCGTGGCGGGGTGGTTCCGGGCGGAGCTGGGCGCCTCCACCGGCCTCGCGCTGGCCCCCGCACCGACGACGGACGCGACGATCCGGCTCGGCCTGGACCCTGCTCTGCCCTCCGAGGGGTTCGCGCTCGAGATCACGACGACGCACCTCGTCGTGCGCGGCGGCGACCCCGCGGGCGTGTTCTACGGCCTCCAGGCCGTGCGGCAGCTGCTGCCGTCGTCGGTCTTCGCCCGCGCGCAGGTCGGCGAGGGGCCGTGGGAGCTGCCGTGCGGCGTCGTCGAGGACGCGCCCCGCCTCGCCTGGCGCGGTGTCCTGCTCGACGTCGCGCGGCACTTCCTGCCGCTCGACGACGTGCTGCGGTTCGTGGACCTGATCGCGATGCACCGGATGAACACGCTCCACCTCCACCTGACCGACGACCAGGGGTGGCGGCTCGAGATCGCCGGGTATCCCCGCCTGACCGAGGTCGGGGGCTGGCGCCGCGAGTCGCAGGTCGGCGCCGGCGAGGACGCGCCGGGCGACGGCCGCCCGCACGGCGGGTGGTACACGCGGGCGGACGTCGCGCAGATCGTCTCGTACGCCGCCGACCGCTTCGTGACGGTCGTCCCGGAGATCGAGGTGCCCGGGCACGTCCAGGCGCTCGTCGCGGCCTACCCGGCGCTCGGGGCCGGCCTCGACGTCGGACCGGACGGCGGCCTGCTCGCACCCGAGGTGTGGACTCGCTGGGGGATCTCCGACCACGTGCTCAGCCTCGACGACTCCACGCTCGCGGTCCTGTGCGACGTGCTCGACGAGGTCGTCACGCTGTTCCCCTCTCCCGTGGTGTGCCTCGGGGGCGACGAGTCGCCCAAGGTCCGCTGGAGGGACGACCCGCGCGTCGCCGCGCGTCGCACCGCGCTCGGCGGCGCGACGGACCCGGAGCTGCACAACTGGCTCGTCGCCCGCCTCGCGGAGCACCTGGGCCGCCACGGCCGTCGGGCCATGGTCTGGGACGAGGTGCTCGAGGGGCCCGACGTGCCGGGCGTGATCGTCGCGTCCTGGCGCGGCGAGCGCGGGGTGCGGGTCGGTGCGCGGCGCGGGTACGACGTCGTCTCGTCACCGGCGGACCGCGTCTACCTGGACTACCGGCAGTCCGACGACCCGGACGAGCCCGTCCCCACCGGCACCGTGACGAGCCTGCTCGACGTCTACCGCTTCGACCCGGCCGGTGCGACGGACCCGGACGCCGACGTCGCGACGGGCGCCCTGCTCGGCGCGCAGGCGAACCTGTGGACCGAGCACATCGACTCCCGGCAGGCGCTCGAGTACATGGCGTTCCCGCGGCTGGCAGCCCTCGCCGAGGCGCTGTGGTCGCCGGGCGAGAAGGACGGCGAGGAGTTCCTCGAGCGGCTGGCCGTGCACCTGGGCCGCCTGGATGCGCGGGGCGTCGCCTACCGGAGAACGGACGGCCCCGCGCCGTGGCAGAGGCGGCCGGGGGTCGTCGGCGACGCACGCGAGCCCCACGAGCTCGAGGCGCACATCGCCCGCATGGTGGCGTCCTTCCAGGAGGTGCCCTGACCGCCCGCAGTCCGGCGCGCTCCGGACGAGGACATGACGTCCGGCACTCCCCGCGCGACGCCCGGACCCGGCAGGGTGGTACGCATGGACCCGACCTCCGTTCGTGCACCGGGACCCGCCTCCCTGCGCCTGCGCCCGCCCGTGCACCTGGTCGACGCGCGCGCCGTCCGGTGGTGGGTGCTCCGCGGGCTGTGCTCGGCCGGGATCGTGCTCGTGGTCCTCGTCGTCGTCGCGTGGCTGTGGGTCCCGGCGCGGCCCTGGCTCGTCGCGCCGATCGTGCTCGCCGCGCTGTGGACGGTCGTCCGCGTGGTGGTCGAGCCGCGCTGGCGGTACGCCGTCCATCGGTGGGAGGCGACGGACCAGGCCGTCTACGGGCTCACGGGCTGGCTCGTGCGCGAGTGGCGCGTCGCGCCGCTCTCGCGCGTGCAGACCGTCGACGCCGTGCGCGGACCTCTCGAGCAGCTGCTCGGCCTGGCCACGCTGCGCGTGACGACCGCGTCGTCGAGCGGGGCGATCAGCGTCGTCGGGCTCGACAAGGACGTGGCCGCGGAGCTCGCCGAACGGCTCACGCTCGTCACCGAGCGCACCCCGGGTGACGCGACGTGAGCGTCGAGAAGGTGGCCCGCCCCGACGGGATCGGGCCTACCGACGAGCCGGCCGCCGACGAGGGGGCCGCCGACGAGGGGGCCGCCGACGAGGGGGCCGCCGACGAGGCGGTCCGCGAGTCCGAGGCGCCGGTCGACGACGACACCCCCTGGCTGCGGCTGAGCCAGCGGATGATCTGGGTCGACCTCGTGCAGTCGGTCCTCTCCCTGACCCCCACGGCCGTCGCGGTGTGGGTGTTCGACGTCGATGCGAGCTGGGACTCGTTGTGGCCGCTCGTCCTGGTCGGCGCCTTCGGCGTGCTCGGAGCGGGGCGGAACGTGCTGCGCTGGATCTTCACGCGGTACCGCATCACGGAGGACTACGTCGAGCGCCGGACGGGCATCGTCGTGCGGCGCTACCGCTCGGTGCGCCGCGATCGCATCCGCAGCGTCGACACGACCGCGCGGCTGCGCCACCGCCTCGCGGGCCTGCGGGTCGTGCTGGTCGGCGCGGGCCAGCAGCTCGCCGCCGGCGAGTCGGCGCTCTCGCTCGACGCCGTCGTGCGCGCGGACGCGGAGGCGCTGCGGCGCGAGCTCCTCACGACGGCGGACGTGCCGCCTGGCGCCGCGGGCGTCCCAGCCGGGCAGGTGCTCGCGCGGCTCCGGCCGTGGTGGGTCGTCTACAACGTCTTCAGCATCTGGGCGTTCGTCACGGCAGCCGGCCTGATGTGGGGCACGTACTGGCTGGGGGCCACGTTCGGCCTCGACCTGGTCGCCTGGGTCGAGGGCCTGACCGACTGGGAGGCGCTCGGCCGGCCGGCCACGATCGCCGTCGGGCTGCTCGTGACGGGCGCGATCGGCGCCGTCGGGATGGCCGTGAACTTCTTCACCACGCACTGGGGCTTCGAGCTCGCTCGCGTCCGCGGCGAGAAGAGCACCCAGCTCCGCACGCGCCAGGGCCTGTTCACGACGCGCGAGGTGAACCGCGACGACAGGCGACTGCGCGGCGTCCATGTCGGGGAGCCGGTCCTGTGGCGCTGGATGGGCATGGCGGACACCCAGGTCATCACGACGGGGCTCTCGGTGTGGTCGACGTCGCAGCCGGCCACGATCCTGCCGCGCGGTCCGGTGACGGTGGCCCGCCCGGTCGCGAGCGCCGTGCTCGGCGCAGACCCCGACCCCCTCGCGGCACCGCTCGCGCGTCATCCCGAGGGCGCGCTGCGGCGTCGGCTGTGGTGGGCCACGGCGTCCTCCGGCGTGCTGGCGGCCGGGCTGTGGTGGCTCGCGGCCAACGGCGCCCTGCCCGCCACTGCGATCTGGTGGGCCGCCGTGGTGTGGCTCCTCGCGCTGGGCGGCGCGGTCGTCGCCTACCGCGCGCTCGGCCACGCGATCGCCGAGGACCACCTCGTCGTCCGCTCAGGTCTCGTCAGTCGTGCGACCACGGTCCTGCGGCGCGACGCGGTCAGCACGATCGCGCTGCGCGAGTCGGTCCTGCAACGGCGCCTCGGCCTCCGGACCGTCTCCGCGATGACCGCCGCAGGCTGGGGCGTCTACCAGGCGCCCGACGTGGCGGCCGACGAGGCGCTCGCGTTCGCCGTCCGCGCCGCACCAGGCCTCCTCGACCCGTTCCTCGAACAGACCGACGGCGCCCGACCTGGCTGCCTCCAGGGCGATCGCTAGCCGGCGGGGCGCACCGGCTGGCGCAGGACCGTGCGCAGCCTGGCCGGGTCGGCGCGGCGGGGGTCGCTGAGGTAGACCTCGTGGTGCGGCCCGGCGAACGTCAGCCCGTGCTCGGGCAGGTACACGTCGTGCAGCTCCGCGAGCACGGGCGTCTCGTCGTCGTACGACCCGACGTGCAGTGTCTGCACCGACCGGCCCTCGGTGATCGTGCGCCGCTCGACGAGGTCGAGGGCAGGCAGGTCCTTCGTGGTGCGGACCGTCGACGTCACGTCGGCCACGAGGTCCGCGTCGACCCAGTCGGGCTGCAGCACGAGCATCGTCCACCGCCACGCGTCCTTGTCGCGGCGTACGAACGCCCGGGGGTCCTCGGCCGTCCACAGTCCCTCCAGAGGCCCGACGACGTAGTCCCTCCCGAGGCGTCGCTTGCTCGCGAACTTCACGGCGTACGACAGGCCGAACAGCGCCTCGACGGCCTCGCGGTACGACGACGCGCTGTTGGGGTCGCCCTCGCCGTCGACGGCGAGATACGTGAGGGCAGGCACGTCGACCTCCACGAACCGTCCTCGCGGCGGGGAGTACAGGTCGCGGTGCAGCCTCTTGAGGTCGACCTTGCGGGGGGCGTCGTCGCTGGCGGCCATGAGAAGGACGCTACGCGGCGTCGCCGACACGAGCCGCGCGCGCACCGACCGGCGCCAGGTAGTCGACGACCGCCCGCACGACCGTGGGGTCGCGGAGCAGCCGGTGGTGCCCGAGCCCGTCCGTCGCGAGGAGCTCGCCCTCGGGCCACGCTCCCGCGAGCGCGGCACCGACCTCGAACGGCACCTCCTTGTCGGCGCGGTCGTGCACGACGAGCGCGGGCGGCACCGAGCGGACGCGCACGGTGTCGAGCACGTCGAGGTCCGAGAGCGGTCGGCCCGCCACGTCGACGATCAGCGCGCGGAGCAGCGCACGCGTCGGTGCGGCGAGGCGCAGCGTGTCGGCGAACCGGCCCAGCTCGCCGAGCGGGTCCGCGATGGCGGCGACGAGCACGAGTCGACCGACGTCCAGCCCGTCCCGGACGGCGAGGGTCGTCGTCGCCGTGCCGAGCGAGTGCGCGACGACGGCCGTCGGCTCCCCGTGGACCCGCGCCACCGCGGCGAGCGACTCCGCCATCTCGGGCACCGTGCTCCGGCGCGGCCCGAGGATGCCGGGGCCGGAGTCGCCGTGACTCAGGGCGTCGAACGCCACGACGCGGTACCCCGCCGCCCGCAGCGGCTCGACGAACGCGCCCAGCTGGCCGCGCCACCCGCCCCAGCCGTGGACGAGGTAGACGGTGCCGAGGCCTGCGGGGGCCGCGCCCGGCCTGGTCCCGGAAGTCGGTGCCACAGAAGTCGGTGCCACGGAGGTCGACGCCCCGGTCGTCAGTTCCCCGCTCGTCGACGCCTCCGCCTGCTCCGGGCCGGCCTCCGGGGCCCAGGCCTCGACCACGAGGTGAGACCCGCCGTCGGTCGCCACCGTGCCGAGCGTCCCGGTCGCGGTCCGGTCGTCGCGGCGGCGGCCGGCGCCGTCGGGCGGCGTGGCCCACAGGTCGAGGGCGAGCTGCGCGGCCCGGCGCGGCGCGATCCGCTGGAGGAGCCCGAGGCGCGCACGGATCAAGGCGAGCTGCATCGCTGCGCGCCGACGGCGTGCGGCACGACGGCGCGCGACACGACGCTCCGGCTCAGTACGAACGATCGTGCTTTTCTGTGTGCCTGGCTCCATCATGGCGACCTTCCTGTCGGTGGCGGGTGCGATCAGCGTGGGACGGCGGGCGGGAGTGAGCGAGTCCGGGTGGAGTCCGGGTGGAACGGGTCCGGGCGGCGCGGTCAGCCGACCCGGGTCGGGACGCGCGCGGCGTCGAGCAGGGCCTCGAAAGCGCGCCGGGCGCGTCTCTCGGCGGCGGCGTCGCCCATGAACACGTGCGCGTGGTGGAGCGCGAGCATGATCCCGTAGAGATCCGAGGCGACCTGCTGCGGGTCGACGTCGTCGCGGAAGCCGTCGTCGACGCACGTGCGGTAGACCTGGGCGATCGCGTCGTAGAGGTCCTGGTGGTCCCGCACGAGCTGGTCGCGGACGGGCCCGGGCTGCGCGGCGAGCTCCGTCGCCGCCTTGACGAACAAGCAGCCGCCGGGCTGCTCCACCAGGTCGCACCAGACCCAGCGCTCGAAGAGCGCGCGCAGGCGCAGCTCGCCGCGCGGCGTGCGGAGCGCAGGCAGGACGACCGACTCGACGAACTCGGCGCGCGCCTGCTCCAGGACGGCCAGCTGCAACGACTCCTTCGAGCGGAAGTGCGCGTACAGCCCGCTCTTCGACATGCCCGTGCTCCGGGCGAGCTCGCCGATGGTCAGTCCGGACAGCCCGACGCGATAGGCGGCCTCCACCCCGTGGTGCAGGATCGCCTGCCGCGTCTCGTCGCCCTTGGTCACGCTCGCGACATTAGCACGACCGTGCGGAAGCGACGCGGCTCCCCGGCCTCTCGATCCCGGACGACCCCGACCCCGCGCTTGCCGAACCCCGGGTTGTGAGGCAATCAGACGCCTGATCGCCCCACAACCCGGGGTTCGGCACGCTGGGAGACGACGACGCGGGCCGCCTCGCCCTCACGCCTCGGCGTCGCCACTGCGTCGGGCCACGCCGTCGCGTCGGTCAGGCCGGTGCGGGCTCCTCGGTGACGAGCGGGTACACGCCGTTCTCGTCGTGCACCTCACGACCCGTCACCGGCGGGTTGAACACGCACACGGTGCGCATCTGGGTGCGGGGCCGCACGACGTGCTTGTCGTGGTCGTCCAGCAGGTACAGCGATCCCGGCGAGAGCTCGTGCGTCTCCCCCGTGCCGAGGTCCGCGATGGTGCCCTCGCCCTCGACGACGAACACCGCCTCGACATGGTTCGCGTACCAGAACTCGTTCTCCGTGCCCGCGTAGAGCGTCGTCTCGTGCACGGAGAAGCCGACGCCCTCCTTCGCGAGGACGATGCGCTTGCTGCGCCAGTTCTCGCTCCGGACGTCCGCGTCGGTGTCGGTGATCTCGTCGATGGTGCGCACGATCATGGGGTACCTCCAGGTCTGGTTTCGGCAGGTCGACAGACAGGCGCCCCGCGCCCGGGCACGACGACGGGCCCGGGCGCGGGACGGTTCAGGGCAGGACGACGGCGATCGCCTCGTCCAGGATGGCGAGCCCGCGCCGGAGCTCGTCCTCGGTGATCGTGAGCGGCGGCAGCAGCTTGACCACCTCGCCGGAGGGACCCGACGTCTCCACGAGGAGCCCCCGGGCGAACGCCTCCTCGGCCACCCGGCCGGCGACGGCGCCGTCGGCCATCTGGAGCCCGCGCGCCAGACCGCGGCCCTTGGAGACCAGGCCGTGCCCGGCGCGCCGCGCGACGATCGTGTTGAGGTGCGACTCCACGAGCGCGCCCTTCGCGAGCGTGGCTTGCTCGAGCACGTCGTCCGCCCAGTAGGTGCGGATCGCCTCGGCCGCCGTCGCGAACGCCGGCGCGAAGCCGCGGAACGTGCCGTTGTGCTCGCCCGGCTCCCAGATGTCGAGCTCGGGGCGCACGAGCGTGAGCGCCATGGGCAGGCCGTACCCGGAGATCGACTTCGAGAGGCAGATGATGTCCGGGACGATGCCGGCCTCCTCGAAGCTGAAGAAGCCTCCGGTCCGCCCGCAGCCCATCTGGATGTCGTCGACGATGAGCAGGATCCCGTGGCGCCGGCACAGGTCCGCGAGACCGCGCAGCCACTCGGCACGTGCGGCGTTGATCCCGCCCTCGCCCTGCACGGTCTCCACGATGACCGCGGCCGGCTCGTTGAGCCCGCTCCCGCCATCCTGGAGCAGCCGCTCCAGGTAGACGAAGTCGGGGATGTCGCCGTCGAAGTAGTCGTCGTACGGCATGGGCGTCGCGTGTACCAGCGGGACGCCCGCTCCCCCGCGCTTCATCGAGCTGCCCGTCACGGACAGCGCGCCGAGCGTCATCCCGTGGAACGCGTTCGTGAAGTTGATCACCGACTCGCGGCCGGTCACCTTGCGCGCGAGCTTGAGCGCTGCCTCGACCGCGTTCGCGCCGCCCGGTCCCGGGAACGCGACCTTGTGGTCGAGCCCGCGGGGGCGGAGGATCGTCGACTCGAAGGTCTCCAGGAAGTCACGACGGGCCGTCGTCAGCATGTCGAGGCTGTGCACCATGCGGTCGTCCGCGAGGTAGTCGAGCAGCACCTTCTTCAGTCGCGGCTCGTTGTGGCCGTAGTTGAGGGAACCGGCCCCGGCGAAGAAGTCGAGGTACTCGGTGCCGTCCTCGGCGAAGACCGAGGCGCCACGTGCCCGGTCGAAGACGACGGGCCAGGCGCGCGAGTAGCTGCGGACACCGGATTCCAACGAGGTGAAGCCCGTCGGGTCGTCGGCGGCGTACGCGGCGGCGGTCGGGACGGTCGGGGTTGTCACGAAGGAGCTCTCCTTGTGCTGGTGCGCACGGGTGCGTGGCGTGTCGGAGGCTGCGTCGTCACCCGCGCGCCGGACCGGCGCAGCCCGAGGTCGTGCGGTCAGCGAGCGTGGACGCCGTCGATGACGAGCATCGGCTCGTCGACGTGCGCGTCGGGGAAGTGGTCCGCGGTGAACAGCGGGGTCGTGCCGATCGTCGCGCCGCGACGGGCGGCCCAGCGGACGAAGAGCGCGCGCGACGCGACGTTGTCCTCGGCGACGGTGGTCTTCACCGTCGTCAGGTCGGGTGCGTCGTCGACGAGCGCGTCGAGCAGCCGGCCCGCGACGCCGTTGCCGCGCAGCTCGCCGTCCACGGCGACCTGCCAGACGAAGAGGTGCGCGACGTCGTCGGGGAGCCGGTACCCGGAGACGAACCCGACGACGCGCTCCCCCGTCGGGCTCGCCGCGTCCGGGACGACCGCGACACGGCAGGTCTCCGCGAAGTGCTCGGCCAGCAGGAGGTACGCGTAGGACGAGTTGAGGTCGAGCTCCCCGGAGTCGCGGGCGACGCGCCACATGGCGGCGCCGTCGGCCGTGAGGGGCCGGCGGACGGACAGCCGTGCCGCCGGACCGTCGTGGCCGGCGGGCGGTGCGGGGCTCGTGCTCCGGGTGGTGTCCGGGGTCCCGCTCGGGGTCGAAGGGGCGGCGAGCGCGGCGTTCGTCGTCGTGTCCATACCGTCGACGACCCTAGGCGTATCCACGGCGGATCAACACCCGGGCATGGCGATCTCATGACGAATCAGGCAGTCGGGAGGCGGCTCTATCCGCAGCAGACCGCGGCTCCCACCCCTCGAGTATCAATTCGATCACGGACGCATCGAGCGTCTCTCATGGTGAGAACTCCGGCCTCAGCCGATCCGGTCGAGGACCGGGTTGCCCACCAGGCCGGCGAGGATCTCGCAGCCGGCCGCGCTGGGGTGGTACCCGTCGCCCGCCAGGGCGGCGCGCCGCCGCGCCTCGTCGCGCGACGTCGCGTCGAACACACCGACGTACCGGATGGCGAGACGTAGGAGTCACCGACGAAGCACACCCGCACCTCACGTTCCGGTCGCAGCACGGCGGCAGTCCAGGTGCGTCGCCTGCCACACGGGAGAACCCGAAGCCGGGAACGACCAAGCCCCGGAACCGTGTGGTTCCGGGGCTTCTGCTGTGCGCCCGAAGGGATTCGAACCCCCAACCTTCTGATCCGTAGTCAGATGCTCTATCCGTTGAGCTACGGGCGCTGGTCCTGCTCTGCTCTCGCAGGGCCGGAGATCGCTCACCGGCCGTCCAGAACACTACCGTGTCCCGGCGGTGATCCCAAACCGATACGACCTCGGGAAGGCGGAGGTGACGGACGCCACGGCCGGCCCGCTCACCGCGTCCGACGGCGCGGCTCCCCTCGTCCGCCTGCCGCACCACACCTGGTCCTCCCAGGGTGGGACACGCCCGGCGACAGGTCCCTCCCGCAGCCCGACGCCGCGCCGTCGGCCCTCGCCGGAGTATCGGACCATGACGTCCACGCACCCCGCCCCCGCCCCCGGTGGCTCGCCGCTCGTCGCGAGCGCCCTCACGAAGGTCTACGGCACCGCCCAGGCGACGACTCACGCCCTCGCCGGGGTGAGCCTCACCGTCCACCCGGGCGAGTCCCTCGCGATCATGGGCCCGTCCGGCTCCGGCAAGACGACCCTGCTGCACTGCCTCGCCGGGATCACCACACCCAGCTCCGGTGCCGTCCTGTGGCGCGGGGAGGACGTCACGACCCTCTCCGACGCGCGCCGCACCGTGCTGCGCCGCAACGACTTCGGCTTCGTCTTCCAGTCGGGGCAGCTCCTGCCGGAGCTCCCCGCGGTCGAGAACGCGGCGCTGCCGCTCATGCTCGCGGGCACGTCGCGGGCCGAGGCGACGGCCGTCGCCGCGCGCTGGCTCGCGCACCTCGGGCTCGCGGGGATGGAGCAGCGACGGCCCGGCGAGCTCTCGGGTGGGCAGGCACAGCGCGTCGCGATCGCCCGGGCCCTCGTCGGCTCGCCCGGCGTCGTCTTCGCGGACGAGCCCACGGGCGCGCTCGACCAGTCCACCGGTACCGAGGTCCTCGACGTCCTCACGCACGCGACGCGCGCGTCGGGCGCCGCCCTCGTGATCGTCACGCACGACGCCGGCGTGGCGCGACACTGCTCCCGCACGGTGACGATGCGCGACGGCCGTATCTCGGGCGAGTTCCGCGCCCCCGGCGCGCAGGCGGAACCTGCCGGAGCGACCGGCGTCGGGCAGCCCGTCCCCACCACCCCGGCGACGGGCGCGGAGGGTCGGCGATGAGGACGACCGACCTCTGGTGGCTCCTGCGCCGCCGCAGCGCCGACGACCGCGACCCGCAGCGCCTGACCACCGTCCTCGCCGTCATCGCGTTCGCGACGACGACCGCCGTCCTGCTCGTGGTGGTCGGGGGGTTCGGGGCCTTCCTCGCCCGCGGTGGCGGCCTCGAGGGCCTGCGCACGGGCGTCGCCGACGGGAGCGACTACGACACCCAGTACCCGGTCCTCGCCGGGATCGCCATGCTCCTGCTGCTCGTCCCGCTCGTGACGCTCGGCGGCGCGGCGGCCCGGCTCGCCGTCGCCCGTCGCGACGCGCGGCTCTCCGCCCTGCGTCTCGCCGGCGCCACGACGGCCCAGGTCACCACCCTCACGGTGCTCGACGCCGCGGCGCAGGCCGTCGTCGGTGCGCTCGCCGGGATCGTCGGCTACGCGGCGCTCCTGCCGCTCGTCGCGCAGCTGCGGTTCCAGGGGCGCACCTTCGGGATCGGCGAGCTGTGGGTCGGGGTGCCTGCGCTGCTCGGGTCGGTGGCGCTCGTGGTCGTCGTCGCGCTCGTCTCGTCACTGGCGAGCCTGCGCCGGGTCGCCATCACCCCGCTCGGCGTCGCCGCGCGCGTCACTCCACCGGGGCTCAAGGCCGTACGCCTGCTGTCGACGGGAGCCGCGTTCGTCGCCCTGATCGTCGTGATGAACATGTCGTTCGGGTCGCTCGCCGTCGTCCTCACCGTGCTGACCGTGATCCTGCTCGTCGGGTTCGCGACGCTCAACCTCGTCGGTCCGTTCGTCATCTGGGTCGTCGGGAAGATCACGGCTGGCCGCGCGCGCCGCGTCCCGACGCTGCTGGCGGGTCGTCGCATCGTCGACAGCCCCAAGACGGCGTGGCGCTCGGTGGGCGGCGTCGCGCTCGCGACGTTCATCGCCGGCCTGACGAGCATCTTCGCGCTCTTCGACCCGGGCGCCGGGGCCGACCCCGCGGAGGTCCAGTACCTCACCGACCTCAAGACGGGCGGCTTCCTGACGCTCGCCATCTCGGGGGTGCTCGCCGCGGTCTCGACCGGCGTTATGCAAGCGAGCCGCGTCATCGACCAGCGCGGCGAGTACCGCACGCTCGTGCTCGCCGGCACGGACCTGCGCACGCTCGACCAGGCGCGGTTCCGCGAGACGCTCGTGCCGCTCGCGGTGAGCGTCGGCGTCGCGACGGTGGGAGCGCTGATGTTCATGGTCCCCGTGATCGGGATCAACGCCGTCGCGAACGTCGGCGTCGTGGTGCAGTTCCTGCTGTGCGTGGCCGCGGCGTCGGGCCTCGTGCTGGCGGGAGCGGGAGCGTCACGGTTCGTCGTGCGGTCCGCGCTCGCGACGTCGGGCACGGCGTAGCCGACAGCCTCCGCCTGGCCATCGCCGGGTGCGCAGGGCTGGGTCGGGTCGCCGTCCCTGCCGAACCCGGGGTTGTGTGCCGCTCAGGGCCTTGAACGGCGCGCAACCCCGGGTTCGGCCAGGGCGGGTGACGCGGAACCCCGGGTTCGGCGGGATGGGTGGCCACAACCCGGGGTTCGGCGGGGGCGGGCGGCGTCGTGCCGCGCGGACAGGCGGCCGACCGTTCGTGGGCAACAGAAAAGGCTCCGGGCGCTGGGCTGCCGGAGCCTTCCTGGCGGAGACGGAGGGATTTGAACCCTCGAACGGGTTGCCCCGTTACCACCTTAGCAGGGTGGCGCACTAGACCTGACTATGCGACGTCTCCTCGCGGGCCTCACCCGTGTCGACGGATCGACCACGGCGCTGCACCCGCGTCGCCCAGGGTACCGGGGCGTCGGCGCACGACCAAACCGCGCCGCACCGGCCGTGCCGACCGCGCCACGCGGGCCACCCGCTGCCACGTCGCGCCGGAGCCGCGCGGGCGACCTACCGCTCGAACGTCCGCCGACGGTCCGCGAGCATGCGGGCCAGGGACCGGCACAGAGAGGGACGAGCTCACGCGGGATCACACGAGAGGACGGCGCCCGAGCTCAGTCACGCACGGTGACGTGGAGGTGGTCGAAGTGGCCGCCCGTGACGTCCGTGGGGTCGTGCATGCCTCCGCCGTCGTAGGGTCGCCACTCGGCCCCGCGCCATCGCGACGACCAGATGCCGCCCTGCCAGATGACGTAGTCCACTCCCAGCTCCTCGGCGTACGTCTGCAACCAGGCCGTCATGGCCCACCCCTGCTCCAGGGCGTCGCCGATCGACGCCTCGCCGAGCGCGTTGCCGTAGGTCACGTCGCACGCCCGGCCGAGCGGGTGCTCGGACCGGGTCCCGGGCCGCGGCGACCAGCACGACCAGGAGGATCCGGGGAACTCGGCCAGCGCGAGTGCCATCACCTGGGCCGTGCGCGCGGTGATCTGCCCGTCCGACGTCGGGTCGTCGATCATCCGGTCCGGGTCGTCCAGCGCCACCACGTCGGGCCGCTCCGCGGCGAGACCGGCCTGGACGCCCGCCACGCACGCGTCGTGGTCGCTCACCTCGCCGGGCCCGGAGACGACGTCGGCGGGGTGCAGGTCGGAGCACAGCTCGACGCTCGGGACGGACGACGGCGCCGCGCACCCCCCGAGCACCACCACCGCGACGCACGCCGCGAGGACGGCACGACGGGCCGCCGGTGCGGCGTGCGCGCGGGACGGGTGCACCGACGGACGGGAACTGCACGTGGTGATGCTCATGGTCCTCGAGCGGAGGGCGAGGGATTCGAACCCCCGGTTCCTTGCGGAACAACGGTTTTCAAGACCGTCACATTAGGCCGCTCTGTCAGCCCTCCTCGGGCCTCGCGGCCCGGCGTGCCATTCTGGCACGTCGTCCCGGTGCACGACGACGGCGGGTCACCCCGTGGAGGGCGACCCGCCGTCGTCGGTGGTCGTGCCGGGCAGAGCGGTCAGGCCGCGCCGCGGAGCTGGCGCATCGCGAGCTGGACGAGGGCGATGAGCGTCTGCTTCGTCGCGGCGCGCGACCGGGCGTCCGTGTAGAGCATCGGTACGTGCGCCGGGATCTGCAGCGCTTCGCGCACATCCTCGAGCTTGTGCTTCGCCACGCCGTCGAAGCAGTTGACGCCTACGACGAACGGGATGTTGCGCGACTCGAAGTAGTCGATCGCCGGGAAGCACTGCTCGAGGCGGTCGGTGTCGACGAGCACGACCGCACCGATCGCGCCGCGCACGAGGTCGTCCCACATGAACAGGAAGCGGTCCTGGCCGGGCGTCCCGAACAGGTAGAGCCACAGGTTGCCGGGCAGCGACACGCGGCCGAAGTCCATGGCGACGGTGGTCGTCGTCTTGCGGTCCGTGACGCCGCCCGCGTCGTCGACGCCCACCGAGTGCTCCGTCATGGCCGCCTCGGTGTTGAGGGGCTCCACGTCGGAGATCGAGCCGATGAACGTCGTCTTGCCGACGGCGAACCCGCCCGCGACGACGATCTTCACGACCGTCGGTGCCGTGCGAGGCGCTGACGGCGCCGCACCCGCCTGGGCGGAGGCCATCGGCTGCGGTGCAGTGCGCGGCTGCTGCGGTGCGGCCGGGGCCTGGGCCACGGGCGCCTGGCTGGCCGGCACCTGAACGGCCGGCGCCTGGGCCGCCGGCTGGTGGGCCGCCTGCTGGTGGGACGACGTCGGTGCGACCGGCGCCACCGTCGGGCTGGGCGCGGGCTGCGCGGCCGGCGCGGACGCCTGCGCAGGAGCCTGACCCGGCACGCCCTGGTGCGCGGTCGGCGCGCCCTGGACGGGCGCCACCGACGCGGGAGCCACGGGAGCGGTCTGCGACCCTCCCCCGGCCACGGGCGTCCACGACGGTCCGCCCGTCCTCGCACCACCGGGGACGGCGGAGATCACACCGGACGGCTGGCCGCCCTGAGGCGCGACGCCCGAGCCCTCAGAGGGTGGAAATGCCATTGAGAACACTCTCCAAGACGCTCAGGGACAGGCCCGAGTGGTTGCTTCCGTGACCCGTGTGCACGTTGAGCGGGGTCGACGTGTGCACGGTGATGTAGTTGTCCTCCTGCAAGTCCGCGACGAGCACCTTCGTCACGCCGAGAGGGAGCCGCAGCAGGGCTGAGAGCTCGGCGATCGAGACGTACGTGTGCGCGGCGTGCTGGAGGATCGAGCGCTTCTCCGGCGGCAGCCCGTGGCTGTTCACAGCGCCCGGCATGACCTCGACGAGTGCCTCGAGAGGCAGGTCCGACGTCGCCGAGCGCACACGACCGCCCGTCACGGCGTACGGACGCACCGTCGCCGCCTCGTAGCCGTCGGAGTGGGCTCCGGCACGGCCGAAAGGTACGTTCGTCATCGATCAGACCTCATCCCACGGGGGCTCGGGTGGCACCGTCAACGGGGAGGCTCCCCCGCATCTCGGAGATCAGCTGCGGGGTCAGCGTAGCCTCCGTGCGCGAGACCAGGAGCGCCATCTCGTAGCCGATGAGGCCGATGTCGCACGTGGCCTCCGCGACGACCCCGAGCACGGAACCGTTCGACACGTTCATGAGGAACAGGAAGCCGTTGTCCATCTCGATGATGGCCTGCCGGACGTTCCCGCCGTTGAGCTGACGCGCGGCCCCGCGCGTGAGGCTCGACATGCCCGAGACGATGGCTGCGAGCTGGTCACCGCTCGTCCGGTCGAGCTGGTCCGACATCGCCATGAGCAGGCCGTCGGCCGACACCACGAGCGTGTGCCGGCTCCCCGGGACCGTTCGCACGAAGTTGTCGAGCAGCCACCCGAAATTCGTGGCCTCGGTGCTGAGCGCGTTCACACTTCCTCCTCGTCAGATGCCGCAGCGGGCACATGATCACCGCGCCTGCGGCGCTGAATCAGGGACATAATCCATGGTCTCCGGGGTCCACGTCGAACCCGGCTCGTCCTGGCCCTCGACGCGGCCTCGCGCCGTGGCCGACTGGAAGGCCGACAGCCGGGCGCGGAGCTGCTCCGGGTCCCGGTCGATGCGGGCCGTGAAGCGGTCCACGTACCCCTCGCGGCTCTCCCCGCGCGAACGGCGGGTGAGACCGGCCGGCGGGGCCGACTCGACCTTGAGGGGCTGGTACGTGCCGTCGTTCGGGTCCGCCAACGTCGCTTCCTGGAAGTCGGTGCTGCCCCGCAGCAGGGTGGACATCTCCTCGTAGAGGACGGCCGAGGCCATCCAGTCGGACCGCGCCTCGACCGAGTCGCTCACGTAGCCCGGTTCGAGCGGCTCGATCGCCTCGGGAACCTGGCGACGGACGAGGGGGGTCGGCGCACCGAACCCTGTGCCCGGCGCGGTCGCGACCGCGGGCCGGATCGGGTCGACGGTGACGTACGCGTCCGTGGCGGCGACCGGGGCCGGGGCGACGGTCTCCGCGGCCTGCGGCGTCGTGCGCTCCGGCTGGGCGAAGACCGACGCGCGGGTCACGGCGGCCGCAGGCACCGCCTCCGGTGTCGCAGCCGGTGCCGGTGCCGGTGCCGGTGCCGGTGCCGGTGCCGGTGCAGCGAACGGCGACGCTGCGACGTCCTGCTCCGGGGTGAAGGACGTCGCCTGTGCCGCGAACGCCGAGGCACGGGTCGGTGCCGGCGCGGCGACCGCACCCGCGGGCTCGGCGGGCAGGAGCGTCAACGGCACGGACGGCGTGGGCTCCGGCGGGACAGACCCTGCAGGACGCGAGGCGAGCGCCTCCGCGGAGGGACCGCCCGGGGCCACCGTCGCCCGCGGGGTGGCGGTCGTGCGCGGACGGCGGCCGAAGAGTCCGCGCTTGCGCGCCTGGCTCTCCCGCAGCGAGCGGCGCGTCGGCAGGTCTGCCATGAGCTCCTCGAAGCGCGGCAGCGCCTCGAAGGACAGCTCTGCCGGCACCTCCGGCTCGGCCTCGGCCTCGCCGTGCACGACGGGGACGTCGCTCACCGGGTCGGGGACGCGCGCCGGCTCGGAGGCCGGCACCCGCTCCCCGAGCGGCGTACGAGCCACGGTCGCGTCGTCGACGGGATCGCTCCAGCGCTCGGACGGCGCGGCCGACCCGGCGGGGACTGCCGGCACGACGCGCGTCGCGTCGGTCGTGTCCGTGACTGCTGGCGTCGGAACCGAGAGCGCCTCGTCGGACCAGGCCTGCTGAGGTGCCCACGGCTGCTCGGCGGGCTGCGGTGCCCACGCGTCCTGCTGCGCCACGGGCTCCTGCGGAGCCCACGCGTCCTGCTGGGCTGCGGGCTCCGGCGGCGCCCACGCCGACTCGGAGACCGGCTCGCCGACGGTCCCCACGGCGAGCGGGATGTCGGTCGCGGTGACCTCGGGCGCAGCCGGGAGGTCCACGGGGTTCTCCGTCGCGGCGCGGTCTCCGACCGGTCGGAAGCTCGAGAAGAGCGCGCTGCGCGTGCTCACGTCGAGGACGGGGATCTCCTGCGAGACCGGCTCGACCGTCGGTGCGGCCTGGCGTGCGCGGCTCGGGAGCGCGTTGCCCGCAGGGGCGACCTCGGCGGGCGGTGTCCACGCGTCGTCGGCACCGGGCAGCTCGTCGGGCAGTGCGGGGGTCGCGAGCGGCGGCAGGACGATCGCCCCGGTCTGCGGGCCGGACGCGAACGACGCGCTGGGCGCCGACGCCGCGGGATCGACGGTCCGCGGCCGACGACGCGGCATCCCGGTCTGCGTCGTGCCGTCCGTGAGCGCGGCGAGGTCGACCGGGACCGCGACGGGAGGAGCCTCGGGCTCGACGGCCGGGGTCGCGGACGTCACCGTCGGGGCGGCGGGAAGCTGCGCCTGCTGGGCCTGCTGCGGCACGGGCGCGGGCGCCTCCGCGACGGCCGGCACCACGCCCGTGGCGGAGAGCTGCTGGGCAGCGGCCTGCGTGCGCGTCTCCAGCGGGTCGGTCGGCTGCGGGAGCGGCACGTTGGAGTCGGGCACGAACAGGACACCCGGGAACGACACGGTGACCTCGGTCCCGTTGCCGTCGGACCCGGTGGCGAAGCGCACGCGCGCACCCAGGCGGTCCGCGAGGCGGCCGACCACGAAGAGGCCGAGGCGCTGGGCGCCGACGACGTCGGACGCCGCGTGCGTCGCGACCTTGCGGTTCGCGTCGGCGACCTCCTCCGCGGTCATACCGAGACCGTGGTCGCGCACCGTGATGTAGACGGAGTGCTCGTCGCGACCCGTCGTCACCTCGACCGGCGTGTGCGGCTCCGAGAACATCGTCGCGTTCTCGAGGAGCTCGGCGAGCAGGTGCGCCGCGTTGAGCGCGTTGTGCCCGAGCATGAGCGGGTCGACGACGAGGTTGAGGCGGACGCGGTCGTACAGCTCGATCTCGGACGACGCCGTACGGATGACGTCGGACGCCGGCATGGGCTGACGGACGCGGCGGCCGGAGTCGATGCCCGCGAGGACGAGGAGGGACTCCGCGTTGCGGCGCATCCGGGTCGCGAGGTGGTCGAGCCGGAAGAGGTTCGACAGCGTGCCCGGGTCCTCCTCGGAGCGCTCGAGGTCGTCGAGGAACGCGAGCTGGCGGTTGAGGAGCACCTGGTCACGGCGGGCGACGTTGACGAACATCTCGGCGATGGAGCCACGCAGCGCGGCCTGCTCGCGCGCGACCTTGACGGTCGTCGCGTTCACGTCGTTGAACGCGGTCGCGAGCTGCCCGACCTCGTCCGTCGACTCCACGGTGATCGGGGTCAGGTCGATGCCCGGGCCCTGGCCGGGCACCGCGACCTGCTCGACGAGCTTCGGGAGCTGGTCACGGACGTCCTCGGCCGCGTCGGTGAGGCGGCGCAGCGGGTTGACGATCGCGCGGGCGATGAGGCCGGCGACGAGGATCGAGGCGACGACGGCGGCCAGCGTCGCGGCGATGGTGAGGATCGCGCGCGTGGTCGCGGCGGTCGCGAGCGCGGACGCCTCGTCGATCGTGTCCGACCGGACGGCGTCACGCACGGGCGTGGTCAGCGCGCGGTCCTCCGTGGACAACGTCTGCCACTGCTCCGCGGCGGTCGCGGTGAGCGACGCCGGTCGGGAACCCGCCACGTTGGCACGCAGCTGGTTGTACACCGCGCCGTGCACGGGGAGC
Source organism: Cellulosimicrobium sp. BMG9.23 (assembly GCF_059159985.1). Taxonomy (NCBI): domain Bacteria; kingdom Bacillati; phylum Actinomycetota; class Actinomycetes; order Micrococcales; family Promicromonosporaceae; genus Cellulosimicrobium; species Cellulosimicrobium sp. BMG9.23. The sequence continues at coordinate 302,831 of NZ_JBZGBZ010000002.1, forward strand.
GCCTCGTCGAAGTCGGGGAGGAGGCGGACGGCCCGGCGGGCCTCCTGGCTGAGCGAGTCACCGGTGGTCACGAGGACCGCGGCGCGCTGGTTCGCGGTCTCGTTCTGCTGGCCGACCTGCGCCGCAGCGATCACGTTGCCCGCGACGGGGAGCTCGATGGCCTGCTGCGCGAGCAGCTGGTCCAGCACGACGTAGGCGTCGAGGTACTGCGCGAGGCCACGCTGGGTGGAGGTGTCCGCGAGGCTGGCCGGCACGTCGAGCGCGTTATTGATGAGTCCTGTGTACAGGGTGATGCGCTGCTGCTCACCGTGGCTCGACCGGTCGATCCCGCGGCGGATCGCCTCGAGCTCCTGCCGGTCGGCGATCGTCCGCGCGACCGCGTCCTGGACCCGCGCGTCCAGCGCGGAGAGGTTCAGCGCCTCGTAGGCGCGGTCTCGGCTGTCGAGCGCGCGGTCGGTCTTGTCGCGCTGCGCGAGCATCTGCTCCTCGGCGCCCTCGGAGCCGTACGAATCGAGGACGGACAGCGACCGCTCGGCCGCGATCTCCGTCCCGGCGATGTCCTGCTTCTCGAGGGCGTCGACGAGCGCGCTCGTCTGGCTCGCCGTGCGTGCCGACGCGATCGCCTGACCGGAGATCACGGCCGCGGCGATGAACAGCACGAGGACCGGCACCGCGAGAGCCGCAAGGATCTTCCCGCGGACGCTCAACCTGCGGAGCATTCGAACCTGCCTCCATCACCTGGTCCACCCGGATCGGCGTCGCTGACGCGTCCATCGCGTCACGTCTCCCCGGTCGTGCGTACTAACTATCGGTGCACTTCCCCCGGACGCCTAATCCGGCCGCAAGCGCTCCCACGCGCGCGGCCGACCCCTCGCTCACGCGGCGAACCGGCGCCCCCGGCGGCCCGCGCGTAGTCTCGGCGTCGTGCGAGGCGTCACGATATCCGGCCCCGGCGGCCCTGCGAAACTAACGGTTTCCGAGCTCCCTGACCAGACCCCTGGGCCCGAGGAGCTCGTCCTGCACGTCGCTTCCGCTGGCGTGAACCGCGCTGACCTGCTACAACGCGCCGGATCGTACCCACCTCCACCGGGCGCACCCGACTGGCCGGGGCTCGAGGTGTCGGGCACCGTCGCCCTCGTCGGTGACGCCGTGAGTGGGTGGTCCGTCGGCGACCGGGCCGTCGCGCTGCTCGACGGCGGCGGGTACGCGGAGCAGGTCCGCGTGCGCGCGACGCAGGTGCTGCCCGTCCCCGCCGGCGTGGACCTCGTCGACGCCGCCGCGCTCCCCGAGGCCGCGTGCACGGTCTGGAGCAACCTCGTCGACGTCGGCCGGCTCGCGGCGGACGAGTGGCTGCTGGTGCACGGGGGGTCCGGCGGCGTCGGGACGGTCGCGGTGCAGGTCGGGGCCGCGCTCGGCGCCCACGTCGCCGTCACGGCCGGCGGCCGCGAGCGCGCCGACCGGTGCCTGGCGCTCGGGGCGAGCCTCGCCGTCGACCACCGCGAGGAGGACTTCGTCGCGGCGGTGCGCGAGGCGTCCGGAGGGCGGGGCGCGGACGTCGTGCTCGACGTCGTGGGTGCCGCCTACCTCGACCGCAACCTGCAGGCGCTGGCCTCGAACGGGCGCCTCGTCGTCATCGGCATGCAGAAGGGAGCCCGTGCCGAGCTCGACCTGGGCCGGCTTCTCGCGCGACGCGCCACGGTCGCCGGCACGACGCTGCGCTCGCGTCCCGCGCACGAGAAGGCGCGCATCGTGCACGACGTCCTCACGCACGTCTGGCCGATGGTCGAGGACGGGCGCGTCCGACCGGTCGTCCACGCGCGCGTCCCTCTCGCCGAGGCGGCCCGGGCGCACGAGCTCCTCGAGTCCGGCGACGTGTTCGGCAAGGTCCTCCTCGTCCCATAGGCCCTGGTCGCAGCGTTGCCGGACCTCGCGCGCCAGACCTGGGGCCGCACGACCCGCACGCCACGCCACATGGCCAGTGCGCGCGTGGGCGGGGCACGCAAGACTGTCCCCATGGCTGACGAGACGCGCGACCCCCGCCCCGAGGAGCCCGCCCAGACCTCGGAGTCCGACGACGGACCCGACACCGTCACGGTCGTCACGCCCGACGGGGTCGGGGTGAGCGTCGTCGAGAGCGACGACTCGACGGATCCCGACCGGAACCCGGCGACCGTCATCGAAGAGCCGGCGAAGGTCATGCGCATCGGCGGCATGATCAAGAAGCTGCTCGACGAGGTGCGCGACGCGCCTCTCGACGAGGCAGCGCGCTCGCGCCTGGCGGAGATCCACGAGCGGTCCCTGACAGAGCTCGAGGAGGGGCTGTCGCCCGATCTCGTCGCGGAGCTGCACCGCATCACGCTGCCCTTCTCCGACGACACCGTCCCCACCGACGCGGAGCTGCGCGTCGCCCAGGCGCAGCTCGTCGGGTGGCTCGAGGGGCTCTTCCACGGCATCCAGACGGCGCTCGTCGCCCAGCAGATGGCGGCGCAGTCGCAGCTCTCCCAGATGCGCCGGGCGCTGCCTCCCGGGGCGATGCCCATGGGCCCGGGAGTCCCCGGTGCGCCGGGGCAGCCGGGCGGCCCCGACCCGCACGACGGCCGCCCCTCTCCGGGTCAGTACCTCTGAGGGCACACCCCCTAGCACGTTGACTTCTGTTGGGTCTTGCGCGTTTGTGCGTGCCAATCCTAGAGTGAACGCACACATCGAGGTGGCGCGACGGGGCGTCGCCTGAGCGGGCGGGAGCCGGGATGACGACATCGACGGCACGACGACGACGCGGGATGCTGGTCGCACGGACGCTCGCCTCAGCACTCGTCGCCACGACGGCGTGGGCTTCGGCCGGGACGGCGACGGCGGCGCCCGCGCGCCTGGTCGACCGAACCGCGGGTTCGGCGGCGACGGCCCAGGTCGCACCGGAGGGCACCTACGAGAACCCGGTCGTCGACCAGAACGCCCCGGACCCGAGCATCATCCGCGCGCAGGACGGGTACTACTACCTCTACACGACCAGCACCTACCTCCGGGGCGACCCCGAGCCCCACACCCTGCCGATCTTCCGCTCCGCGGACATGGCGGACTGGGAGCACGTCGGGGACGCGTTCGAGGACGCGCCCGAGTGGATCGAGAGCCCGGTGGGCGCATGGGCCCCGGACGTGCACTTCATGAACGGCCAGTACTACCTGTACTACAGCACGTCGGAGACCAAGGCCCTGCCCCGGTACGGGAGCCCGGCGGGTGCCTACGCGATCGGCGTCGCGACCGCGCCGACGCCGACCGGGCCGTGGACCGACGCCGGGCCCTCCGCGGGCGGCCAGTTCACCACCGGCCCGATCGTCGCCCCGCAGATCGGGTGGTGCACCGACCCGGACGACGCGGGCTGCTACGACTGGGTCATCGACTCGCACGTCTACCAGGGCCCGGACGGTACCCGGTATCTCTACGAGGGCTCGTACTTCGGCGGGAACCGCCTGCACGAGCTGGCCGCGGACGGGTTGTCCGTCGTCGAGGGCACCGCGGTGCAGTACGGCCACCAGATCCGCTACGAGGGCTCGTACCTGTGGCCCCACCTCGTGGGCGAGGAGCGGCTCTACTACATGATCGGGTCGCAGTCGAACTGCTGCGAGGGCTCGAACACGCCGTACAGCGTCTCGACGAACCGCGGCAACCAGCCCTACGGGAACGTGGACGGTCAGGGGAACCGCAGCAACTTCGTGGACCATCGGGGCCTCCCGATGCAGTGGAGCTACGGACCGCCGCCGGACCTCCAGCCCGGTGACGAACCCTGGACCTGGCCGGGGTGGTGGAACCTCGCCGGGATGGCGGGCGGGTTCCCCACCCTGCGGCAGAACGGCGACGGCGTCGTCGGCGCCGGTCACCAGGCGATCATCGAGGACCTCGCGGGACAGGACTGGATGTACTACCACGGCGTCCAGGAGGACGACCCGTGGGGCACCGACGCCGGTCAGACGGAGGGCGGTCTCAAGCGCCAGCTCTACCTGGACCGCATGGACTGGACCGAGGACGGCTGGCCGGTCGTGAACGGCGGTTCCGGGCCGACGTCGGGCGGCACCGCACCGGTGGCCACGCCCGCCGTCGGCGACACCTTCAACCCGGGCGGTGCGGGGCCCGGCTCGCAGTCGGACGACGCCGGAGCGCGCGCCGACTGGGTCGACGTGGCGGGGACGTGGGTGGCGCGGACGGACGACGCCGTCAGCGGCGGGCACCTGAGCCAGGTGGAGCCCGTCGGGCGGACCGGGACCGCCACGAGCACGGGCGCGGCGTACGGCGCGCCCGGTCTGAGGGCGGAGTGCGACGTGCGCGCGGCCTCCGACAGCGGCCTCTACGGGTGCGCGCTCGTGCTCGGTGGATCCGGTGCGGACGCCGTCCGCGTCGAGGCGAGCGTCGACGCGGCGACGGGCACCGTCGCGCTCGTGCGGCGCGCAGCCGACGGCACGACGGGTGACCCGCAGGTGGGTCGGCTGCCCGCGGGCCTCGACCTGACGGGGTGGAACCACCTCGTGCTCGAGCTCGACCCGGCCGCAGCACGCGGACCGACCGTCACGGCGACGTTCCAGAACTCGGACCGCAACCCGATGGTCGACCTCTTCCTCCCGATCGCCGAGACACCCGGCGCGGGCGACGTGCGGGTGGGCCTCTTCACCGACGGAGCGGCCGCCGACTTCGACAACGTCTCGCTCGTCCCCCGTGCACCGCGCGTGGCCGAGCTCGACGGGCCGCCCGAGGCGGGTGCGGTCGACGCCGCGCGCTCCGACGACTTCGGGGGGTCGATCGGCGACCAGTGGACGTGGCTGCGCGAGGATCCCGCGCTGCACGGCTTCGCGCCGACCGGCGCCCTCGAGCTCACGACGAACGGGCACCTCGACCCGTACCAGCGGGTGAACGCGAACAGGGACGACCCGCCGGACCTTCCGCTCACGAGCAACGTCCTGCTCCAGGACGCCCCGGAGGGCGACTTCATGGTGGAGACGACGCTCCACTTCGACCCGCACGTGGACAACCTGTCCGCCGGGATCGCGCTGTACAGCGACGACGACCATCACGTGTCCAACCTCGTGTCGTGGAACGGCATGCTCACGCAGATCGTCACCGCGCGCAGCTCGCTGACCCCCTTGCCCGAGGGCGCCGAGTGCCCGCTCGACGCCCCCGTTCCCGGGGCGAACGTCGCGACCACCGAGTACTCGGCGGACGCGTGCCCGCCGCGTTCCGAGCACCACTCCCAGGAGTACCCGGCGAGCACACGCTGCTGCTGGGACGGCAACGGGCGGGCGGACGACCCGTCGCGGATCACCGTCTCGTTGCGGCTCTACCGACAGGGCGACGTCGTGACCCCGTGGTACTCGCTCGACGGGCAGACGTGGACCCGGGAGAACGCGTGGACGTTCGAGGCCGTGAGCGAGGAGTTCCCGCTGAAGATCGCCTTGTACGCCTCCGCGAACCACAAGGCCCTCGACCCGGGCGCGCGCGCGAAGGCCTGGTTCGACGACGTCGTGGTCCGGCCGCTCGACGAACCCGGCGTGCGCCTCAGGGACGTGACCGCGTCCACGAGGTGCCTGGCCGGAACGGCGTACGTCGCCGTCCGCGCGACCAACGACGAACAAGACCCGGTCGCCGTGCGCCTCGAGACACCGTTCGGTGCGCGGGAGTACGCGTCGGTGGTCCCGGACCGGTCCGCCTACCAGTCGTTCACCGCGCGCGCCGCGACGCTCGACGGCGGGACGGCGACCGTTCTAGCGACTGCCGGTGACGGGCGCCAGACGGCGTACGAGGTACCGTTCGACGCGATCTCCTGCTGACGACCCGCCTCGCGGCGCGTGCGACGAGGTGCGCCACGCGGCTGTCAGGGCCGCGGGCTGTCAGGCCGGCGGCGGGTCCGTCGGCCCGACGGCGTCCGGCGCCTCGGGCGTCCGGCGCGCCGTCATCGCGATGGCCCCCGAGACGAGGACGAGACCCGCGAGCTCCGGCAACGTGGGGATCTGACGCAGCACGACGGCGCCGATCACGGCGGCGGTCGCGGGCAGGAGCGCGAGGAGCACCGAGAACGTCGCGGCGCTGACGCGGCGGAGGATGACCTGCTCGAGCGCGTACGGCACCACGGAAGAGAACAGGGCGATGCCGACCACGGCGAGCGCGTAACGCCAGTCGCCCAGGACCGAGACGGCGGCCGGCGCGAGGAACGGGGCGAACACGAGAGCGCCGAGCGTCATGGCGACCGACAGCGACGTCACGCCCGACCCGGCGACCGCCACGCGCCGGCCCAGGACGATGTAGGCGGCCCAGCACGCCGCCGCGACGCCGATCGCGGCGAGCCCGACGACGACGTCCTCGCGCGGCAGCCCCGACTCGACGGTGACCCCCGCGAGCAGCACGACACCGAGCGCCGCGACCCCGATCGCCCCGCGCTCGCGCCACCCACGACCCGTGACCGCCGCGACGGCGACAGGCCCGCAGAACTCGATCGCGACCGCCGTCCCGAGCGGCAGGTGGTCGATCGCGACGTAGAACGCGAGGTTCATCGTCGCCAGGGCGACGCCGAAGACCGCGACCCACGCGGCGTCGTGCCGGGTCCACCGCCTACGCCACGGGCGCCGCCAGAGCAGCAGGAGAACGGCCGACGCCGCGATGCGCAGCCACCCGACCTCGACCGCGCCCGCGACCGCGAACAGCCCGACGGCGATCGCCGCCCCGAGGTACTGCGTCAGCCCGGAGACGACGAACAGCGCGGGCACGGGCACCCGCCCTATCGCAACAGCAGGACGGACGGGCACCCGACGACTCTAGGCGTCCGTCGCGCGTACGCCCACGGGAGCCCGGCGCGAGGCGGGTGCCTCGCGCCGGACCACGATCAGCCCTTGACCGACCCCGCGAGCAGGCCACGCACGAAGTACCGCTGGAGCGCCATGAAGACGACGAGCGGCACGATGATCGAGATGAACGCCCCGGCGGTGAGGATGTGCCAGTCGCCGCCACGCGACCCGGCCATCTCCGCGACGCGCACGGTGAGCGGGTAGGTCGACGTCTCGGCGAAGGTGAGACCGACGAGCAGGTCGTTCCAGACCCACAGGAACTGGAAGATCGCGAAGGACGCGATCGCCGGGACGAGGAGCGGCAGGAGCACCTGGAAGAAGATCTTCACGTGCCCGGCGCCGTCCACGCGCGCGGCCTCGACGAGGGAGCGCGGGATGTCCTTCATGAAGTTGTGCAGCAGGAAGATCGCGAGCGGCAGAGCGAAGATCGAGTGCGAGAGCCAGACGCTCCAGAACGTCCCGTTGAGGCCCACGTCGACGTAGTCGCTCAGCAGCGGGACGAGCGCGACCTGCAGCGGGACGACCTGCAGCGCGAAGATCGCGACGAAGAGGATGTCGCGACCGCGGAACTCGATCCATGCGAAGGCGTAGGCGGCGAGCAGAGCCAGCGTGATGGGGATGACCACGGCGGGCAGGGTGATGACGAACGAGTTGACGAAGTACGTCGCCAGGCTGGACCCGCTCCCGTAGAGCGCCTGCTCGTAGTTGTCGAGCGTGAACTCGGCGTTGCCAGTGAAGACCGTCCACCAGCCGCTGCGGCGGATGTCGAGCTCGGGGCGGAACGACGTGACGAGCAGACCGACGGAGGGGATCGTCCAGAGCAGTGCGATGAGGATCGCGAGGAACGAGGCCCACGGCGAGCTGAGCTTGCCCCTGGCGGCGATCGCCCGCTTCTCGAGCCGACTGATCTTCCGCGGGCTGCGAGGCCCTTCGGTCTCGGCCTCGGTGGTGAGGTCGGCCTCGGAGGCGACCGGGGGGATCGGTGTGCTGGTCATCGGATCTCCTCGGCGAGCCGCATCTGACGGACGTTGTAGACGATGATCGGGACGACGAGGACGAACAGGATCACCGCGAGCGCCGAGCTCAGCCCCTGGTTGTTCTGGCGGAAGGCCTGCGTGTAGAACTCGTTCGCTACGACGTCCGTGCCGAACTGGCCTCCCGTCATGGTGCGGACGATGTCGAAGATCTTCAGCGTCGCCATGGCGATCGTCGTGAGGACGACGACGAGGGCGGGGCGAACGCTCGGCACGGTGATATAGCGGAACATCCCCCACCCCTTGAGCCCGTCGAGGCGGGCCGCCTCGACGATGTCGTCCGGGATGGCCTTGATCGCCGCCGAGAGGACCGTCATGGCGAACCCGGTCTGGATCCAGATCATGACGACGATGAGGAAGAAGGTGTTCCACGGCTGGCCGATGAGGAACTGCTGCGGCTCGCCACCGAGCCAGACGATCACCTGGTTGAGGAGGCCGATCTGCTGGACGCCGGGCTGGTTGGGGCGGAACTCGTAGACGAAGCCCCAGATGATCGACGCGCCCACCATCGAGATCGCCATGGGGAGGAAGACGAGCGCCTTGGCGAACTTCTCGAACCGCGTGCGGTCGACGAGCACGGCGTAGACCACGCCGATGAACGTCGACAGGAGCGGGACCACGACGACCCAGATCGCCGTGTTCCCCAGGACCTGCTGGAACTGGTCCGTCGTGAACGCGGTGACGTAGTTGTCGAGGCCGACGAACGAGTTGCCACGCTTGTCGAACAGCGAGTTCCACACCGTGATCAGGGCGGGCCGCACGAGGCCCCAGGCCAGCCCGGTCACGGCCGGCCCGACGAATGCGAGGACGACGACCCAGCGGGGCACCCGCTTGGGCCTGTCCACCGCCAGGAGGATCGCGCCCATGACGACGACGAACAGCAGGATCGCCAGGAACATCAGGCCGAACTTCTCCGCAGGAGAGCTCGGGTCGGTCAACCAGTCCATGGTGGCCTCCGGTCAGCTCGCCCACGACGACGGGGGCGAGCACGGTCAACGGGTGGAGCCGGGGCGGGGGGTCCGCCGGTGTCGGCGGACCCCCCGTCCGGTCAGGCGCTCATGCGCTCCGTGTCGTCAGGACGCCGGCCAGGATGCCTCGATCGTGTCGACGACCTCCTGCGTGTCGGACCCGGTGAACCAGTTGACCATCCCGGTCCAGAACGTTCCCGCGCCCACCTCGCCCGGCATGAGGTCCGAGCCGTCGAACCGGATGACGGCGTCGGGGTCGGCAAGGATCTCCGCGGAGAGCTTGTCGAAGTCCGTGGCGAGGTTCTCCGGGTCGAGGCCGTTGTTCGCGCTGACCCAGCCGCCCTGGGGCGTCGTGGTCGCCTTGGTGTTCGCCCAGTCCGCCGAGGACAGGTAGGTCTGGAAGGCCTGGACCTCGGGGCGGTCGTCGAAGGCCGCGACGAACTCGCCGCCGCCGAGGACCGGCTTGATGTCGGTCTGGTCGGTCGGCAGGTAGAAGGCGTAGACGTCACCGTCCTCGGCGACCTCCGTGCCCTCGGGCCACTGCGTCTGGTAGAAGTTCGCGGCGCGGTGCAGCCAGCACGTGCCGTCGAGGATCGGGTAGCCCGCGTCGGTCCAGGTCGTGGTGGCGATCGAGTCCACGCCACCGAGGCCCGCGTTGACCATCTCCGGGTCCTTGAGGATCTCCCCGGCCGTGTCGAACGCCTCGACGATCTGCTCGTCGTTGAACGGGATCTCGTGGGTCACCCACTGGTCGTAGACCTCAGGACCGCCCGTGCGCAGCACGACGTCCTCGATCCAGTCCGTGGCCGGCCAGCCCGTCGCGTCGCCGGACTCGACGCCCGCGCACCACGGCTTGACACCCTGCTCGCCGCCGTCCTCGACGATCTGGTCGCTGAGGTCCATCATCTCGGTCCAGGTGGTGGGGACCTCGTAGCCCGCGTCCTCGAACATCGAGGGGGAGTACCAGACGTAGGACTTGACGTTCGAGCCGAGCGGCGCGGAGTAGAACGTGCCGTCGACCGTCCCGTACTCCTTCCACGACTCGCTGAAGAACTCGTCGACGTTGGCCACGGTCTGCTCCGGTGCCTCGACGATCTCCCCGGGGAAGTCCGTGACGATCGTGTTGAGCAGGCCCGGCTGGGGCAGGTACGCGATGTCCGGTGCGTTGCCCGCCTGGATGCGCACGAGCAGCTGCGCCTCGAACTCGCGGGACCCCTCGTAGTTCACCGTGACGCCGGTGCACTCCTCGAAGGGGTCGTACGACGCCTCCTGCGTCTCCTGCTCGGGCTCCACGATCGAGGTGTACACCGACACCTCGGTGCCCTCGAGGTCGCCGAACTCCTCGTAGGGCGCGCAGTCGATCTCCGCCGCCTCGGTGTCACCCTCGCCGCCGTCTCCCCCGTCGCCACCGCCACCGCAGGCCGCCAGGACGAGCGCGAGGCTCGCCCCGCCCGCCGCGACGGCCAACGCGCGCCGGCGTCCGGCGCGGGACATCGTGCTCCTGGTCATGTCAAGCCTCCACCTCGTCGTGAGTGCTGACGCCGCGTACACCGACCGGTCCGGCCTGGCGCGTCGCGACGTCGCGAGCGCGGGGTGCGCTCTCGCCCGAGTCCCATGCAAGCGTTTACATGGACGTTCTGCAAGCACAGGGCGGCCGCCATCGGGTAACGATTCCGTCACGGGAGCGGCGGAACGGTCAGCGCGGCGGCCCTGCGGTGGCAACGCTCCCACACGTGGTAGCCGGGTGCGCGCCCACGGTGCGTTCACGGCACCGCCGTCGGGCGGCTCGTCCTCGGAGGTGCCGTCGAGCGCCGTCGGACCAGCTCCGTCGGGTACGTGAGGCGCGCGGGCACCGGCGCGCCGTTGATCATCTCGAGCAGGAGCGTCGCCGCGTCGGCGCCCTGCTGGTAGGCGTCCTGGGCGATCGTCGTCAGGCCCGCCACCTCTCCCAGGTCGTGGCCGTCAACCCCGATGACCGAGAGGTCCTCGGGCACCCGCAGGCCCAGGTCGCGCGCCGCGAGCAGCGCGCCCATCGCCATCTCGTCCGACGCGGCGAACACGGCCGTCACGTCCGGGCGGCGGCGCAGCAGGCCGGCCGTCGAGGTGCGACCGCCCCGGACGTCGAAGTCGCCGTCGACGACCAGCTCCGGGTCGAGCGCCACCCCCGCCTCCTCGAGAGCGCGCGCGTAGCCCTGCGACCGCTCCGACGGCGGCGACCACGACGACACGAGGTCCGGCGTGCCCGTCACGTGCCCGACGACGCGGTGCCCCAGGTCGAGCAGGTGCCGGGTCGCGGCGTGGCCCGTCGCGACGTCGTCGAGCCGGACCGTCACCTGGTCGGCCGGTCCCGACCCGACGAACGCGAGCGGCCGGTCGAGACCGACCAGCGAGCGCACCTCGTCGTCGTCCAGCGGGAGACCCACGACGAGCGTGCCGTCCACGCGGTGCCGCAGGACGCTCGGGTCGACGCGGCGCCGCTCCTCGTCCGGGCGCACGACGAACGTGTGCAGCAGCACGTCGTAGCCGACGTCGCGCAGAGCGCGCTCCGCACCCTCGATGACGTTGGCGAAGAACCAGCGGCTCACCCACGGCGTGAGCAGGCCGATCGTCCGCGTGCGGCCGGTCGCGAGCGACGACGCCGACGGCGTCGGCACGTAGCCGAGCCGCGCCGCCTCCGCGCGGACGCGTCGGCGGGTGGCCTCCGACACGTTCGGCAGGCCGCGCAGGGCGCGCGAGACCGTCGCCGTGGACACCCCGGCGGCCCTCGCGACGTCGTCGATGCCAGCCACGAGGGGTGATTCTCCCCCGTGCGGGCAGGGCGCGCGACATCCCGGCCGGGCGCCCGCCGGATATCGTGGACCGCGGTCGTGCACCCACGACCGCACCCTGCCGTGGAAGGACACCGATGATCGAGCTGAGGACGCCGCGCGAGATCGAGCAGATGCGGCCCGCCGGACGGTTCGTCGCCGACGTCCTCACCACCGTCCGCGCCGCGGCGAAGGTCGGGACGAACCTGCTCGAGCTCGACGAGGTCGCGCACGCGATGATCCGCGAGCGGGGCGCCGAGTCCTGCTACATCGACTACCACCCGTCGTTCGGCGCGAGCCCGTTCGGCAAGGTGATCTGCACGTCCGTCAACGACGCCGTGCTGCACGGCCTGCCCTACGACTACGCCTTGCGCGACGGCGACCTGCTGAGCATCGACTTCGCCGCCTCGGTCGACGGCTGGGTGTCGGACTCCGCGGTGTCGTTCGTCGTCGGGACGCCGCGCGCCGGGGCGCTCGGCGAGGCGGACGCCAAGCTCATCCAGACGACGGAGCGCGCGCTCGAGGCCGGGATCGCCGCCGCGCAGGTGGGCAAGAAGGTCGGCGACATCTCCGCGGCGATCGCGGACGTCGCGCACGCGGCCGGGTACTCGGTCAACACCGACTTCGGCGGTCACGGCGTCGGGCGCACCATGCACGGCGAGCCGCACATCCCGAACGACGGCCGTCGCAAGCGCGGGTTCCCGCTCAAGCCGGGCCTCGTCATCGCGATCGAGCCGTGGTTCCTCGAGACGACCGACGAGATCTTCACCGACCCCGACGGCTGGACCCTGCGCTCGGCCGACGGCTCGCGCGGCGCCCACAGCGAGCACACCGTCGCCATCACCCCCGACGGCCCGATCATCCTCACCGCGCGCGAACCCCGCGACTGACCCGAGCGGCGACGGAAGAATTCGCGTCCGTCGGCAGACCTCGGGTCACGGCTCGCACCGTGGAGTCAAGTGCACTTGACATGCCTCACGGCAGATGATGGGCTCCTCCTGTCAAGTTCGCTTTACTCAGGAGGAGAGCCCCGTGCCCGGAGAAGCCCCATCGGCCGTCGAACCGAGCCTGCCCGGCGACCGCCCATCGGCACCCTGGTGGGCCTGGGCCGGTGCCGGCCTCGTCGCGCTCGCGGTCGCGGCGTCGGTCGGGGTCGCCGCAGGGCTGTTCCGGCGCGAGGACTTCTGGCTCGTGGCGGGCGTCTTCACGGTGTGCGTCCTGCCACCCGCGGGCATGCTCGGCTGGTTCCTCGTCGTCCGGCCGCGGACGAGCACGCCCGAGCCGCACGCCGAGGAGAACGTCGAGAGCCGGTGGGCGGAGCGCGCCGCGGCGGGTGCGTTCTGGGACGTGCTCGCGGCGACCGGCCTCGCGCTCGCGGGAATCAGCCTCACGGGGCTGGAGCTCAGCGCACGGTTCGCGCTCGCGGCGGTCGTCCTGCTGGCGATGGTCGACTTCTTCGTCCGGCACGCCGTGGTGTCCCGGCGAGAGTCGTAGGCCCGGGTGGACAACGACCTGGCCGCCCGCCGCGCTGCGCTCGGGTGGTCACAGGCCGAGCTCGCCGCACGCCTCGGGGTGTCGCGGCAGACCGTGATCTCGATCGAGCGCGGCCGGTTCGACCCGTCGCTCCCGCTCGCGTTCCGCATCGCGGAGGTGTTCGGCTGCCGCATCGAGGACGTCTTCCGGCCGTGACCGCCGGGGCGGCGAGGAGCGCGGGGAACGACGCGTCGAACGCCGCGCGCTCCGGGACGTACGACGTCGCGAGCTCCTGGACGAGCGGCCACACCGCCCCGGCATCGTCTGGCCGGGCGACCCGAACCCGCACGGCCGTCGCGTCGGTGCCGGTCGGGTTGGCGGCGGCTGGGTCGGCTGCGGCAGTCGAGCGCCGACGATACTCGCCGAGGTAGAGCCTCCGGTCGCGATGTAGAACGCGCGGAGCTCTACCTCGCGACCTGGGGTTCTATCTCGCGGTCAGGGCAGGAGGGTGCGCAGGAGCTGCACCGCGCCGTCGTCCTCGATCGACCCCGTCACCTCGTCGGCGGCGCCCCGCACGACGTCGTCGGCGTGGCCCATCGCGACGCCGCGGGCCGCCCAGCGCAGCATGTCGACGTCGTTGCGGCCGTCCCCGATCGCGACGGTGCGGTGCGGCTGCACGTGCAGCGCGCGGCGCACCTGCTCGAGCGCCGTGGCCTTCGTGACGCCCAGCGGGGCGAGGTCCATCCACGCCGTCCAGCCGACGGCGTAGGTGACGTCCTCGAGGCCGAGGTGCTCGACGAGCTCGTGGAAGTCCTCGCTCGTCGACTCCGGCGCCCGCACGACGACGCGTGTCACCTCACCGGACCACAGCTCGTCGAAGTCGACGACACGGTGCACGCCGTCGAGCTCGCCGTCGGGGAAGAGCTCGTTCATGCGGAAGCCGACGCCGATGTCCTCGACCGCGTACCGCGCGTTCGGCAGGTGCTCGCGCAGGAGACGCAGCGCGGGCCCGGGGTCGAACGTCACGACGTCCTCGAGGACGTACCCCGTCGTCTCCCCCGGGTCCACCCGCGCCGTCACGGACCCGTTCGACGCGACGAGCCAGCCGCTGTCGATCCCGAGGACCTCCGCGACGGGCGTCATGGCGACGAGGGACCGCCCCGACGCGAGCACCACGTGGTGGCCCGCGGCGCGCAGGTCCGCGACGACGTCGCGCACGTCGTCCGACATCTCCTGGTCGTACGACATGAGCGTGCCGTCGACGTCGAGCGCGACCAGCAGGGCGTCCCCGTCCGCCATGCTCAGCGGACCGGCTCGAGGACCTCGAGGCCGCCGAGGTAGGGCCGCAGCCCCTCGGGCACGCGGACGGAGCCGTCGGCCTGCTGGTGGTTCTCGAGGATCGCGACGATCCAGCGCGTCGTGCCCAGCGTGCCGTTGAGCGTCGCGACGGTCCGCGTCTCGGTCCGGCCGTCGACCTCGACGCGCTCGCGCACGCCGAGGCGGCGGGCCTGGAACGTCGTGCAGTTCGACGTCGACGTGAGCTCGAGGTAGCGGTTCTGCGTCGGCAGCCACGCCTCGCAGTCGAACTTGCGCGCGGCGCTCGACCCGAGGTCGCCCGCGGCGGTGTCGATGACGCGGTAGGGCAGCTCGGCCTTGCGCAGCATCTCCTCCTCCCAGCCGAGGAGGCGCTGGTGCTCCGCCTCGGCGTCGGCCGGGTCGCACCACGAGAACATCTCGACCTTGTGGAACTGGTGCACGCGGATGATGCCGCGCGTGTCCTTGCCGTACGAGCCGGCCTCGCGGCGGTAGCACGCGCTCCAGCCGGCGTAGCGCAGCGGCCCGTCGGACAGGTCGACGATCTCGTTCGCGTGGTAGCCCGCGAGCGCGACCTCGCTCGTCCCGACGAGGTAGAGGTCGTCGGCCTCGAGGCGGTAGACCTCGTCGGCGTGCGCGCCGAGGAAGCCGGTGCCCTGCATGACCTCCGGTCGCACGAGGGTCGGCGTGATGACGGGCGTGAACCCGGCAGCGAGCGCCGTGTCCATCGCGGCGTTGAGCAGCGCGAGCTCGAGCCGCGCGCCGACGCCGGTCAGGTAGTAGAAGCGGGCCCCCGAGACCTTGGCGCCGCGCTCGGTGTCGATCGCGCGCAGCCCTTCGCCGATGTCGAGGTGGTCGCGCGGGGTGAAGCCCTCCGCGGCGAAGTCGCGGATCGTGCCCTCCTCGCGCAGCACGACGTAGTCGTCCTCGCCGCCGGGAGGGGCACCCGCGATGACGTTCGAGATCCGGTACTGCAGGCCGCGCAGCTCCTCGGCCGCGGCGTCCGCGTCGGCCTGACGCGCCTTGACGTCCTGCGCGAGCTGCTTGGTCCGGGTGAGCAGCGCCGTCTTCTCCTCGCCCTGCGCCTGCGCGACCTGCTTGCCGAGGGACTTCTGCTCCGCGCGCAGCTGCTCGAACTCGGTGAGCGACGCGCGGTGGCGCGCGTCGGCGTCGAGGGCGGAGTCGACGAGCGCCGGGTCGTCGCCACGGGCGACCTGGCTGGCTCGGACGAGGTCGGGGTTGTCGCGCAGGAGGCGGAGGTCGATCACCCGTGCAGCCTAACGAACGCGGAGGCCCGCGGGCCGGGGACTACGGTGGCGCCCATGAGATGGGAGCTGTGGCTGGCGTTCGCCGCCCTCGCGGTCGCGCTGGTCGCGCTCGTGCTGGTGCTGTCGCTGCGCGCGCAGCAGGAGCGCCAGCGCCGCGCCGTGGAGCGCGCGGCGGGTGGCGCGCCGGGCGGCGAGGAGCCGGAGGACGACCCGCGCGAGCTCGTCGCGTTCGTCGCCAACCCGTCGAAGCCCGGGGTCCCCGCCCTCGAGGCCACGGTGCGCGCCGCCTTCGCGGAGGCCGCGCTCCCCGACCCGCTCTGGCTCGAGACGACGATCGAGGACCCGGGCGTCGGACAGACGCGCGCGGCGCTGGCGAGGGGCGCGGACGTCGTCGTCGCGGTGGGCGGCGACGGGACGGTGCGCGCGGTCGCCGAGGCGATGGTGGGCAGCGGACACCCGATGGGCCTGGTCCCCGTCGGCACGGGCAACCTCCTCGCACGCAACCTCGACCTCCCTCTCGGCGACGCGCGCGCCGCGCTGCGCGTCGTCATCGCCGGCGCGGACCGCCCGGTGGACGTCGGCTGGGCGCGCGTCCTGCGCTGGGCCGGGGAGCACGGCGAGGTCCCGGGTGACGAGGACCGCATCCCGCCGGTCACGGTCACCGAGGGCCCGGACGCGCCGAAGGAGCACATCTTCCTCGTCATCGCCGGGCTCGGGTTCGACGCCGCGATGGTCGCCGACGCGGACGACGTCCTCAAGGCGAAGGTCGGCTGGATGGCGTACTTCGTCGCGGGGATCCGCCACCTGCACGGCCGGCGCATGCGGGCCCGCATCCAGCTCGACGACGGCCCGCCCGTCGAGGCGCGCCTGCGCTCGCTCCTGATCGGCAACTGCGGACGGCTGCCCGGGGGCATCACGCTCCTGCCGGACGCCGTCATCGACGACGGCGTGCTCGACGTCGCCGCGATCGACACGCGCGGCGGCATCGTCGGCTGGGCCCAGCTCTTCGGCGAGGTCGTCATGCAGGGCTTCGGCGTGCGCAACGAGCTGCCCGCGAAGATCGGCCGGATCGACCACACCCGGGCCCGCCGGGTGCGCGTGCGCGTCGAGGGCGGCGAGCAGGCGCAGGTCGACGGCGACGTGCTCGGCCAGGCGGTCGAGCTCGAGTGCCGGGTCGACCCCGGGGCGCTCGTGGTGCGCACCGCCTGATCCGGGCACCGGGCCCGGCGCCCGCGCGGCGGAGCCCGTGGAGGGGCCGTGAGCGTTCCGGTCGGACCCTCGCCCGCGCCGCCGCGGGCCGAGGTCGCGCGGACCCGCCCCCGTACGCTGGTCCGGTGACCTTCCCGGCCCGCGGTGCTCGTGCCGTCCTCACCCTGCTGGCCGTGGTGCTCCTCGGCCTCCCCGCGCTCTCGGCGGCGGGAGCCGAGTCGGACGACACCACGACCGTGCCGACGCACGACCCCGAGCCGCTCGTCGTCGTCGCCGTCGCGGGCCTCTACTGGAGCGACGTCTCCCCCTCGGCCACACCGTCCCTGTGGACGATGATCCGGTCCGGGTCGGTGGCGTCGATGAACGTCGGGCGCACGTGCCCCACCGACGCCTGGCTCACGCTCTCCGCCGGGCAGACGATCTCGACCGCGGAGCCGGTCGCGGCGCCCGGCCCCGACGGGACCGGCGGTGCCGGGTCGACGACGACCGCCGAGGACCCGTCGGCGACCGGGTGCCCGCCGCTCCCCGTGCCGGTCGGGACCGCCACGCCCGCCCCCGTCGACGTCCCCGGCTGGTCGACGCTCGTCACTCCCGCCGCCGCGGCGGAGCCGCCGACGGCGACGCAGCACGCGCCCGGGACCCTCGCCGCGCGCCTCGTTCCCACGGGCGTCTGCACGACGGCCGTCGGGCCGGGCGCGGCCCTCATGCTGGCCGACGGCACGGGCCACGTCGCGCGCTACTCGCCGACGCTGGACGCGCTCCCCGAGGGCGGGCTCGACGCGTGCGACGTCACGGTCGTGGACCAGGGCGAGCTCGTCGACACCGCGGCGGGTCGTGGCGAGAGCCTCGACGCGCTCGACGACACGCTGGACCGCGTCATGGGCGAGGTCGACCGAGGCACGCGCGTCCTCGTCGCGGGCATCTCGGCCGACCCCGTGGGAGAGCCGGGGCTCCAGGTCGTCGTCGACTGGCGCAAGGGCGAGCCCACCGGGCGCTGGCTGCACTCGCCGAGCACGCAGAAGGACGGCATCGTCCAGCTCGTCGACCTCACCGCGACGGTCGTCGAGGCGGCCGGCGGGAGCACCGAGGGCCTCGTCGGTGCGCCGCTCGAGCTCGGCGAGACGCGCCGCCTCGACGTGGCGCGCACGGTCGAGAACCGCCAGTACCTCAACGTCCTGACGAGCACCATCCCGACGCACTACCCGGTCCTCGTCGGCGTGCTCGTGGCGGCCCTCGTCGCGACGCTCGGCGGCGCGCTGTGGGTCCGGCGCTCCGCCGCCCGGCGCGGCGAGCCCGCCCGGCCCGGTCCGGCGGGGCGGCGCGTCGTCACCGCCGTGCTGATGATCGCGGCGTCGGCCCCGGTCGCCGCGTCGCTCGCGAGCCTGTCCCGGTGGTGGGTCTGGAGCTCGCCCGCCGCGGCCCTCACGCTCGCGCTCGCGGTGAGCGCCGTCGTCGTGGCCCTCGCCGCCTGGGGGGTCTCGCGGCTCCTGCCGCGGGAGCCGTGGGCGCTCCCGACGTCGCTCGCCGGGGTGACCTGGCTCGTCCTCACCGTGGACGGCGCGACCGGCACGACCCTCCAGCAGGCGTCGCTCCTCGGGACGTCGGCCGTCGTCGGGTTCACGCGGTTCTACGGCTTCAACAACGTGACGTTCGCGGTCTACGCCGTCGCAGGGCTCGTCCTCGCCGGCGGCCTCGCGACGGCGGCGGTCGGCCGCGGCCGGAGACGCCTCGCGGCGTGGTGCGTGGTCGCCGTCGGCCTCGTGACGGTCGTCATCGACGGCTGGCCCGCGTTCGGCGCCGACTTCGGCGGGATCCTCGCGCTCGTCCCCGCGTTCGCGGTGCTGTCGCTGCTCGTCGCGCAGGTCCGGATCACGGGGGCGCGCGTGCTCGTGGTCGCGGCCGTGACGGTCCTCGCGGTCGCGCTCGTCGCGGTGGTCGACTGGCTCCTGCCCGGCGGGTCGTCGCACCTCGGCGGGTTCGTCCAGACGGTCGTCGACGGCGGCGCGCTCGACGTCGTCTGGCGCAAGGCCCTCGGTGCGTGGGCGACCGTCGCGAACCCCGTGGGGGCGCTCGCCGCGGTGCTCGTCGTCCTGGTGGCTCTCGCGGTGCTGCGACCAGACCGTGCCCGCCTGCCCGAGGTCGCCCGCGCGTACGAGGAGTGGCCGCTGCTGCGCCCGCTCGTCGTGTCCCTCGTCGTCGTGGCGGGCGTGGGCTCGTTCCTCAACGACTCGGGCGTGATCATCGGCGCGATGGTGATCGTCGTGGGCGCCGCGATGGTCGTCCCGGGTTTCACCGCGTTGCCCACCCCAGAGGCGACGGCGGAGTCCGGCCGGCCGGACCACGCGCCGTCGGACCGCGCGCTGCCCGAGCGCGCGCTCCCGGAGCCGGGCGTCCGGCGGATGCCGTCGATGCTGCTCGCCGTCGGGGGCGGCCTCCTGCTCGTGGTCCTGCTCGCCTCGACGGTCCTCGGATCGAGCGGCCTGCGACCCGCGTCGGCGGCCACGCGGGCGGGTGCCGAGGTCTCCCCCACCCGCGCCGACGCCGTCGCGACCGACCGACCGCTCGTCGTCGTGGGCACGACCGGTGTCACGTGGGAGGACGTCGCCGAGCTGCGCACCCCCACGCTCAACGCCCTGCTCACCGACGGCGCGGGCGCCGCGGGCGTCGCGCAGGCCACGGGTGCCGCGAGCCGGTGCACCGCGGGCGGGTGGCTCGCGCTCTCCGCGGGACAGCTCACCGAGGTCGCGGCCGGGCGCGCCGCGGACGGCACGTGGGAGTGCCCGACGGCGCAGCCCGTCCCGACCGGCGACGGCGCCCGGGTCGACGGCTGGGACGAGCTCGTCGCGCTCCAGCAGGGCTCCGGGTACCAGGCGCGCCTCGGGGTGCTGGGCGACACGTTCGCGGTGGCCGGCGGCTCAAGCTCGGCAAGGGCGGGCTGCGCGACGGCCGTCGGGCCCGGCGCGGCCCTCGCGCTCGCCGACGCGGACGGGGACGTCGCGCGCTACCGCGAGCTGGCCGACGCCACCACGGCAGACGGCGACGCGTACGACTGCCCCGTGACGGTCGTCGACGCCGGCGACGCGACGGCCCCGCCCGCAGACCCGACGCTCTCCCCGGAGGAGCGCACGGCCGTGCGCGACGCGCTGCGCGCCGAGCGGCTCGCGGCCGTCGACGCGACGGTCGACGCCGTGCTCGACCGGGTGCCCGCCGGGTCGACGGTGCTCGTCGTCGACGTGGCCGGGACCCCGGGCAGCCGGCCGGTGCTCGGTACGGCGCTCGTCCGGCCGTCGTCGGACGGCCCCGAGCAGGCCCGGTACCTCACGAGCGCGGCGACCCGGACGGACGGCGTCGCGCGCGTGCTCGACGTCCCGGCGACGATCCTCGACGCCGCGGCGCTCGCCACGCCGGCGCGCGTGCAGGACACCCCGCTCGCGTGGGGCACCCCGCGGCCCCCGGACGCGGCGACCACCGCGGACGCGCTCGCCGACCTCACGTCGCGCGACCACGTGCGCCGCGCCGTGTACACGTACTTTGTCGACGTCCCGTTCTACGCGGGCCTGGCGCTCGCCGGGCTGTGCCTGCTGCTCGCACCGCGCGCACGACGGGCCACGGGCGACCGAGCCCGGCTGCGCTGGGCGCGCGCGGCCCGCTGGGCGCGCGGGGCGGCGCTCGTCGTCGCGGCGGTGCCCGCCGCGGCGTTCGTCGTCTCGCTCACGGGCTGGTGGCGGTTCGGCGAGCAGACGGTCGCCATCGTGGTCGCGACCGCGCTCTCGACCGCCGCCGTCGCAGGGCTCGGCGCGCTCGCCCCGCGGCGTCCCGTGTGGCTCGGGCCCGGCCTCGTCGCGGGGATCACGTTCGGCGTGCTCACGCTCGACGCACTCGTGGGGACGCCGCTCAACCGCGCGAGCCCGCTGGGCTCCGCACCCACCTTCGGCGCGCGCTTCTACGGCTTCGGCAACCCGACGTTCTCCGTGTACGCGGTCGGGGCGCTCGTGCTCGCCGCGGCGCTCGCGCAGTGGCTCGTGCGGCGCGAGCGCCCGCGCACGGCTGCGGCGGTCGTCGCGGGCATCGGCGTCGTGACCATGGTCGTCGACGTGTGGCCGACGCTCGGCGCGGACCTCGGCGGCGGGCTCGTCGTCGTGCCGGCGTTCGCGGTGCTGGGGCTCGCGGCGTCGGGCGCGCGCATCACGTGGCGGCGCTTCCTCCTGGTCGCGGCCGCGGGCGTCGCCGTCGTGGCAGCGGTCGGCGTGCTGGACTACCTGCGCCCCGCGGACCAGCGGTCGCACCTCGGCCGCTTCGTCGAGCAGGTCGTCGACGGCTCCGCCTGGGAGACGCTCCTGCGCAAGGCGGGCTACGCGCTCCGGTCGGTGCTGGGCGGCGTGCCCGTCTGGATCACGATCCTCGTCCTCCTCGCGGCGGCTCTGCTCCTCTTCGCGCCGCGCCGGTTCACGCCGCGCTGGTTCGCCCGGACCGAGGCGGCGTGGCCGCTCCTGCGCCCGGCGGTCCTCGCGCTGTGGATCGTGTGCGTGGCCGGGTCGGTCGTCAACGACTTCGGGGTCCGCATCGCCCTCATCGCGCTGATCCCCGCGGTGCCGCTGCTCACGCTCGCCGCGCTCCACGCGGTCGGGGACCCCTCGCCCGACGAGCCGGACGGCGGCGCGCCCGACGACGCGGGCGTCGGGCAGGAGGCAGACGCCGGTGCTGGCGAGGGGCAGGACACGGTCGCGGCGGAGCCGGGACACGCCGTCTGACCGTCCTCAGCGGCGTGCGACCGGTCCGCCGGGCACGGCTACCTCGTGGCGGTCCGCACCTTGTCGACGGCGTAGCGCACCTTGCGCGAGTTCACGGCCACGAGCACGTCGCGGTACTGGGCGGCGCGGTGGATCTGCCCCTTGAGGTCGTTGGTCGACGCGCGGTGGCGCAGGTCGCACGGCACCTCGACCGCCACGTACCCCTGGCGGAGCAGGTCGATCGTCATGCCCGTCTCCACGCCCCAGCCGCGGGCGAGCGGCGTCGCCGCCTCGAAGGCCTCGCGCGTCAGGCAGCGCATCCCCGACAGGGGCTGGGTGGGCGTCCACCCGGTCATCGACTGGATGGCACGGCGCGCCGCCCCGACGACGATCCCGCGCCCGCCCGCGCCGGGCTGCGGCGGCAGGAGGGCGATCGCGACGTCGGAGTGCCCCTCCAGGACCGGGGGCACGAGAGGTGCGGTGTTGACGGCGCTCTCGCCGAGGTCGCCGTCGATGAAGAGCAGGAGGCGGGGCGGGCGGTCCGGGGCGTCGCGCATGGCGACGACCGCGGCGCCGGTCTCCATGGCCGCTGCCTTGCCGCGGTTGTGGGAGTGGCGCACGACGACGGCCCCCGCCTCGCGCGCGACGTGCTGGGTGTTGTCCTCGCTCCCGTCGTCGACGACGAGCACGAGGTCGACGTGCGGGATGGCCTTCGCTGCGCGGACCGTCGCGGCGATCCGCCGGGACTCGTCCTTCGCCGGGATGATCACCGCGACGCGCTGGCGGACGGCCCGGCCCCGGCGGGCGCCGTCGGGCGTCGGTCGCGGGGTCCGCGCACGGGTGCCGGAGGCCGACAGGTAGGTCGGGGGCTGGGGAGACGCTGCCTTCGCGGGCACGCCGTGCCCAGCCTCGCTCCTGGTCTCGGTCGACCGATGGTCCGCGTTCACGCCGCCCAGCCTAGTAGTGCAAAGAGTTGACCGCAGAATCGCCAGGAGTGTCGCCCGAGATCTGCGGCGAACCCTGCGCGGTGCGTCACGAGATCTCCCGACGCCGCCCGGGATCCTCCGCGACCCGAGCGGGTCAGCGCAGCGTGACCTGACGCGACACGATGCCCGCGCGGGCGCGGCGCTCGTTCGCGTCGAGGGGCTCGGTGACGGCCAGCGCCTCGCTCAGGCGCGCGTCGAGCTCGGCGACCGGACCCTCGAGCTCGTCGGCCTCCGTGCCGCGCGGCAGCTCCCACACGGGGACGAGCAGCCCGCTCGACCGGAACGCCCCGACGAACTTCCCGTCGGCGAGCCCCGACTCGCGGCGGGCGTGGAGGCGCGAGATCGCGTCGATGAGCGCGTCCTCCGGCTCGGGCCGCGCCCAGCGCAGGAACTCGCGCGACATGCGGCACCAGTACGCGGACGGGACGGCGTCGAGCTTCACGGTCGGGACCATCGAGCCCGCAGCCTCGTCGAGCGACGCCTGCACGTCGGGCGTGACCTCCTGCGTCGGGTCGAGCCAGTACGCGAAGTCCTCGTGGACCGTCACGTCGAACGGGACGTCGAGGTCGAGGACGTCCTGGAGCCGCGGTCCCGCGCCGGGGAGCGCGCCGAGCTCGACGGAGGTGCCGGGCTCGACGTCGATCGCCTCGAGGAGCGCCGCCGCGAGGTCACGGCTCGTGTCGCCGGAGCCGGCCAGCGTCTGGACGGCGAGCAGGATGACGCCGTCCTGCCGGTGCAGCGCCGCCCAGCCGGCGGGGAGGACGGTGACGACGAGGACGTCGCGCGACCCGTGCTCCGCGGTGGTGCGCGCCGTCGCGGTGGCCGAGGGCACCACCTCGCGCATCGCGACCCAGTCGGTCTCGCCGGGAAGCCCCTCGAACGGACGCAGCACGAAGTCGGGCGTGGAGTTCTTGGCCATGCGCGGCAGTCTACCGACGACGCTCGGCCCCCCGGCTGGCGGAGGTCCGCCGCGAGATAGAACGGGCGGTCGCGAGGTAGAGCTCGCGACGTTCTACCTCGCGACCGGCGGTTCTACCTCGGCGCAGCCCGCTCCGCGGTGCTACCTCGCGGGGCGCGTGCGCGGGCGGAGACGGACGTCGGGGAGCACCGGGGCGGGCAGCGGACCGCCGTCGTACCCGACGACCTGCCCGTACCGCCCCGCCGCCGCTCCGTCGACGTAGCGCGTGCCGCCGCGTCGCGGCCCGTCCCCGTCGTGGACCACGAGCTGGGCCTGCCACTCCTCGCGGGCACGCGCGACGTCGTCGTGCGAGCGGCCCACGAAGTTCCACCACATGACGATGTCCTCCCCGAACGGCTCGCCGCCGACGAGGACCGCGCGCGCCGGGCCGTCGGGCCCGGCCTCGACGGTCAGCGTCCGGCGACCGGGTGCCACGTACCCCAGGGACGCCACCGGGACCTCCGCCTGCTCGAGCCGCACCGCGCCGTCGTCCACGAGGAGGCCGTGCTCGAACGCAGGATCGACGTCGAGCACCACGCGCGCGCCCGGCTCGAGGTCGAGCTGAGCACCCACCAGCGGCGTGTACGCGGTCGCGGGAGACCGCAGCTCCGCGCCGGCCACGGTGAGCGCGCCGAGGAACACCTGGACCCGCGCGCCGCCGGCCGTCGCGACGGGCAGGTCGGCGTGGTGCTCGAACGCGGGCGCGTCCGCGAGGCGGTCGCCCGGGAGCGCGACCCAGAGCTGCACGCCGTGAAGGACGGGCGGGCGCTCGCCGCTCGGCGTCTCCTCGGAGTGCGAGATGCCACGGCCTGCGGTCATGAGGTTGAGCTCGCCCGGGCGGACGGTCTGCAGCGAGCCGACGGAGTCGCGGTGCAGGATCTCGCCCGCGAACAGCCACGAGACGGTCTGCAGCCCGGTGTGCGGGTGCGGCGGGACCTGCATGCCGTCCGTCCCGTCGCCGATCGCGGGCAGCGGGTCGGGCCCGTAGTGGTCGAGGAAGCACCACGCCCCGACGAGCGACCGGGCACGCTGCGGGATCGTCCGGCGCACCTGCATCGCCCGCGTCCCGCCGAGGGGGACGTCGCGGTGCTCCAGGATCTCGACGGCGCCGCGGTCCGCGTCGTGCGACGCGCCCGCGGTGCACAGACGCTCTTCGGGACGGGTCTCCAGGTTGCTCATGGGTCGAGCGTAGGCACTGTCCGCGCGCGAGAGGCGTGCCCGAGCCACGGGTGTCGCGCGGCCCGTGCGATGGCTGTACGACAGGGCTGTGGTTGCGCGCGGCGACGCGGGACAATGGCAGCGAGGCCCCTCGGAGCAGGATTCCGAGGGGCCTCGCCGTCGCCGCGCAACCCCGGGGCGGTCGGGCCGGGTGGCCCGCCGGGGCGCCGCTCGCGACGTGGCGGCCCGGTGCCGTCTCGGGACCGGAGGGGTCCGGCCCGTTCTTCTCGACGACACCGATCGCGGTCGGTCTTCCGGGTCCGGTCGGAGCCTGCGCCGTCGCGCGCAGCCCGCGGCCGAGGTCGCGGGTCGTCCACCGTTCTCCGGTCGACCGTGCCTCACGTGCGCGCCGTGGTGTCACCTGCCGGTGCCGGCGAGGTCAGGATGACCCCTGCTCTGCGTGCCGGAACACCGTCGTCCACGTGCGCCCGTCCAGGCCGATAGGCACGTTTGTAGTCCTCGGATCGGGCGGGGGCAAGAGTTCCCACCCTTGTCATTTGCGGGCGCCCGTCGACCACAGGTTCGTCCACAGACGCACCCGCGCGACGGCAACGTCACCCACAGCCCTGTGGACGAATTCTGTGGACAGTCCGATCGTCCTTCACGCCCCGTTCACCCGGCGTCGTGCAGCCGTCACCTCAGACCCAGAACTGCGACGTCGAGGTCGGGGCCGGCGTGAGGCGATCGTCGAGGTCGAGGTCGCGCACCACGAAGCCGCCGTCGTCGACGAGCGTGCCCGCGAGCCGCCCCTGGAGCATCGCGGCGAGCCGCGCGACGAGCACCCGGGCCCGCGAGCGGGCGATGAGGTGGAGCCCGGACGGCCGCTCGACCTCGAGCTCGTAGGTGTCCACCGGGCTCCACGAGACGCGGTACGCGTACGGTCCGTACTCGCGCCAGTCGAGCGCGCCGAGCGCGAGCGGGACCTCCGGGACACGCTGCATCCACAGCCGGACCGCGCCGTCGTACGGGGTGTCGCCCGACGCCGCGGCGTCCGCCGGCCCGTCGGTTCGCGGCTCGACCGCGACGACCTGCGCCGACGGCACCACGGTCCGCAGCACGCCGAGCAGGTCCTCGGGCGTCAGCACCTGGGCCGAGTAGAGCGTGAGATCGACGCCGGACGCCGGGTCGGGTGTGAGGACCGAGCGCCCGTCGACGACGACGGCGCCGCCCACGCGCCGCGCCACCGCGACGGCCCACCCGAGGACCTGGAGCTCGGCGCCCTGCGGCAGCCCGCCGGGGAAGGCCCGCGCGATGCCGTCCCGGTCGTCGGGCACCGCGGCGGGCGCTCCGCGCGGTGCGGGGTCGTCGAGCTCGATCGCATAGACGTCGGCGGCCCCGCTCGCGAGGTCGAGCGCCTGCGTCTGCGGGACGGTCAGCGGGAACGGCCCGACGGCGCGGGCGCCCCCGCCGAGCCCCAGAACTCCCGGCACGACGACCGCGTCGGGCACCACGCCGCGGAACCGGGCGCCGGCCATCGGCGGTGCCGCCCCGCCGCCTCCCGGCGCCGTGGTCCACCCCGCCTCGGGGAACCAGGCGCGGGCGAGCGCGTCGACGGGGGTCCGTGCCGCACCGCGCGAGCGGGGCACCGCGAGCAGGTGGGCACCGGCGTGCGCCTCGGGCACGAGAGCGGCGACGACGGGGTCCATATCCGGACCGTAGTACGTCCGGAATGCGCGGGTGTTACGGGCGTGTCACGATTTCGGCCGTGCCGCCGGTGCCGCTCGCAGTGGCCGGGGCCGCGATCAGGCCGCGCGCACGTCGTGAAGGTGGTGGACGACGTCGTGCAGGAAGTACTGCCCGAGCGTGCGGACCGTGAACACGGACCCGTTGGACCGGCGTCCCGGGCGCTCCCACTGGTCCGGCACGAGGGCGTCGAAGCGGCCGGCGACCCGGTCGCCGGCGATCTCGAGCTCGCGCGCGACGACCGCCGGGTCCTGGTGCGCGTAGTCCTGCTCGACCGCGGCGGCATCCTGGTCCCAGTTCGCGAAGAGGGGGTCGTCGCTTTCGACCATGGACTGCAGCCGGACGTCGAAGATGGAGAAGACGTCGCGCACGTGCGCCGCGTACTCGAGCGGGGACCAGGTGGTCGCGTCGGGTCGCGTGCGGACCTCCGCTCGCCCAAGGACCGCGACGTAGCGCGGCACCGCGGCGCGGACGGCCGCCCCGACCTGGTCCGGCGCGACGTCGCCCGGGACGAAGCCGCACTCGGGGCACGGTCGTTCGAGGACCCACGTCCAGTCCTTGGTGTCGGCGGGGACGGGCGGGTAGTCGGCGGAGGCGTCCTGAACGGGACCGCCCTCGGGCGACGCGGTGGTGTCCATGGCGGAAGTGTCGCAGAGGGCACGCCGCGACCTGCCGGGTTTTGCGTTCTGACACCGGATGCCTATGGTGTCAGCATGCCCAAGATCATCGGAGGTTCCCTCCACGAGCACCGCGCGCAGACCCGGCAGAAGCTCTTCGCGGCGCTCTCGAACCTCATGATGGACCGCGGCTTCGACGCCATCTCGCTCGCCGACATCGCCGCCGCGGCCGGGGTGGGCCGCACGGCCGTCTACAACCACTTCCCCGACAAGGAGGCGCTGCTCCTCGGGTTCATCACCCACGAGACGGAGCAGTACGTCAGCACGCTCGAGCGCGCGCTCGAGGACGTCGACGACCCCGTCGAACAGCTGCGGACCTACATCCGCCAGCAGGCCCAGCTCATGCGCGTCTTCCACCTCGCCCCGGGCCCGGACCTGCGCTCCGTGCTCTCCCGCACGACGCGCCAGCGGCTGCGCGAGCACGCCGAGCTCGTCGAGGCGATCCTGCGGCGCATCGTGCGGTCCGGGATCGACGCCGGCGAGTTCCCGGCGCAGGACATCGACACCACGGTGCAGCTCGTCAACGCGTGCCTGTCCGGCCGGCTCGCGCCCGAGGACCCCGTGGCGCGCGCCCAGGCCGTCGCCGCGACCGAGGCCTTCGTGCTGCGCGCCGTCGGCGCCGACCTCGACGCCCCGGCGCTCGCCCGAGCCTGACGCGACGGGCCGAGGACCGCGCCGGCCCTCCGTCTGCCGTCGGCAGACGCCTGTGTGCGCCGAGGCCCGACGGTAGGTGATCGGAGCACCGGTCTCGTACCCTCGCTGCCATGCCCCTCGGACGCCGCGACCGTTCGCCGCGCCCTCACCTCGGGCCGGCGTTCACCAACGTCTTCACCGCGAACCTCAGCTCGAGCCTCGGCGACGGCGTCGCGCGCGTCGCGGCACCGCTGCTCGCCGTCCGTCTCACCGACGACCCTGTCCTCGTCTCCGGCATCGCCGCCGTCGCGCTGCTGCCGTGGCTCTTCTTCGCCATCCCGGCCGGGATCCTCCTCGACCGGATCGACCGCCGGCACGCGCTCGCGCTGGCGAACGGCGTGCGGACGCTGCTCGCCCTCGGGCTCGTGGCCCTCGCGTGGACGGACACGCTGACGATCTGGTCGCTGTACGCCGTCGTCTTCCTCTACGGCGCGTTCGAGACCGTGTACGACGGCGCGATCCGGGCCGTCGTCCCGTCGATCGTCCGGCCGGCCGACCTCCCGCGCGGGAACTCGCGCATCGAGGCGGGCGAGATCACGGTCCAGAACTTCCTCTCGGCGCCGCTCACGTCGGCGCTGTTCGCGATCGCCGTCGTGGTGCCGCTGGGTGTCGGGGCACTGGGGTACGCGGTGGCGTTCGTCCTCGCGTTCTTCCTGCCCGCCGCGGCGGCGGGCGAGCACCGCACGCACGCATCCGACGACGCACCCGTGCGCTGGTACCGACAGGTCGCCGACGGCTTCCGGTACATCTGGGCGCACCCGATGCTGCGGCCGCTGTGGCTGCTCTCGACGGTGGTCGGGCTGTGCTTCTCCGCGGCGACCGCCA
The DNA here is from genome assembly GCF_059159985.1 of Cellulosimicrobium sp. BMG9.23. Taxonomy (NCBI): domain Bacteria; kingdom Bacillati; phylum Actinomycetota; class Actinomycetes; order Micrococcales; family Promicromonosporaceae; genus Cellulosimicrobium; species Cellulosimicrobium sp. BMG9.23. The sequence continues at coordinate 331,498 of NZ_JBZGBZ010000002.1, forward strand.
CGCTCGTGCTCTTCGTGCTCGACCGCCTCGGCGTGCCCGAGGCGTGGTTCGGCGCGTTCATGCTCGTCGGCGCAGTGGGATCGCTGCTGGGTGCCGCCGCGGCCTCGCCGCTCAAGGAGCGCTTCCGCTCCGGGCCCGTCATGGCGGTGGCGAACCTGTTCACGCCTGCGGCGCTCGTCGTCATGGGACTCGTGCCCGTGGTGCCCGTGGCGGCGGTGCTGCTCGCGTTCTCGTTCGGCGGCACGACGGTGTGGAACATCCACGTGATGTCCCTGCGCCAGGCCGTCATCCCGAGCCGGCTGCTCGGCCGCGTCCACGGCACGTGGCGCACGCTGCTGTGGGGCGTCATGCCGCTGGGCGCGTTCCTCGGCGGGCTGCTCGCCCGCATCGACCTCACCACCCCGCTCGTCGTCGGCGGCGGACTCGCGGTCGTCGTCGGGCTCGTGGGCTTCCGCTTCCTCGCGCGGCTACCCAACCCGGAGGACGTCGGGACGGCGTGACCCGACGCGTGAGCCGACGCCGGTTCAGCTCAAGCGTCGGCAGTCTCCTCACTCCGAAGGGAGGCATGCCTAACCTCATGCGGTACAGTTCCTGACGCATCGTCATGACGCCTTGTCAGGACGTGCGCCCTGACCCGACGCACCGCAGGAGCTCCCGTGACGGCTCTCACGCACGACCTCGCCTCCGCCGATCTCCCGGCCCCGCTCTCCCTCCGCCTGCGCGAGGGGACGCGCCCCGAGCACGAGCAGGCCGAGGGCTCGGGCTTCGTGGAGAAGCTCATGTCGGGCCAGCTCGACGTCGCGGCGTACGCCGACCTGGCGGCGCAGCAGTGGGCGATCTACGGCGCGCTCGAGGACGCGAGCGCCGCGATCCGCTCCGACGGCCAGGGCGCGACCCTCGTGTTCGACGAGCTGACGCGCACGCCCGAGATCGAGAAGGACCTCGCGTTCCTCGTCGGCCCGGACTGGGCCGAGCGCGTCACGATCCGGCCCGCGACCGAGCGCTACGTCGCCCGCCTGCGCGAGGTCGGCGACTCGCTCCCCGCGTACGCCGCGCACGCCTACACGCGCTATCTCGGCGACCTCTCGGGGGGCCAGATCATCAAGCGCATGCTCGAGCGCCACTACGGGCTGTCGGTCGGCGGCCTCGCGTTCTACACGTTCGTCGAGATCCCGAAGTCCAAGCCGTTCAAGGACATCTACCGCGAGCGCCTCGACGGCCTCGACCTCTCCCCCGCGCAGGTCGACGAGACCGTCGCCGAAGCCAAGCTCGCGTTCCGTCTCAACACCGCCCTCTTCGCCGACCTCGGCGCCGTCCACTGCTGACGGACTCGTCGGCGCCGACCCACCCACGAGTTAGAGGCCGCAGTCCGCGAGATAGAGCCCTGGTCGGGCGACCAGGGTTCTACCTCGGCGACCAGGGTTCTACCTCGGCGACCAGGGTTCTACCTCGGCGACCAGGGTTCTACCTCGGCGACCAGGGTTCTACCTCGGCGACCAGAGTTCGACCTCCGCGGGGCAGCGCCGAGTAAGGTTAGGCCGCTGCCGTACGAGCCGCCCGCGACGCCGGAGGCGACTGCGACCGCGGACGCGGAGCCCGCCGCCGAACCGGCCGAGACGACGCCGACGACGGCCCCGACCTGCACGACGCTCGAGGCGTCGCGCGCCGCGCTCGGCGGCAGCGACGTCGACCCGGCCTCGTTCCCCAGCGGCCCCACGACCGCGGCGTTCGCCCAGGACGCGATCCACCCCATCGCCGAGTCGCCGGCACCGCAGCTCCCCGTCGAGGCGTTCACCGAGTCGCTGCTCAGCGAGGTCTACGACTACCCGGTCGAGATCGTGGAGCACCCGGGCGGCGGAGCACCGATCGTCCTCCTCCCGCGCCGCTAGGGTGGCCCGATCGACGTCGCACTCGTTCAGGGGAGCACCCACGTGACACCTCATCTCCGACGGCATGTCATGGCGCTGTGCTGGATCGCGATCGTGGGAGGGACGCTGCTGTTCCTCGCGGGCGTCTACACGGGGTACGCCGAGGGTGTGGAGGCCGACGAGACCCAATCCGTCGGACGGCTGATGCCGGCCGAGGTCCTGGCGTTGCTCCTGGGACCGGTCCTGGTGATCGAGGGGGCCGCCGTGGCGGCGATCGCGCGGCACTCGGCCGCCGCACCGGCCACGGCCCGCTGAACCTCCCGTGGTGCACCACCGACCACATGCGGGAAGTGGTCGCTGCCGACGGCTTCCGTGGGGCAACGTCTCGCATCTCGCGGCACCGACGAGAGGCGGTCGACGAGCAGGGCTTCGCCTCGCCGGCTGCGGTGCTACCCCGGCGGACCGGGGTACCACGTCGCCCGGACCGGGGTACCACGTCGCCGTGGGCGGGTTCTTACTTCGCGGCGGCCGGGACCCCACCCGGGAGGATCTCGTAGCGGTCGGGGCGGGCGGTGAACGAGCCGCGGCCGCCGGTGAGCGACCGCAGGTCCAGCACGTACCGCGTGAGCTCGGCCTCGGGGACGAGCGCCTCGACGACCACGCGGCCGTCGTCGAGCGAGTCCGTGGCCGTGATGTGGCCGCGCCGCGCGGAGAGGTCGCCCATGACGTCGCCCTGCGCGTCGGACGGGACGGTGACGGTCACGGCGGAGACGGGTTCGAGCACGACCGTCCCCGCCACGGCGAACGCCTCGCGCAACCCTGCCCCTCCGGCGGTGCGGAACGCCATGTCGGACGAGTCGACGGAGTGCGCTCTGCCGTCGTACACCTCGACGCGCACGTCCACGACGGGGTAGCCGTGCGGACCGCCCGCGGCCATCGCCTCGGCGACGCCGCGCTCGACGGCCGGCAGGTACTGCCGCGGCACGGACCCGCCGACGACCGCGTTGGCGAACTCGAACCCCGCCCCGCGCGGCAGCGGCGCGACCCGCAGCTGCACGACGGCGAACTGCCCGTGACCGCCCGACTGCTTCTTGAGCCGCCCCTCGGCCTCGGCGGGCCGCGCGATCGTCTCGCGGTACGCGACCTGCACGGGCTCGGTCGTCACGTGCACGCCGAACGTGCGCTCGAGCCGTTCGAGCGCGACCGCGAGGTGGGTGTCGCCGAGGCCGCCGAGGACCGCCTGGGTTCCGGTGAGGTCGACGTGCAGCGTCGGGTCCTCGGCGACGAGGCGCGCGAGCGCGGCCGACAGCTTGTCGTCGTCGGACTGCGACACGGGCCGCAGCGCGTGCGCGTAGACGGGCGGCCGGGCGGGCAGAGGACGCGCCGTGACGGGCGAGCGGCGGCTCGCCAGGAGCCCGCCCGTGGTCGCCGCGCCGAGCTTCGCCGCGGCGGCGACCTCCCCCGCACCGACACGCTCGACGGCGACGTGCTCGCGCCCGCGCAGCCGGAACAAGCCGTGCACGCGGTCCTCCGCGCCCGTCGCGACGTCGACCAGGCGGTCCCCGCTCGCCACGGTCCCCGAGAGGACCTTGAACACGGACACCTGGCCCACGAACGGGTCCACGACCGTCCGGAACACGTGGACGAGCGCGTCCCCGGACGGCTGTGCCACCACCTCGGTCGTGGCCCGCGTCTCGTGCCCGACGGCGCCGCTCGCCCCGGTGCCGTCGTCGCCCGGGTGCGCGGCGGCGTCGGGCAGGAGGACGACGGCCGGCCGGTCGACGGGTGAGGGGCCGAGCTCGCACACGAGGTCGAGCGCGCGGTCGATCCCCACGCCGGTGAGCGCAGAGGCGAGGACCACCGGCACGGCCTCGCCGTCGCGGACCTCCTGCGCGAGCGTGCGCTCCAGGTCGGCGACGCCGGGCTCGTCACCGGCAAGATAGGCCTCGAGCTGCTCGTCGTCGTGCGTGACGATCTCCTCGACCACCTGGTCGTGGAGCGCGTGCTCCTCGGTGCGGACGTCGTCGGGGACCGCCTCGTCGTGGCCGTGCCAGTCGAGGTGCCCGGCGCCGTCGCCGTCGTACTCGCGGGCGCGTTCGGTGAGGACGTCGGCCACGCCGTGGAGCGACTGCTCCTCGCCCAGCGGGAGCTCGAGCGGGACGAACGACGCGGTGAAGCTCGACCGGACGTCGTCGAGCACGGTCCGGAAGTCGGCGCGCGCGCGGTCCTCCTGGGAGACGAGGACGAGGCGGGGGATCCCCGCCTCGTCGCACAGCCGCCACGCCTCTTGTGTCCCGGAGCGGACCCCGTCGACGGCGCTCACCACCACGACCGCGAGGTCCGCCACCGCGAGCGCCGCGTCGACGGCCCCGAGGAAGTCCGGCGAGCCGGGGGTGTCCAGGAGCGTCACGCGGTAAACCTCGCCGTCGGGCGCGGTCCAGTCGAGGTGCGCGACGCCGAGACCGACCGAGATGCCCCGCGCGATCTCCTCGGGCTCGTGGTCGCACACGGTCGTGCCCTCGGTGACCGAGCCGGGTCGCGGGATCGCGCCCGCCCGATGGAGGAACGCCTCCGCGAGCGTGGTCTTGCCCGATCCGCTGTGCCCGACGAGGGCGACGTTCCGGACCGTGCGCGGCCCGGGGGCTGACGACGACGTGCCCATGGCTGCCTCCCTCGGCTGCCTCGCGACGCTGTCTCGCGGCGGGCGAGCGCCCACCGTCACCCCAGGCTAGTGAGGTGACGCCGATCCTGCGCGGGTCGGAGGCCCCAGGGGCGGCCGGTGCAGCGAACCGGTCAGCACTGCTCGCGCACGTAGCCCGCGTCGTCGGGCCCCACGAGGTCCCGGTCGCGCAGGACGGTGAGCGGCGCGCGGTCGGTCCGGGCGCACACCCGGTCGAACGGCTCCGGCAGGGCGTCGTCGTACTCGACCTGGAGCACGTGGTCGCCGTACACGGCCGTGTACGCCGCGCACTCGTCGTAGACGGCGCACTCCTCGGTCACCGCGAAGTCGAACCCCAGGTCGTCGCGGGCCGTGCGGGCGACCTCGGCCGCGTTCTTCTGCGCCACGGCCAGGCCCGCGTCGTGCGCGAGGTCGACGTACGCCGCGGCCAGCGCGAGCGCACCCTCCTCGTCGATGCGGCCGGTCGCCGGGTCGTCGAAGCGGGTCCACGTGTCGAGGTTGTCGATCTCCACCGCGTCGAACCCGGCATCGGCGCAGCCGCTGACGATCGGACCGATGACGTCCAGGATCCCGTCCCGCTGCACGGAGGTCGACGGGTCGAGGACGTGCTCGTCGGGCCAGTCCGGGTCGACCACCAGCTGCCCCGACGCGTCGTGGAGCAGCAGGTCCTCGTGCTCGCGGAGCCAGCGGTCCGTCTCGCCCGGTTGGGTCTGGAAGCCGTTGACGTAGCAGACCGAGTACGCGCCGTCGGCAGGCTCGGCGGTTGCGTCGCGCACGACGACGTCCAGCCCGCCCGGGACGTCGTACGCCGCGCCGAGCTGGTAGTCGAACGTGCCCTCCGTCGGCGGCAGGCGGTACGCGGCCGGCGACGACGCCGCGGAGCAGCCCACGAGCACGACGGTCGTCGCCGCGGCGAGCAGTACCACGGCGACCGGCCACTCGGCGTGCGTCCCGGCGCCGGCACGCCTCGAGAGAGGGCTCGCGCGGAGCCCTCCCCCGAGGCGTCGCCCGGTCGGCCGACCGGGCGGTCGCGTCACAGGACCCGGTCGACGTAGACGCGCAGCGCGTCCCGGACGAAGGTCGCGCCCTCGACACCGCCGTAGTTCTTCGCGAACCGCGGGTCAGCCACGTACATGTCGCCCATGGCGAGGACGTACTCCTTCACCGTCGCACCTCCCGCACCGGGCGTGCCGGGGACGCTGCCGAGCCACTCGACATGGCGGCGCGCGAGGTCCTGCCCCTCGTCGGACGCCGGGTCGACGCCGGCACCGGCCGCCGTCGTCCAGTCCGCGTTGAGACGCGCGACCTGCTCCCCGAAGGCGTTCTTCTCCTCCGCGGACAGCCCGCGCCACCAGGCGTCGCTCCGCGCGTACGCGTCCTTGCCCCAGCGCTCGGTGACCTCGTCCTCGTACTGCGTGTGGTCGAACCCGTCGAACATGTCCTTCGCCATGAGCTCGCCACCTCCTTCCATCGTGGTGATCGTCCGTTCCACCGACGCGATCTGTCGCGCCAGCCGCTGCCGCTCGGCGCGCAGCCACTCGAGATGGCCGCGCAGCGCCCGCACCTGGGAGTCCCCGGCACCGGTGCCCGACGACGCCTGGTCACCCGGGCCGTCGAGCGCCGCCTTGATCGCGGGCAGGCCCAGACCGAGGTCGCGCAGGAGGAGGATCCGCTGGAGGCGGACGAGCGCGTCGGCGTCGTAGTGGCGGTAGCCGTTCGACGCGACGCGGGTCGGGGCGAGCAGCCCGACGGCGTCGTAGTGACGCAAGGTACGGCTGGTCGTGCCGGCCAGCCGCGCGACCTCCTGGATCGACCAGTCGGCCGTGCGACCGGGTGCCGCGACTCCCATGACACCCTCCTCCCGTGTGCCCCGCCGCTCCGTGCGGCAGCGATCATCACGCTAGGAGTTGACGTTACGTCAAGGTCAAGGCGGTGGCGACGCCCAGTTCCCCCTACGGGACGCGGCCGTCCTCCGACGGCGTACCGTCGAGAGCGACGTGCGCCGTCGGGACGCACCACGACGACGTGCGGAGGGCCGACATGGCCACGAGCGACCGGGTCCGTGACCACTACGCAGGCAGCGACCTCGCGGCGCGCATCCTGGCCGCCGCCGGTGCCGCCGACGGCGGCGGCACCGTGCCGGTCGACGCGCTCGCGCCGTTCGACGAGCTGCACGCCGGGGGCCTGGCCACGACTCTCTACCTGCTGAACGTCCTCGAGCTCGACCCGGGCACGTCCCTGCTCGACGTCGGCTGCGGCCTCGGCGGCTCGTCCCGGGTCGCCGCCGACCGCCACGGCTGCCCGGTGACCGGCGTGGACCTGAGCCCGGACTTCGTCGCCGCTGCCCGCGTCCTGACGGAGCGCGTCGCGCTGTCGCACCTCGTCCGGTTCGAGGTGGGGGAGGCACAGCAGCTCCCGTGCGACGACACGTCCCACGACCGCGCGGCCATGATCCACGTCGGGATGAACCTGCCCGACAAGGCCGCGGCGTTCACCGACGTGCACCGCGTCGTACGGCCCGGCGGACTGTTCGGGCTGCACGACCAGATGCGCGTCGGCGCCGGAGACCTGCCCTACCCGCAGCCGTGGGCCGTCGACGACGAGACGTCGTTCCTCGAGTCGCCGTCCTCCTACGTGGACGCGCTCGCCGCGGCCGGCTTCGAGGTGCTGAGCGTCGAGGACCGACGCGCGGCGCTCGCTGCGGCTCCTGGGGAACCCACCGAGGACCGGGCCGTCGTCTTCGGCCCCGCCTTCGTCGAGCGCATCACGAACATGATGGCCGCGACGCGAGCCGGGATCCTCGCGCCGGTGGTCGTGCTGGCACGGGCCTGACAGCCGACGGCCTCACGCCGAGACAGGCCTACCTCTCGGGTTCGACCGTGATCTCGGCCCTCCAGGAGATCCAACAGCCGGAGCGCGTCCCGACGGATCAGGCGACGTCGTCTCGAGCGAGCCCGAGGACGGCCGTGACGAGCTCCGCGGGCGACCCGACGACGGCGCGTGCCCCGGCCGCCTCGAGCTCGCCGGGCTCGGCGTAGCCCCACGCGACACCGACGCACCCGATCCCGTGCTCGGCCGCACCGTGCACGTCGTGCTCGCGGTCACCGACCATCACGACCTCGTCCGACGGCAGGTCCGCGAGCCCCGTGTCCGCCCGCAGCCCGTCGAGCGCGTGCGCGATGACGTCGCCCTTCGTGCCGCGCGTGCCGTCGAGCGTCGCGCCGAACACGTCGTCGACGCCGCGATCGAGGTGCGCGTCGAGCCCGAGGTGCTCGACGATCCGGCGTGCGTAGACCTCCGGCTTGGACGTCGCGACGGCGAGGCGCACGCCGCGCGCCCGCAGCGACGCGAGAGCCTCCGGGACGCCGTCGAACACGGCGTTGTCGAACATCCCGCCCGCCGCGTACACCGCGCGGTAGGCCGCGATCGCGTCCTCGACGAGGTCCGCCGGGACGCCGAGCGCGGCGAAGCCGTCCCCGAGCGGCGGGCCGACGACCCCACGCACCGCCGCGTCGTCGGGCACGGGTACGCCGACCTCGCGCAGCGCGTGCTGCGCGCACGCGACGATGCCCGGAGCGGAGTCCGCGAGCGTCCCGTCGAGGTCGAGCAGGACGAGGCGGTACCCGGGCGCGCTCATGCGTCGCCCGACGGCGCGCCGTCGCCGGTGGAGCGCTCGACGCCTCCCGCTCCAGCAGCAGGTGCGGGGCGGGCCCGGCGGCCGAGGACGAACCCGCCGACGAGGCCGAGCAGCAGTGCGCCGCCCGCGGCGAGGAGCGCCGACCGGCCGTGCCACGGCGCGCCTGACGGTGTGAACGTCGTGCTCGACTCCGGTGCGTAGGCGAACCAGCCGTACGTCACCGGGCGGCTCAGGACCCACGCCGCCGAGACGAGGAGCGCGACCCCGAGGACACTCGCGACGACCAGGCCGACGGTGGTCGCCCTGCTGCGCGAGACACGCGGTCGTCGCGGGAGGGGCGGGGGCGGCGGCGCGGTCACGCCCGCCATCGTGCCGGGTGCCCGACACCGCGGCAACCGTCGTCCACGGCGGCGCGCTCCCGCCGGTCCCCCCGCGAGGACTACTCGCCGACCGCGCCGTCGATCGACTCGCGGATGAGGTCCGCGTGGCCGTTGTGCCGCGCGTACTCCTCGATCATGTGCACGACGATCCAGCGCAGGTTCCACGGCTCGCCGGTGCGCCGGTGCCTCACGGCCGAGACACGGTCGAGGCCGCCGTCCGCCATCGCCGCCTCGAGGATCTCGTCGGACGCGGCGATCGACCGGTCCAGCAGGACGCGCAGCTCCTCCGGGCTGTCCTGCGTCGCGCTGTGCCAGTCCCAGTCCGCGTCGGCGTCCCAGTCGGCCGTGTCGAACGGCGCGATGAGGGGCTTGCCGAGGAAGATCTCCGAGAACCAGTACGACTCGACGAGCGCGACGTGCTTGAGCAGCCCGCCCAGCGACATGGTCGACGGCGGCAGGGTCCGCGCGAGCTCGGCGGCGTCGAGGCCGGACGTCTTCCAGCGCAGCGTGTCGCGGTGGAAGTCGAGGTAGCCGCGCAGGGTCGTGATCTCGTCGGCGGTGGCGGGAGGGTCGGTGCGCTGGTCGGTCACCGCGTCACCCTAGAGGCGCGGCGGACCGCTCATCCATCGAATTCACCCTCCCACGCGAGCCACTTGCGCCGCACGGCCGCCTCGACGTCGACGCCCTGGGACCGGGCGAGGAGCAGGAGGTGGGCGAGCACGTCGGCGACCTCGTCCGCGAGGGCCTGCCGGGCGTCGTCGGGCCCGGGTCCTCCGGGGCCGCGCGGGCGGGTGCGGCCCGTGGCCGCGAGGAACGCCTGCGTGAGCTCGCCGACCTCCTCGGTGAGCTTGAGGGCGAACCAGTCGGCGTCGCGGTCGATGCCGAACTTCCGGGCGTAGAGCGCGGAGACCGCCTCGACACGGTCGGCGAGGTCAGGGAGGGTGAGAGGGCTGGCGAGCGGCGCGTCGTCGGGCACCGGTCCAGTGAACCACCGCGCTCACGCCGCGACGGCGGCGGGGGCGAGCGACACCCTCGCCAGCTCCTCGGACACCCGCCAGACCCGGTCCGCCTCGACGGGGTCGCGCAGGGGACGGAAGAGGCGGTGCTCGGCCGGGCCTCCCCCGAGGTTGCCCGGCCCGTCCGGGCCGTAGAGCCGTCCGCCGCGAGCCTCGGGCGAGGTGGCGGCGAACAGCGCGGGCAGCGCGGCGCTCTCGGGCGTCCCGAGCAGGATCCCTGCGCGGGACAGCCGGCGGATGAGCGCGATCTGCGGCGTGTCGCGGTCCCGCCCCAGCTCCGGTCGCGCGGTGAGCAGGCTCGTCGGGGCGACGCCCGGGTGCGACAGGTTGCTGGTGATGCCCCAGCCGCCGGCCTGGCTCCGCCGTTCGAGCTCGAGCCCGAACAGGCCGAACGCGATCTTGGACTGGCTGTAGGCGCGACGACCGTCGTAGAGGGTCTCCCAGTTGACGTCGTCCCAGCTCATCGCCCCGTTCCGGGCCGCCACGCTGAGCTGCGACGTGACGCGCGCGCGCCCCGCGGACAGCAGCGGCAGGAGGTGCGCGACGAGCGCGACGTGCCCGAGGTGGTTGGTCCCGAGCTGGAGCTCGAACCCGTCGTCCGTGGTCTGGCGGTCCGGCGGGGTCATGACCCCGGCGTTGTTGACGAGCACGTGGATCGGGCGGCCCTCCGCGCGCAGGTCCTCGCCCAGGGCGGCCACGGACCGCAGGGACGCGAGGTCGAGGTCCTTCAGCACCACGCGCGCGGACGGGTGGGCGCGGCGGATGCGGTCGACGGCCGCCTCGCCCTTGACGCGGTTGCGGACGGGGAGGACCACCTCGGCCCCGGCGGCGGCGAGCCGCTGCGCGATGAGGAGGCCGATCCCGTCGCTCCCTCCGGTGACGAGGGCGCGTCGGGCGGACAGGTCGGGCAGGTCCAGATGGGGTGTGCGAGGCATGGTGGTGCTCCTGTCGTGGGTGGTGGTCGGAGTCAGGCTCGGGTGCTCGGTGGTGCTCGGTGGTGCTCGGTGCTGCTCGTGGTCCCGGGTCAGCGGGGCGCGGTGCTCGGAACCGGTGCGGCGAGGGGCGCGGTGGCCACCCGGCGCGCGACGACGAGCGTCACCGCGAAGTGGACGGCGAACAGCGAGGTGGCGGCGACCTGGATCCCGGCCAGGATCCCCGGCTCGTCGGCGAGGTAGAACACGACGCGCACGACGAGGTTCGCCGCCGCCATGGCCAGGCCGACGAGCGACGTGACGGTGTAGACGCGGCGCAGAGCCGGGTGCTGGGGCCAGTCGCGGGGCCCGCCCGCGAGGCGGTTGACCATGAACCCGGTCAGGGGCCGGCGCGACGTCAGGGAGACGACGTAGGCGAGGACGAAGACGACGGGCAGGACCATAGTGGGCAGGAAGAAGGCGCGCGCCTCGCCGGCGAGCGCGGCGACCGTCGCGCAGACCGCGGCGACGACCAGGCCCGCGATCGCGGCACCGGGCGGCTCACGCCGGGCGAGACGCACGCCGCTCGCGACCACCGCGGTGACCCCCAGGGCGACGAAGGCCGTGCCGAGCCCGGCGGCGGCGTCCGCGGCCACGAACGCGATCGTCGGGGCTGACGCCACCGCGAGACCGACCGGCCCGCCGACGCGCTCGAGCGTCCGCCGTGCGGCGGTCCGCGCCGCGGACGTCTCCGGGGGGTCCGGCAGACCGAGCACCCGGCGGGCGGTCGCGCTGGGGCCCGACGACGCGTCGCGCGGGTCGGCAGGCCGGGTGTCGGTGGGCTGGGGTTCGGTGGGCTGGGGTTCGGTGGGCTGGGGTTCGATGGGCCGGGGATCAGCGGCGTGGGGATCGGCGTGCTCGGCCGGGACGGGAGCGAGGGCTTGCTGAGGGTTCACGGTGTCCTCCGGGGTCGGTCGGGCTGTGCCGCCACCGTCACACCGCGCCGAGAGCGCATCCAGGGCCTGTCGATCCGTGCCTGCGGGCGAGATCGTCCGCGCCCCGACGACTGCCGAGAGGGGGATCGACAGGCCGTGGCTCCCGGGTCGCAGGCACGGTAGAACGGACACACCCAGTCACCCGCTGAGAGGACGTGGACCGGTGATCGACAGGGCAGGACTCGCGGAGTTCCTCCGCCGCCGTCGGCAGGCGCTGCAACCCGAGGACGTCGGCCTGCCCCGCGGGCAGCGTCGCCGGACCTCCGGTCTGCGCCGCGAGGAGGTCGCCGTGCTGTGCCACATGTCGACCGACTACTACGCGCGGCTGGAGCGCGAGCGCGGCCCCCACCCGTCCGCGCAGATGGCCGCCTCGATCGCCCAGGGCCTGCACCTGAGCCTCGACGAGCGCGACCACCTCTTCCGCCTCGTCGGGCACCAGCCGCCTCCCCGCGGAGCGCTGAGCGACCACATCAGCCCGGGCCTGCTGCGCATCCTCGACCGGCTGACCGACACCCCGGCCGAGATCGTCACCGAGCTGGGCGAGACGCTGCGCCAGACGCCGTTGGGCGTCGCTCTGACCGGCGACGCCACCCGGTACACCGGCCCCGCGCGCAGCCTGGGGTACCGGTGGTTCACCGACCCCACCAGCCGTGCGCTCTACCCGCCGGAGGACCACGAGCGGCTGTCCCGGGTGTTCGCCTCACAGCTGCGCCAGGTCGTCACCCTGCGCGGACCCGATTCCCGAGCCGCGCACCTGGCCGAGGTCACCCTCGCGCACAGCGAGGAGCTGCGCCGCCTCTGGGACGCGCACGAGGTCGGTCACCGCCACCGGCCCGACGAGACCAAGCGGTTCGTCCACCCCGACGTCGGCGCGCTCGAGCTGCACTGCCAGACGCTGCTCGACCCGCAGCAGTCGCACCTCCTGCTCGTCTACACCGCCGTGCCCGGCAGCGAGAGCTACGAGAAGCTGCAGCTGCTCTCGGTCATCGGCGCGCACGTGCCGGCCTGAGAGCTCGACGGTCTTCAGCCGGGCCGCGGCCTCGCCGACCGCGCGATCCCCTCCCTTCTCAACGTATAGCGCACAGGGGGTCTTGCGGCAAGGCCCCCCTGGGCGCTCAGACTTGCGGGATCCCGCTGGCCGACCGGCCCGACGAACGGAGTCCCGTGAACCCTCTCGCCACGAGCGCCTTCGACCTCCCCGCGCGTCTCTCCGCCAAGGCCGACCCGGCGCTGGTCGCCGACGACGAGCGCCACCTCGCCGACATCGCGGCGACCCTCGAGGAGCAGGTCGCCGACCTCACCGAGCGCCTCGACGCCGCCCGCCGCGCCCCGGGCGGCCACGGCCAGGCGGCGCTGGACCGCGACCAGGAGGTCCACCGCCTGACCAGCCGCCTGCGCACGCTGCGCCGGTTCGGGCTCGACCTGTGCCTCGGCCGCATGGTCCCGGCCGACGGTTCCGAGCCCGTCTACGTCGGGCGCCTCGGCCTCACCGACGGCGCGGACCGCCGGCTGCTCGTCGACTGGCGATCGCCGGTGGCCGAGCCGTTCTTCGGTGCGACCCACGCCGACCCGATGGGCCTCGCGAGCCGCCGCCGCTACCGCTGGACCCGCGGCCGCGTGAGCGACTACTGGGACGAGGTGTTCACGCCCGACGGCCTCGAGGGGAACGTCGCGCTCGACGACCAGTCCGCGTTCGTGGCGAGCCTCGGCACCAGCCGCTCGCCTCGGATGCGCGACGTGCTCGGCACGATCCAGGCCGACCAGGACGCGATCATCCGTGCGGGGTCGCGCGGCGCGCTCGTCGTCGACGGCGGTCCCGGCACGGGCAAGACCGTCGTCGCCCTGCACCGCACCGCCTACCTGCTGTACTCCGACCCGCGCCTCGGCCACCGCCGCGGCGGCGTGCTGTTCGTCGGACCGCACCAGCCCTACCTCGCCTACGTCGCCGACGTCCTGCCGAGCCTGGGCGAGGAGGGCGTGCAGACCTGCACGCTGCGCGACCTCGTGCCCGAGGGGGCGAGCGCCCGGCCCGAGACCGACCCCGAGGCCACGCGGCTCAAGGCCTCCGTCGAGCTCGTCCGGGCGATCGAGCCGGCCGTCGCGTTCTCCGAGCGGCCGCCGACCGAGGGGATGGAGGTCGAAACCCCGTGGGGCGACGTGTGGGTGAGCACCGCCGACTGGACCGAGGCGTTCGAGGCGCCCGAGCCCGGCACCCCGCACAACGAGGCGCGCGACGACGTCTGGCACGCGCTCCTCGGCATCCTCGTCGACAAGATCGTCGAAGGGGTCGGCGAGGGGGCCGCAGACGAGGTCGTCGCCGAGCCCAATGACGAGACGGCCGACGGCGGTGGTGTCGCCGCGGAGCAGGTCCGCCGCGCGCTCGCGCAGGACCGCGAGCTGGGCGCGGCGTTCAACCGGGCGTGGCCGCTGATCGAGGCGACCGACCTCGTGGCCGACCTGTGGTCCGTCCCCGCCTACCTGCGGCTGTGCGCCCCGTGGCTCACGGCCGACGAGGTGCGGGCGCTCCAGCGGGACGAGCCCCAGGCGTGGACCCTCGCCGACCTGCCCCTGCTCGACGCCGCACGTCGGCGCCTCGGCGACCCGGAGGCGTCGCGACGTCGTCGCCGGCGCGAGGCGGCCGTCGCGGAGGAGCGGCGGCGCATGGCGGACGTCGTCGACGACCTCGTCGCCGCCGACGACTCCGAGCTCCTCGTCATGTCGATGCTGCGCGGGCAGGACCTGCAGGACGCGCTCGTCGACGGGTCGGCCCCGCCGCCGGACCCCGGCCTGCTCGCCGGCCCGTACGCGCACGTCGTCGTCGACGAGGCGCAGGAGCTCACCGACGCCGAGTGGCGGATGCTCCTGGACCGCTGCCCGTCGCGGAGCCTGACCGTCGTGGGTGACCGTGCCCAGGCCCGGCACGGGTTCACCGAGACGTGGGAGGAGCGTCTCGGACGCGTCGGGCTCGACCGGGTGGAGCTCGCATCGCTCAGCATCAACTACCGGACGCCGGAAGAGGTCATGGCCGAGGCCGCGCCGGTCATCCGCGCCGCGCTCCCGGACGCCAACGTGCCGACGTCGGTCCGCAGCACCGGGGTGCCCGTCCTGCACGCACCCGCCGCGGAGCGCGACGCGATCCTCGACGGCTGGCTCGCCGAGCACGCCGAGGGCACCGCGTGCGTGATCGGCGACCCGACGTTCGCCGCGACGCCGCGCGTGCGCTCGCTGACGCCGGAGCTGGCGAAGGGGCTCGAGTTCGACCTCGTCGTCCTCGTGGACCCGGAGTCGTTCGGCGAGGGGATCGAGGGCGCCGTCGACCGCTACGTCGCCATGACGCGGGCGACGCAGCGGCTCGTGGTGCTCACGCGCTGAACGCAGCGGCGCCCCGGTCGGCACCCGTTGGGCACCGGCCGAGGCGCCGGACGTGCTCGTCAGGTACCCGTCAGACCGTGCGCCGCGTGCGCCGGATGCCGACCCACAGGCCGACGGCGCACGTCACCGCCGCGGCGACGAAGCCCCACAGCACGTCGGTGTCCGCGAACCGGCCGGCGAGCAGCGCGCGCTCGGCGTCCACGATGTACGTGAGCGGGTTGAACAGCGCGGCCGTGCGCATCCACGCCGGGCCGGCCTCGAGCGGCAGCATCATCCCGGACAGGATGAGCAGCGGGAACAGCAGCGACTGCTGCACGCCCCAGAACAGCCACTCGCGGTTCTTCGCCGCGAGCGCCAGCGCGATCGACAGCGCACCGACGCCGATGCCGAACAGGCCGAGCAGCGCGAGCCCGACGAGCAGGTGCAGCGGATACAGCGTGAACCCGAACGGCACGCACACGAGCGCGATGAGCAGGCCCTGCACGACGAGCGGCGCGAACTCCTTGAGCGCACGCCCGACGAGGATCGCCGAACGGTCGAGCGGCGTCGCGAGGACCCGCTCGTAGGAGCCGGTCATCATCTCGTAGAGCAGGTTCGAGCCGCTCATGGACGTGCCGAACAGCGAGATCATGACGATCACGCCGGGCACGAACCACTGCAGCGTGTCCGCGGTGCTCGCGCCCTCCGCTCCCCCGAACGACCCGCCGACGGCGCCGGTGAGCAGCGGCCCGAACAGCCCGAGGAAGATCAGCGGCTGCAGGAGCGAGAAGATCAGCGTGAACGGGTCGCGCAGCACGAGCAGGATCTCGCGCGTGAACACCGCCCACGTGTCGGCGAAGAACTTCGCGGCCCCCGTCCGCGGGGTGGCGTCAGGGCCGGAGGTCACCCCGGTGGCCTGTGCTCCTGACACGTCGGTCCTGGTCGACATCACGCCGCCTCCTCTCGCAGGCTGCGTCCGGTGAGGTTGAGGAACACGTCGTCGAGGCTCGCCTGCCGCAGCTCGGCCGAGCGCACGGCGAACCCGGCGACACGCAGCGCCTCGATCGCCTCGGGCAGCCGGTCGGCGCCGTGCGTCGTGGAGATCCGGACGGCGAGGCCCCCGTCCGCGCCGGGCGTCACCTCCGCCCGCTCCGCGTCCTCGGCGAGGGCCGCGCGGACGCGGGCCGCGTCGTCGGGCAGCACGGTTGCCGGTGCACCGGCGGGCAGCCCCGTGGTGCCCGACGCCGCGGGCGCGGCCTGCGCGGGTCCGTCGCCGGGAAACGGGGCCACGGCGAGCGTGATGAGGTCGTCCGCGTGGTCGCGCTTGAGGTCGTCCGGCGTGGCGTCGGCGATGATGTCGCCGTGGTCGATGACGACGACGCGCTCGGCCATGTCGTCGGCCTCGTCGAGGTAGTGCGTCGTGAGGACGATCGTCATGCCGTACCGCTCGCGCATCGCCCGGATGTGCTCCCAGAGGTTGGCGCGCGCGTGCGGGTCGAGCCCGGTCGTGGGCTCGTCGAGGAACAGCAGCGGCGGGTGGTTCATGAGGCCCAGCGCGACGTCGAGACGCCGCCGCTGCCCGCCGGACAGGGACTGCACGGTGCGCTTCTCGAGCCCGCCGAGGTCGAGCGCCTCGAGCAGGTCGGCCGCTCGCCGCGCGTACTCGGCCGGAGGGAGGCCGTAGAAGCGGCCCTGGTTGTGCAGCTCGTCGAGCACGCGGTAGGAGTAGCCACCCCCGTTGCCCTGGCCGATGAAGCCGATGCGCGAACGGACGCGCGCGGGGTGCTTCGAGACGTCGTAGCCGGCGACCTCGGCCGTCCCGGCGGTCGGTTCGAGGAGGCTCGTGAGCATCCTCAGGGTCGTGGACTTGCCGGCCCCGTTGGGACCGAGGAACGCGACGAGCTCGCCCTCGCGGACGTCGACGTCGATGCCCTTGACGGCTTCGACGACCTCTTTCTTGCGGTGGAAGGTCTTGGTCAGGCCACGGGCTCGGATCACCGGAGCCACCCTTTCGTACGCCGTACCGAAATTGACTCGACCACGTTAGCATACGGTGTACGGGAAGAGGCAGGCCGATAGGGCGTCCGGGATCCGAGGCGGACCCGCCAGGAGAAGTCGGGGAGGATACGCACGTGACGACCGACCGCACCGACGATCGCGCACCCGACGACGCGCCGTCGGGCACCCCGCACACCTCGCTCGAGGCGCCGGACGCCCAGGATCCGTGCCGCCCGCGCGGCGTCGTCGCGGCGGCCGAGGCCGGACTCCCGAGCGCGGTCGCGGCCGCCGAGCACGCGCGAGCGGTCAACGACGAGATCGTGCGCACGCCCGAGGTGACTCGGCGGCTCGCGCTTCTGTGGGACCCGCCCGTCCCCGCGACGCGCGGACGAAAGCCCCGCCTCACGCTCGACGACGTCGTGCAGGCGGGTATCGCCGTCGCGCAGGAGGGCGGGCTCGACGCGCTGTCGATGCGCCGGGTCGCGACCGAGCTGGGCGTCGGCGCGATGTCCCTCTACACCTACGTCCCCGGGCGCACGGAGCTCGTCGACCTCATGATCGACCGGGCCTACTCCGAGCTCGACTTGCCCACGGCCAGCGACCCGTGGCGCCGGGCGCTCGCGCAGTACGCGCACGAGATGTGGAACCTCTACCTGCGCCACCCGTGGATCCTGCAGACCAACATGTGGCGGGCGCCGCTCGCCCCGCACGTGCTCGACGCCCAGGAGGCCGGGCTGCGCACGATCGTCGACACCGGTCTGGGCGAGGTCCGGGTCGCGGAGACGCTCGCGCTGGTCGACAACTACGTGCAAGGGCTCGCGCGCGCGACGATCGCGGAGTCGTCCGAGCAGGACGGCAGCGACGAGTACTGGAACACGCTCGGCTCGTTCTGGGAGGACTGGTTCGACGTCGAGCGGTACCCGACCATGACGCGCATCTACGTCGCGGGCGGCTTCGACGCCCCGCAGGGTCCGTTCGACACGAACCTCGACCGCCTGCTCGACGCGGTCGAGATGTCGATCGACCGGGCCGCCGCCACACGCTGAGACCGGTGGGCCGTCCCGGCTGACGTGCACGCACCACCCCTGGCAGGATCGTCCCCATGGACCCCCGCGCCGGCACACCCGCCCAGCCCAGCGACCTCATCGACGTCGACGCCGTGGTCGGCGCCTACTACGACCTCGCCCCCGACGTCGACGACCCGGCGCAGAAGGTCGTGTTCGGCACGTCGGGCCACCGCGGGTCGAGCCTCGACCACGCGTTCAACGAGGCGCACATCGTCGCGATCACGGCGGCGATCGTGGAGTACCGCCGGTCGCAGGGCACCGACGGCCCGCTGTACATCGGCCGCGACACGCACGCCCTGTCGCTCCCCGCGTGGCAGACCGCGCTCGAGGTGCTCGTCGCCGCGGAGGTCCAGACGTACGTCGACGCGCGCGACTCGTTCACGCCGACGCCCGCCGTCTCGCAGTCGATCCTCCTGCACAACGGCGCCGCGACGTCCGAGGGCGTCCGCACGGTCGGCCCCGGCGTCGCGGACGGCATCGTCGTCACGCCGTCGCACAACCCGCCGCGCGACGGTGGCTTCAAGTACAACCCGCCGCACGGCGGGCCGGCCGGGTCGGAGGCGACCGGCTGGATCGCGGACCGCGCGAACGAGCTCCTGCGCACCGGCGTCGGCGCCGTCCCGCGCGTCTCGCTGACGCAGGCGTTCGAGTCCGAGCACGTCCACAAGCACGACTACCTCACGACCTACGTCGACGACCTCGTGAACGTCGTCGACCTCGACGCGATCCGCGCGGCGGGCGTTCGGATCGGCGCGGACCCGCTGGGCGGCGCGTCGGTCGAGTACTGGGGCGAGATCGGCGAGCGGTACGGGCTCGACCTCACGGTCGTGAACCCGCAGGTCGACCCGCGGTGGTCGTTCATGACGCTCGACTGGGACGGCAAGATCCGCATGGACTGCTCGTCGCCGTACGCGATGGCGTCGCTGGTCTCGGGCATGACCGGTGACGCGGCGAGCGGCGACGGCGGCGCGCCGTTCGACGTCGCGACGGGCAACGACGCCGACTCCGACCGGCACGGCATCGTCACGCCCGACGCCGGGCTCATGAACCCGAACCACTACCTCGCCGTGGCGATCGAGTACCTCTACGGCGGCGCCCGGGGCGGGTGGAGCGACGACGCGGCGATCGGCAAGACGCTCGTGTCGTCGGCGCTGATCGACCGCGTCGCGGGCGGGCTCGGGCGCCGGCTGATCGAGGTTCCAGTCGGGTTCAAGTGGTTCGTGCCCGGGCTGCTCGACGGCTCGGTCGGGTTCGGCGGCGAGGAGTCCGCGGGCGCGTCGTTCCTGCGCACGGACGGCCGCGTCTGGTCGACCGACAAGGACGGCCTGCTCCTGGCGCTGCTCGCGTCGGAGATCTTCGCGACGACGGGGAGGTCGCCGTCGGAGCACCATCGCGACCTCGTCGATCGGTACGGCGAGTCCTGGTACGCGCGCGTCGACGCCCCCGCGACGCTGGAGGAGAAGGCGACGCTCGGCAAGCTCTCGCCCGAGCAGGTCACCGCGACCGAGCTCGCGGGCGAGGAGATCACGGGGAAGCTGACGAGCGCGCCCGGCAACGACGCGGCGATCGGCGGACTCAAGGTGACGACCGAGAACGCGTGGTTCGCCGCGCGGCCGTCGGGCACGGAGAACGTCTACAAGATCTACGCCGAGTCGTTCGTGTCCGAAGAGCACCTCGCGCAGGTCCAGGCCGAGGCGAAGGACGTCGTCTCGGCCGCCCTCGCGCAGTAGTCCCGCCGCCGCCGAGAACGACCTGAAGGTCGTTCTGGAGCCCTTTCCGTCCTTCAGGTCGTGTTCGCGCCGGGGAGGGAAGCCGGCGGACGGGAAGTGGTCCCCATCGATGCCGGTACCGGCCTCCGGGTAGGGTCCGTGCGGCCCACCCCCACGAGCTCCCGGAGATCCCATGCGTCCCGTCCGTACCGTCACCCGTCTCACCGTCGCGGCCGCGCTCGCCGTCGGCCTGACGGGGTGCACCATCAACGTCGGCGGTGCCGCACCGGAGACCTCGGCTCCCGAGGAGACGACGGCGGAGGAGCCGGCCGAGGTGGAGGACGCGGAGGAGGTCGACGCGGAGGCCACCGAGGAGACCGCCGCGGCCGACGGCGAGCAGCCCGACTGGGCGGACCCGGTCAGGACGCCCGGCGAGCAGATCTCGAGCTACACGGTGGGCGACGTGCGGGTCGACGTCTACCAGGTGAGCGTCGCCCAGGCCACGGACACCGGCAACTTCGTGGACCCGGAGAACAACGAGCCGATCATCGCCGTGGGCGACGACATCGTCTTCGTCAACTACGTCGTCACGAACGAGGGCGAGCCGATCGACCTCGGCTCGAGCCTCGTCAACACGAGCGCGCGCTACGACGACTGGCCCTACCTGCAGGGCATGGACTCCGTCACGGACTTCGACCTCACCGAGGCGCAGGGCGTCAACCGGAGCGGCCTCGCGCAGGACGCCTTCCGTGACCCGTCCGTCTACACGTTCGGCACGGGCCAGACCTACTCGTACGGCGAGAACTTCCCGTACCAGCCCGGGTCGCCGATCACGTTCGAGTCGGTCATCACGCCGGTCGACGCCGAGGGCGAGCTCCTGCACGACGAGCGCCTCGAGGGCTCGGGCACCGGCACCATCTCCTGACGACGTCCGGGCCCCGGCGACCGCAGGGTTCCCCGGACGAGCACGACGGCGCGGGTGCGGGACGACCGCACCCTCGCCGTCGTGCATCCGGGCTCAGCGGTGCGTGAGGTCCTCGTACGCGGGGTGGCGCGCGATGTAGGTCTTGATGAACGGGCACAGCGGCACGACGCGCTCGCCCGACCGGCGGACCTGGTCGAGGGCACCGGCGGCCAGCGCCGACCCGACGCCCCGGCCCTCGAACACCGGATCCACCTCGGTGTGCGTGAAGACCACCCGTCCCGGCTCCCTCACGTACTCGGCGAACCCGGCGACGACGCCGTCCGGAGTGCGGGCCTCGAAGCGGTCGCCGATGTCGACGACCTCGATCGTCTGCGGGTCTGTGTCCTGGCTCATGGCTCCCATCGTCCACGATGCGGGCACCCGGTGCGACACTGGGACGGTGGTGCAGGATCCTTCGCTCTCCCCGGCCGGACCGGAGGACGACGACCCCAGTGACGAGCGCGGCGTCGCGGCCCTCGAGGCCCCGACGTCGCGCAACCCCTACCGGGCGGTCCTGACCGTTCCCGGCGCGTGGCGCTTCTCCGCCGCCGCACTGGTCGCCCGCCTGCCGATGTCCATGGTCGGCATAGGCACGATCCTCATGATCCAGGGGATCTATGGCGAGTACGCCCTCGCCGGCCGCGTCGCGGCGGTGCTGATCGTGGTGCAGGCCATCTTCTCGCCGCAGATCGCGCGGCTCGTCGACCGCGTCGGCCAGCGCAAGGTCATGCTGCCCCTGCTCGCCGCGACGACCCTCGGGCTCGGCGGGCTCATCCTGTGCGCGGTGCTCGGGACGCCCGAGTGGACGCTGTACGTCTTCGCGGCGATCGCCGGCGGCACGCAGGGCTCGTACGGGTCGATGGTCCGCGCGCGGTGGACCCACGTGCTCGACGACCCCCGGCGCCTGCACACCGCGTACTCCCTGGAGTCCGCGCTCGACGAGCTCGTGTTCGTCGTGGGGCCCGTGCTCGCCACGATCCTCGCGACGGCCGTGTTCCCGTCCGCCGGGCTGCTCGTGCCGCTCGTCGCGGCCGTCGTCGGTGGGCTGTGGTTCCTGTCGCAGCGCGGGACGGAACCGGCCGTCGTCGTGCCGGAGCCGGGGGTCAAGCAGCGGTCGGCGATGCGGTCGACGGGGATGATCGTGCTCGCCGTGATCTTCGTCGCGATGGGCATCGTGTTCGGCGCGACCGACGTGTCGACGATCGCGTTCGCCGAGGAGCAGGGCCAGCAGGGCGCCGCCGGGCTGATCCTCGCGGTGTTCGCGTCCGGCTCGCTGCTGTCCGGGCTGTTCTACGGCGCGCGGCACTGGGTCTCGCCGCTGTGGCGGCGTTTCGTGCTCGGGATCGTGGGCCTCGGCGTCGGCGTGAGCCTGTTCTTCTTCGTCACGTCGCTGCCCGTGCTCGCGGCGGTGATGTTCGTGACCGGCTTCGCCATCGCGCCGACGCTCATCAACGGCAACGGGCTCGTCCAGAACCTCGTCGCACCGAACCAGCTCACCGAGGGTCTCGCGTGGGTCGGGACGTCGCTCGGCGTGGGCGTGTCGATCGGATCGTCCGTCGCCGGGACGCGCATCGACGCGGCCGGCGCGCACGCCGGGTTCGAGGTCGTCGTCGCGGCGGCGCTGCTCGCCGTCGTGCTGGCGCTCGCGGCGCTGCGGTCGCTGCGGCGCAGTGCCGCGCGCGAGGACGTCGCGCCCGCGGCCTGAGGGCCTCGCGCCGTGGGCCACCGTTGCGCCGTCGGGCCACCGGTGCGCCGTCGGGCCACCGCTCCTGCCGAACCCCGGGTTATGCGCCCATGAACGGCCCGAACGACTCATAACCCGGGGTTCGGCACGGGACGGCGCCGTGCAACCCCGGGTTCGGCAGGTGCCCGACGGCGGCCCCGTCAGTCCGGCGGCGACGGTGCCGTGGTTCCGTGGCGGGCGTCCCGGAGGTGGGCGCGCTCGCCGTCGTGGTCGAAGATCGTGAGGATCTCGACCGGGCCGTCGTGCGCGCCGAACGAGTGCGGGACCATCGTGGAGAACTCGGCCGCCTGCCCGGCCTGGACGAGGACGCGTCGCTCGCCGAGGTAGAGGATCGCGGTCCCGGAGAGCACGGTGAACCACTCGTGGCCGGGGTGCACGCGCTGGTGCTCGGGGCCCACCGGCCGCTCCGGGGTGATGCGCATCTTCGCCACGGTGGCCCCCGCGCGCTCGCGCGACAGGAGCCATGTCGTGACGCCCTCCTGGCGGTCGGGCTCGGGCCGGATCACGACGTCCTCGTCGTCGACCGGCTCGACGAGCTGGTCGAGGGTCGTGCCGAGCGCCCGCGCGATGGGCACGAGCTGGTCGAGCGCGATGCGGCGGCCCCCGGTCTCGATGCGGCTCAGCGTCGACGGGCTGAGGTAGCACCGGGCCGCGAGCGCGTCGAGCGTCCAGCCGCGCGCGAGGCGCAGTCCGCGGATCCGCTGCCGGACGACGGCGTCGAGGTCGACTTCTTGCGTCATGCGCAAGAGCCTATGCCCTCAACGCATGGCTCGACTACCGTAGTGGACATGACCTCTTCCGCCCGACCGCACGCCGCGCCGGACCACGAGCACGGCCACGGCCACGAGCACGGCCACAGCCACAGCCACAGCCACCACCTCGACGACGGGGGCGACGGCCTGGCAGAGCTCCTCGACCTGGATGCGCGAGTCTTCGCCGGTCTCCTCGCCGACGCGGTCGACGTGGCGGTCTCGCTCTCCTCCGAGCCGACCCGCACGGTCGTCGACCTCGGTGCCGGCACGGGCACCGGGACGCGCGCCCTCGCCCGCGCGTTCCCGCAGGCCGAGGTGGTCGCGGTCGACGCGGACGCGACGATGCTCGAGCGCCTGCGTGCGCGGCTCAACGGGTCGGGCGTCGAGGGGCGCGTGCGGACCGTCGAGGCCGACCTCGACACCGCCTGGCCCGACCTCGGCGCGGCGCCCGGCGGCGCACGAGACGGCGGCGAGGTGTCTCGCGGCGTCGACGTCGTGTGGGCCTCGGCGTCGCTGCACCACGTCGCCGACCCGGCGCGCGTCCTGCGCGACGTCCGCGACGCGCTCGTCCCGGGCGGCCTGCTGGTCGTCGTCGAGATGACGGCCACGTCGCCCGTCCTGCCCGACGGCGTCGCGCACCCCGACCTCGCCGCCCACCTCGAGAGCGCCCTGGCCCAGGCCGGCTGGAACCGCTACCCCGACTGGTCGCCGTACCTGACCGACGCCGGGCTGGACCTCGTCGAGCGCCGCGAGCCGACCGCCGTCGTGCAGCCGGGACCGGACGTCACGCGCTGGGCGCGCGCGACCGTGTCGCGTCAGCGCGAGCACCTCGCGGAGCACCTCGACCCGGACGACCTCGCCGCGCTCGACGCGGTGCTCGCCGCGACGGCCCCGGCGGACCCCACCGACCCGGCCGGCGAACCCGCCGAGCACACCGTCGGCGCGCGCGGCGGCCGCATCGTCTGGGCCGCCCGCCGCCCCCTCCGCTGAGTGCATGAAATAGTCGCCGTCCAGGCCGATTCTCGCGACTGTTCCATGCACTCAGCGACCACCGATCCGCTGCTGAGGAGAACCATGACCACCACCTCGTCCACCACCACCTACGACGTCGTCATCGTCGGCGGCGGCCCCGCCGGCCTGTCCGCGGCGGTGACGCTCGGGCGCTCGCTGCGCTCCGTCGTCGTGATCGACGCCGGCGAACCGCGCAACGCCCCCGCCGCGGGAGCGCACAACCTGCTCGGGCGCGAGGGGATCGCGCCGCACGACCTGCTCGCCGCCGGTCGGCGCGAGGCGGCGTCGTACGGCGCGGAGGTCCGGCCCGGCCGGGCGGTCGCGGTCCGGCGCGAGGGTGACGGCTTCGTCGTCGACGTCGAACCCGTGCCGGGCTCGTCCGGCGAGCCGGGCCCGACGACGGTCCGCGCCCGCCGCATCCTTCTCGCCGCGGGCCTCGTCGACGAGCTGCCCGACGTCCCGGGCGTGCGCGAGCTCTGGGGCCGGGACGTCGTCCACTGCCCCTACTGCCACGGGTACGAGGTCCGCGGCCGCCACATCGGCGTCCTCGGCACCGGCCCGGCCGCCGTGCACCAGGTCCTGCTGTTCCGCCAGCTCAGCGACCACGTCACGCTCTTCCTCCACACGGCACCCGCGCCCGACGACGCCACGTGGGAGCAGCTCGCGGCGCTCGGGGTGCGCGTGGTCGAGGGGCGGGTCGCCCGCCTCGAGGTGCACCGGCTCCCCGACGGTGACGAGGCGGCTCGGTTGCGCGGCGTCGTCCTCGACGACGGCACCCGGTTCCCCGTCGACGCGATCGCCGTCGCGCCGCGCTTCGTCGCACGCGGCGAGCTGTTCGAGCAGCTCGGCGGCACGCTCGAGGACCACCCGATGGGTGGGAGGTTCGTCCCCGTCGACGCGCGCGGTGCGACGGCGCTGCCCGGCGTCTGGGCCGCGGGCAACACGAGCGACCTCTCGGCGATGGTGGGGGCGTCCGCGGCGGCCGGCGTGATGGCCGGCGCGCAGATCAACGCCGAGCTCGTGACAGAGGACGCCGCCCGCGCCGTCGAGCGCCGTCGCTCACCGTTCTCGGCGCGCGGAGAGGCCGAGGTCGCAGCCCTCGTCGGAGGCGACCGCGCGCACGGGCCCGCCTGAGCTCTTCGGCGGGCGCCCCACCTCAGCCCTGCGCGGCGCGCTGTGCGCCGACGACGGCGGACGTGCCGAGGTCGCTCTTGGAGAGGGGCTCGCCTGCGGCGACGGCGTCCGACCACGTGGTGGTGTCGGCGACCGCGGCGAAGTTGGACGCGAGCAGCGTCAGCAGCGTGGTGTGCACCGTCTTGGCGTCCGCGAAACCGGCGTCGTTGGCGATGTTGATCGCCCCCGTCGCGTCGGACAGCACCTCGGCGGTCAGGCCGTGCGTCTCGGCCTCGGCGGCGGAGGCGAGGATGCAGTTGTTGGTCATGTAGCCGACGAGGGTCACGGTGTCGACCTCGTGGGCGCGGAGCCAGTCGAGCAGGTCCGTCCCGGCGAAGACCGTGCCGTACTGCTTCACGACCGACTTCCACGCGTCCGTCCGGCGGCTCTCGACCTCGGGGTGCAGCTGGAAGCCGGGTGCGGTCGGGTCGAACACCGGCGCGCCCTGGCCCGCCGTGTGCTGCACCGCGGCGACCGGGATGCCGGCTGCGGTGGCGACGTCGATGGCCGCGGCGATCCGGGGCAGCGACTCGGTGTGCGGCGGGTACTGGATCTCGAGGGGGCCGCCGAAGTAGTCCTGCTGGACGTCGACGAGGACGAGGGCGCGGCGCGGGGTGGTCATGGCGGGTGCTCCTGGGTTCGGGGGACGTCGCCTCGGGGCGACTCGTCGATCCTCGCGCCCCCAGACCCTCGCCGCCATTGGCACGCGTGCATCGTTACGATGGATTGGTGCCAACCTCTGGACCGCCGCTGCGCATCGCCGTCTACGCGTTCGACGGCGTCACGATGTTCCACCTCTCCGTCCCGCAGATGGTCTTCGACGAGGTGTCACGGCAGGGGATCGCCTCCTGGGAGACGGTGCTGTTCTCCGACCGCGCCGGGTCCGTCCGCACGGCCGAGGGCTACCGGCTCGGCGAGGTACGGGGCCCGGCCGCCGCCGCGAACGCCGACGTCGTCGTCGTCCCGTCCTGGTTCGAGGACGGACGGCCCGCCGGGACGACGCTGCGGCGCACGCTCGCGAGCGCGCACGCCCGGGGCGCGACCGTCGCCGGGTTGTGCCTCGGCGCGGTCGCCGTCGCCGACGCGGGCCTGCTGTCCGGCCGGGAGGCCGTGACCCACTGGCAGGCCGTCGACATGCTCGCGAGCCGCCACCCCGACGTCGCGATGGACGCGTCCGTCCTCTACATCGACCACGGCGACGTGCTCACCTCGGCCGGGACCGCGTCGGCGATCGACGCCTGCCTGCACCTCGTCCGCCGCCGGCTCGGCGCTGCCGCGGCCAACCAGGTGGCGCGCCAGCTCGTGGTGGCGCCGCACCGCGAGGGCGGGCAGGCGCAGTACATCGAGCGCCCCGTGCCCGCGCACGCCTCGGACGACCCGGTCTCCCGCGTCGTCGCCTGGGCGATCGAGCACCTCGACGAGACGCTGACGGTCGAGCGGCTCGCCGCCACGGCGCACATGAGCAGGCGCACCTTCATCCGCGCGTTCCACGCGTCGACGGGCACCACCCCGGCCTCTTGGGTCCGCTCGCGCCGGCTCGACGAGGCGCGCCGGCTCCTCGAGTCGACGGACCTGCCCATCGACCAGGTCGCGACGACGTGCGGGTTCGGCAGCGCCGTGACGCTGCGGCAGGGCTTCGCCGCCGCCTTCGGCACGTCACCCTCGGAGTACCGGCGCCGCTTCGACGCCCGCACGACGACGTGACGCACCCGACGCCTCCCCGCACGGGTTCGCGCTGCGTCCGACCGCGGCCCGACGCACGATGGAGGACGACCCGTCCCCACCCGTGGAGGTACGTCATGCCGTTCGGAATCGGTCGCTCCCCGCAGGACAAGCGCGACCGCACGGTCGCGGACCTGCTCGTCGCGCAGCTCATCGAGGCGGGGGTGCGCCGGATCTACGGCATCGTCGGCGACAGCCTCAACCCCGTCGTCGACGCCGTGCACCGGTCCAACACCGGCGACAACGCGGGCAAGGGCATCGAGTGGGTGCACGTGCGGCACGAGGAGTCGGCGGCGTTCGCGGCCGCCGCCGAGGCCGAGGTCACGGGCGAGCTCGCGGTGTGCGCGGGCTCGTGCGGGCCCGGCAACCTCCACCTCATCAACGGCCTGTACGACGCCAACCGGTCGCGCGTCCCGGTCCTCGCCATCGCGAGCCACATCCCGAGCAAGCAGATCGGCACGGGGTTCTTCCAGGAGACGCACCCCGATCGGCTCTTCACCGAGTGCTCCGTGTACTCGGAGATGATCTCGAGCGCCGAGCAGGCGCCACGCGTCATCAACTCCGCGATCCACCACGCGTTCGGCGCACCGGGCGTCGCGGTCCTCACCCTCCCGGGTGACGTCGCGGATCTCGACGCCCCGGCCGCGGTGCCGGATGTCGCGTGCCGCCCCCCGCGCCCGCGCATCGTCCCGGACCTCGGGTCGGTCCAGCAGCTCGCCGACGCGATCGACGCCGCGAAGAAGGTGACGATCTTCGCCGGCGCGGGCGTGCGCCACGCGCGTGAGGACGTGCTCGCCCTCGCCGACAAGATCGCCGCGCCCGTCGGCCACTCGCTGCGCGGCAAGGAGTTCATCCAGTACGACAACCCGTTCGACGTCGGCATGTCGGGCCTGCTGGGCTACGGCGCAGCGTTCGACGCGATGCACGACTGCGACCTGCTGCTCCTGCTCGGCACGGACTTCCCGTACGACCAGTTCCTGCCGGCCGAGATCCGCACCGCGCAGGTCGACGTCGAGCCCACGCGGCTCGGGCGTCGCACCCGGCTGGACCTCGCGGTCGTGGGCGACGTCGGCGAGACCGTGCGGATGCTGCTCCCGCTCGTGAAGAAGGCGCGGTCGCGCAGGTTCCTCGACCAGATGGTGGCCAAGCACGAGAAGGCGATGACCGGCGTCGTCGGCGCGTACACGAAGAAGGTCGAGCGCACGACGCCCATCCACCCGGAGTACGTCGCCGACGTCCTCGACCAGGTCGCCGCGGACGACGCCGTCTTCACCGTCGACACGGGCATGTGCAACGTCTGGGCCGCCCGGTACATCACGCCGAACGGTCGACGCCGCATCGTCGGCTCGTTCCTGCACGGCTCGATGGCCAACGCCCTGCCGCACGCGATCGGGGCCGCGGCCGCCGCACGCGACGCCGGTCACGACCGCCAGGTCGTCGCGATGGCGGGCGACGGCGGCCTCTCGATGCTCCTCGGCGAGCTCGTCACGCTCCGCCAGTACGACCTGCCCGTCAAGGTCGTCCTGTTCGACAACGCGAGCCTCGGGATGGTGCGGCTCGAGATGCTCGTCGACGGCCTGCCGATGTTCGGCACCGAGTCGCCGCAGGTCGACTACGCAGCCGTGGCGAACGCGATCGGGATCCCCGCGGTCCGCGTGGAGAAGCCCCGTGACCTCCGGCGCGCCCTGGAGGACGCGCTGCACCGGCCCGGCCCCGCGCTCGTCGACGTCGTGACCGACCCTCGCGCCCTGTCGATCCCGCCGAACATCACCGCGGGCCAGGTCCGCGGGTTCGCCGTCGCGATGAGCAAGGAGGTTCTCGGCGGAGGGATGGGCGAGGTCGTGTCGATGGCGCGCGCGAACCTGCGCAACGTGCCGCGCCCGTGAACAGCGAGGTGACCGACGAGGTGACCGACGAGGTGACCGACGGGGAGCCCGAGGAGGCGACCGACGGCGCGGCAACGCCCGACGCGCCGACGCTCGCCGAGGTGCGGGCCACGGCGCGCGACGTGTTCGGCTGGGAGCGGCTGCGGCCCGGCCAGGCGGAGGCGATCTCCGCGCTCCTCGACGGCCACGACGTGCTCCTCGTGCTGCCCACGGGCGCCGGGAAGTCCGCCGTCTACCAGCTGCCGGGCCTCGAGCTGCCCGGGCCGACGCTCGTCGTCTCGCCGCTCATCGCGCTCCAGCAGGACCAGGTGCGCTCGCTGCTCGAGCTGGGCGAGGGAGACGCCGCCGCGGCGGCCGTGAGCTCGGCGGTGCCCGCCGCCGAGCGTCGAGCAGCCCTCGAGGCGGCGGCTGCCGGGGAGCTCGACTTCCTCTTCCTGTCGCCCGAACAGCTCGCCAACGACGAGGTCCTCGACGCCGTGCGGGCCGCCCGCCCGAGCCTCGTGGCCGTGGACGAGGCGCACTGCGTCTCCGTGTGGGGCCACGACTTCCGGCCGGAGTACCTGCGGCTCGGCGAGCGCATCGACACCCTCGACCCGCGCCCGCGCGTCCTCGCGCTCACCGCGACCGCGGCGCCTCCCGTCCGTGAGGACGTCGCGGCCCGCCTGCACCTGCACGACGCCGCGGTGATCGTCCGCGGGTTCGCCCGCCCGGGCATCGCGCTCGAGGTCGTGCGGGCGGTCGAGGACGCCGACAAGCGGCGCGCCGTCGTGGAGCGCGTGCGGGAGGAGGCGGGGAACGGCGTCGGCATCGTGTACGTCGCGACGCGCCGGCACACCACCGAGCTCGCCGAGGCGCTCGCCGACGCGAGCACGGGGAAGGTGCTGCGGACCGCCGCGTACCACGGTGGCATGCGGCGGGCCGAGCGCGAGGCGGCCCAGCGCCGGTTCACCGAGGACGAGGTCGACGTCGTCGTCGCGACGTCGGCGTTCGGCATGGGGATCGACAAGCCGGACGTGCGGTTCGTCGTCCACGCCGACGTCCCCGGCTCGCCGGACGGCTACTACCAGGAGGTGGGTCGCGCGGGCCGCGACGGCGAGCCGGCCGTCGCCGTCCTCTTCTACCGGCCGGAGGACCTCGTCCTCCAGCGCTACTTCCGGGTCGGGGTGCCGGATCGCGAAGACGTGCTGCAGGTGGCGCGCGCGCTGGTTCGCGCGGAGGCGGGTGGCGCCGACGACGCCGCCTCCTCACGCGGGCGGCTCCCCCGCCGCCTGGCACGCCTGCGGGCGCTCGTGACCGACGCCCGCGCGCTGCTGGGCCCGGACGCGCGACCTGCTGCCGTCGCCGACGCCGCGGTCGAGCTCGCCGAAGACCGACGACGCGTGGACGACTCGCGCCTCGACATGATGCGCGCGTACGCCGAGACCGCGCAGTGCCGCCGCCAGTTCCTCCTCGCCTACCTCGGCGAGGAGCTCGCCGAGCCGTGCGGGCGCTGCGACACGTGCTGGGCGGGCACGGCGACGGAACGGGTCGTCGACGACGACGCTGTGCCGTTCCCGACCGGCTCCGCGGTGCGGCACGCCGAGTTCGGCGAGGGCACGGTCATGGGGTACGACGCCGGTGACGAGAACGACGAGGGCGACCGCGTGACGGTGCTCTTCGCCTCGCACGGCTACCGCACCCTCAGCCTCGACGCCGTCGTCGGTCACGACCTGCTGACGCCCGCCTGAACAGGCCGTCCGGGCGACAGCGCGCGCACGCACGCACGATCCCGCGTGTGCTCGGGAGCATCGCCGCGCGCTCAAGCAGGGCGCCGGTCAGCCGGTCAGACGTCCCGGCGGCGGACCACGGCGCAGGCCGCAGCCACCACGACCGCCGTCCACGCGACGATGGCGAGGACGCTCCAGGTGAGCGTCGCGCCGTCCGCTCCGCTCGGGAGCTCCAGCACCGTGCCCTCGGGCCCCGGGAGCGAGCGGGCGAAGCGACCGACGGCGTCGACCGGGATCGCCTGCAGCAGGGCGGGGACGACATAGAGGAAGCCGAGCGTCGCGGCGATGCCGCCCGCGCTCGACCGGACGAGGAGGCCGAACGCCAACGCGATCACGGTGGCGGCAGCCTGGTAGAACGCCGTGCCCGCGAGCACGCGGAGCACGACCGGGTCGGCGAATCCCCCGGGTGCTCCGTGACCGAGCACGAGGGCCGCGACGAGGAACGCCACCGCACCGGCGGCCACCGAGACCACGAGAGCGGCAACGGCGACCACGACGACCTTGGCGAGGACGACCGGGACACGGCGCGGCACGACGGCGAACGTGGTGAGGACGGCGCCTCGCTCGTACTCCGCGGTCCCGACGATCGTCCCGAGGACGACGAGGAGCAACAGCGCGAGGTAGTTCGTGTCCGTGACCGCGCCGACCGCCTCCGCGAGCGCGGCGTCGGCGCCGGTGACGTCCGACCGCCGGCTGAGCGCGGTGACCAGCGCGACGAGGACCGGCACGAGCAGGGCGAGAGAGAGGAGCCACCACGTCGACCGCAGGCCTCTCGCCTTGAGCGACTCGGACGCGACCAGCCCGCCGAACCCCAGCCGCGGCACGGGCGCCGGGGCAGGCGCCGCGGTCGAGAGGGCGGGCGCAGGCTGTGCGCTCATCGCGGTCCTCCGTCGGTCGTGTACTCGACGGCGTCCTTCGTCAGCTCGAAGAACGCGTCCTCCAGCGAGACGTGCTGCGGGACGAGCTCCGCGAGCACCGTGCCGGTCCTCATCGCGAGCGCGCCGACCTGGTCGCTGGAGAGCCCGGTCACCGTCAGGACGCGGCCGTCCGCGGAGGTGACGTTCCCCCCGGCCGCGCGGACCTCGGCCGCCAGGGCGTCGCCCGCGTCCGCGGTGCGCACCCGGACGCTGCCACCGGTCGCGGCGGCGACGATCTCCTCGACGGTCCCGCTCGCGACGAGCCGGCCGCGGCCCAGGACGACGACGTCGTCGGCCGTGAGCGCCATCTCGGACATCAGGTGGCTCGAGACGAGGACGGTCGTGCCCTGCGCCGCGAGCGCGCGCACGAGCTCGCGGACCCAGTGCACGCCGTCCGGGTCGAGCCCGTTCACGGGTTCGTCGAGCACGAGCGTGCGCGGGTGCCCCAGGAGCGCGGCGGCGATGCCCAGGCGCTGCCCCATCCCGAGCGAGAACGTGCCGATGCGGCGGCCGGCCACCGCCGCGAGCCCCGTGGTCTCCAGCACCTCCTCGACGCGGGAGGCCGGCAGCCGGTGCGTCAGCGCGAGCGACCGCAGGTGGGTGCGCGCCGTGCGGCCGGGGTGCACCGCGTGGGCGTCGAGCATGGCGCCGACGGCCGTCAGCGGTGCGGGGTCGTCGACGAACGGCTTCCCGTCGATCCGCACGGTCCCGCTCGTCGGCCGGTGCAGGCCGAGGATCATGCGCATGGTCGTCGACTTGCCCGCGCCGTTCGGGCCCAGCAGCCCGGTCACGCGGCCCGTGCGCACCACGAAGCTCAGGTCGTCGACGGCGACCGTCTCGCCGTAGGTCTTGGTGAGGTGCTCGACCTCGATCACCGGAGCGACTCGCCCCGCGCACGATCCGTCCGCATGGGTGGACTCAAGCATCTGTGGTCGCCGCCCGCGAGGCGAGCACGCACGGGGAGAGGTCCCCATCCCCAGGTCCTGTGGACGACAACTTCGCGCGCGCGCGTCACGGTATGGTGTGCGCACGTTCACGACAACTCCACGCGTCGCTCAAGGGACCACGAATGATCGTCTTCCTCGTCATCGGCATCGCCGCGCTCGCGCTGCTCCTCCTCTCGCTGCTCGTCGGCGAGATCGTCGACCTGGGAGACGGGTCGCTCTCGGGCACGTCGCTCGGTGTCGGGGGCGTCGTCTTCGGGTCCGTGGGCGTCATCGTGACCGCGAACGACCTGCCCACGTGGGTCGCGTACGTCGGGTCGCTCGTCGTGGCCGTCGTCGTGGTCCTCGTCGTCCAGCGCCTCGTCACGCACCTGCGCGACTCGGAGGACGGGACGCCGGTGTCGCTCGTCGGCGTCCAGGGCACCGCGACGACCGCCATCGACCCGTCTCGTGGTGAGGTGTCGCTCGACGCGGCCCACGAGCTCGAGCGCCGGCTCGCCTGGTCGGAGGAGCCCATCCCCGAGGGCGCGCGCGTCGTCGTCCTCGAGCAGTCCGGCAGCAAGGTGCGCGTGCGCCGGCACTTCGCGAACGACTGACGTCGACCCGTACCCGCTGCACCGCGCACCGCATTCCCGGACCTTCGCACGGATCGCCCGGGCCTCGTACTGATCGCACGCCCACCGCCCGAACGGAAGGAGACGCGCCCCGGCGCTGACCATGCTGGACGACACGAACAACCTCATCACGACCTTGGCGATCGTCGCCCTGGTCATCGCGTTCTTCGCGGTGATCATCTTCATCAGCAAGCGCATCCGTCGCGTCCCGCCGAACGAGGCACTCGTCATCGTGGGTCGCGGCGCCGGCCGCAAGGAGGCCACCGGCAGCGGCCAGAAGGTCATCGTCGGCGGCCGCACGTTCGTCTGGCCGATCCTCCAGCAGGGCTTCCCCATCTCGCTCGAGCAGCGTCAGATCGGGATCACCGTCGAGGGCGTGGACAAGCACCGCATCAAGATCGCCATCAAGGCGTCGATCAACTTCAAGGTCCGCGGCGACGAGGAGGGCGTGCGTCGCGCCGCCCAGCGCTTCCTGTCCCAGCAGAGCACGCTCACCGAGATCATCAAGGAGTCCCTCGAGGGCTCGCTGCGCTCGATCGTCGGCGACATGACGATCGAGCAGATCATCTCGGACCGCAAGGGCCTGTCCGACCGCGTCGTCGAGTCGACGAAGGCGGACCTGTCCGAGCAGGGCCTCCAGGTCGACCTGCTCAACATCTCCGACATCTCGACGCCGGGCTCGGACTACCTGGCCAACCTCGGTCGTGCCGAGAACGCGCGCGCCCGCCAGGTCGCCGAGGTCTCCGAGGCCGAGGCGCAGCGTGCGTCGGAGTTCGCGGCCATCGAGGCGGCGGAGCAGATCGCGGAGCGCCAGAAGGCGCTCGACCTGAAGCGCGCCGTCATCAAGGCCGACACCGACCGGGCCAACGCCGAGGCGGACGCGGCCGGCCAGCTCGCGCGCGCCGAGCAGGACCGCCTCGTCGCGCAGCAGGAGCGCGAGGCGCTCGCCGAGCAGGCGCGCGTGACGCAGGAGCGGCTGGACATCGAGATCCGCAAGCCCGCCGAGGCCAAGGCGTACGCCGAGGTCCAGGAGGCCAACGCGCGTCGTGACGCGGCGAACGCCGCCACCGAGGCCGACGCCTACAAGCGCACCGTCATCGCCGAGGCGAACAAGACGGCGGCGATCCAGGACGCCGAGGCGTCCGCCACGGCCGTGCGCCGCGCCGGTGAGGCCGAGCGTGACCGTCAGGTCGCGCTCGCGGAGGGCATCAAGGCCGAGGGCGAGGCCCGGGCGTCCGCGATCGAGGCCGAGGGTCGTGCCGAGGCGGTCGCGACCGACGCCAAGGCCGAGGCGCTCAAGAAGTACGGCGAGGCGGCTCTCGTCCAGGAGCTCATCGAGCGCCTGCCCGAGATCGTGCGCGCCGCCGCCGAGCCGATCGGCAAGATCCAGGGCATGACGGTCATCTCGACCGACGGCGCCTCGGCGATCACGAAGAACGTCGCGTCCGTCCTGGGCGAGGGTCAAGGCGTCATCAAGCAGCTCACCGGCGTCGACATCAACCAGCTCATCGCCGGGCTCGCGGGCAGCACGCTGCCCGGCGCCGACAGGGCGTCGGAGTCGAACGGCACGCGCGTCTGACCTCGCCTGATCGGTCGCACGTCGACCATGCGCTCGTGGCCCGTCCGGTCGTCCGGACGGGCCACGAACGCATGGTCGACCGTCACGATGGCATGATCGGCGGCTCGGGCGACCGGCCGTCAGGCGGCAGCGCGTCCGTCGGTCAGCCGGTCCAGCCGAGGCGTCCCATCGCGTTCAGCGCGAGCAGGACGCCGAGGATCGCGAGGACCCACCCGGTCATCTCGGCGGCGTTCTTGGTGAGCCACCGGTCGAGGCGGTGCAGGAGCGGGTCGACGGCGCGCGCCGCGACGAGCCGTCCCAGGAGGAGCAGGAGCGCGGGCGCGACCATCACGACGCAGTACGCGGCGAGGACGCCCGCTGAGGTCGGCCACCCGACGTCGGACGTGGTGATGATCCCGATCGCGGCGAGGTAGGGCAGCATCGTGCCGACCTCGATCGCGACGGCACCGAGCGCGAGGCCGACGAGCGGTAGCACGGACGGCCGCGTCCGGACGGTCACCGCGCCCTGCGCACCGCCACCGTCGGCAGCCGACTCGATGCCGAGCGCGCGCTCGCGCCACCGCGACAGCCTTCCCTGCGCCGGCGGTGCGGCCCCCGCCGCCACGCCCCCGGCCACCGCGCGCTCCGCCCGGCGCGCGGCGCGCTTGCCGTCGAACCGGAAGCTCAGCGCGAAGAGCCCGATGCCCAGGAGGAGCTGCACGATGGCCGCAGCGCGCGTGTCGAGCGCGTCGCCGAACCGGTCGAGGAACGCGCCCGCGCCGAGCATGACGACGATCCCGACCGCGAGGTAGAAGCCCGCCACGGTCACCAGGTAGGTGATCACACGGCCGGCGCGGAGGCGCCCGGGCGCGAGCAGGAGCCACACGGGGATGAGCAGCGTGCCGAAGCTCGTCGAGTCGACGAGCGCCAGGACGACGAGGATGCCGGCCATCGCGGCGAGCCCGAGCCCGGCGCCGTCGGCGCCGGCGAGGTCGAGAGGAAGGTCCATGACCCGACCATCTCCCGGGGCGGGCGGCCCCGTCGTCGGCCGGACGGACGATCCTCGCTCCTGCCGCAGGGTGCCGCCGCGCACCGCCTACACCCTTCGACCGATCCCCCGACGACGGCTCGTGTGCTGGGATGGGAGCGTGAGCTCAGCCCGCTGGTGGTCCCGCGACGGCGCCCTGCGCCCGGTGTGGCGACTCGAGGACTCGCGCAACGACGTCGTCACCGCGGTCATGACGTTCGTGCTCGGGTGGGTGCTCATCGAGGTGGGGCTCGTCGACCTCGTCCGCGTCGACGGCGTGTTCGGGATCGTGACTCCTGAGCCGTGGTGGCGGTACGCGCTGCTCGCGGTCGGCTGCGCGCTCATCCTCGTCAAGCGCCGCCGCCCGATGCTCGCGCTCGCGGGCGGCGTCGTCATCATGCTCGTGGACCTCGCGTGGGGTGGCTCCCTCGCGATCACCATCGTCCTGTGGGACCTGCTGTACGCGGCGGCGACGTGGGGCAGCCCGCGGGCGCGCGCCTGGCTGTGGGGCGTCACGATCACCGTCTCGGTGCTCGGCGCGGTCGCGGCCGGCGAGGCCGCGCGCGACGTGCGGGTGTTCGTGTACACGGGCCTCCAGCTCGGCGGGGTGCTGCTGGTGCCCCTGTGGTGGGCGACGAACGTGCGCCAGAAGACCGAGCTCGCCGAGCTGGAGCGCGATCGCGCTGACCTCGCCGCCCGCGACGCCGCGAGCGCCGCCCGCGCGGCGGAGCTCGAGCGCGAGCGTGCGAGCGACCTCGAGCGCATCTCCGAGCTCGACCGGCACGAGGCGGTCCGGGCCGAGCGCGCCGCGATGGCGCGCGACCTGCACGACGTCATCGCGTCCCACCTCTCGGCGATCGCCATCCACTCGGGCGCCGCGCTCCAGCTCCCGCCGGACGCGGGGCGCGACCGGGCCGCCCTGGAGCAGGTGCGCACGAGCGCGGTCACGTCGTTGGAGGAGATGCGGTCGATGATCCTGCTCCTGCGCAGCGAGCGGCGAGGGTCCGAACCGGTGGTCACCCCCGGTCGGCTCGCCGAGATCGGCACGCTGCTCGTCGCGGCGCGCGCGACCGGGACCGACGTCACCTTCACGGACGACGCCGGTGCCGACGAGCTTCCGGCCGCCGTGGACCAGGCGCTCTACCGGGTCGCGCAGGAGGCCCTGACGAACGCGCTCAAGCACGCCCCGGGAGCGCCGGTCGCCGTACGGCTCGAGCGGTCCGGCGACGACATCGTGCTCACCGTCCACGACGACGGCACTCCGGTGCGCCGTCCGCTCGGGGACCCGGCGCTCAGCGCGGGGACGGGCCTGCTGACCATGCGCGAGCGCGCCGAGGGGGTCGGTGGCACGCTCGACGCCGGGCCCGCGGACGGGTCGGCACGCGATGGCGGGGCGTCACACGATGGCGGGGCGTCACACGATGGCGGGGCGGCTCACGGTCGCGGGTGGACCGTCCGCGCGGCGGTCCCGGCGGCCGTGCCCACCGGAGGTCCGCGATCGGCGCCGGGGGCCGCGCGATGACGCGCCCGACGGTCCGCGTGCTCCTCGCCGACGACCACGCCGCGATCCGCGCCGGGCTGCGCCTGCTGCTCGAGGCGGCGGACGACGTCGAGGTCGTCGGCGAGGCCGCCGACGGCACGGCCGCGATCACCAACGCGCGGGCGCTGCGGCCGGACGTCGTGCTCATGGACCTGCGCATGCCCGGTGTCGACGGGATCGAGGCGACGCGCGTCATCACGACGGAGGGTCTCGCCGACGTCCTGGTCCTCACGACCTTCGACCTCGACGAGTACGTCGACGGCGCGCTGCGCGCCGGCGCGGCGGGCTTCCTCCTCAAGACCGCGGAGCCCGCAGCGCTGCTCGACGCGGTCCGGCGCGTCGCCGACGGCGACGGCGTGCTCGCCCCGGAGGTCACCCGGCGCCTGCTCGCCGCGTTCGCGCGCGGTCCCGGGCCCGACGGCGGCCCCCGCCCCGGCCGGCCGACCCACCCGGGCGGTACGTGGCCGGCCGGTGCGCGGTCGGGCGACGCGCGGTCGGGCGACGCGACAGGCCGACCGGACGACCCGGCGTCGGGCACGGGCCACGCCCCGGACGGTGCGGGCGACCCCCGCCTCGCGGACCTCACGCCGCGCGAGGTGGACGTGCTCGCGACGCTGGGCCGCGGGCTGTCGAACCAGGGGATCGCGACGGAGCTGTTCATCTCGGAGGCGACGGCGAAGACCCACGTCTCGCGCGTGCTCGCGAAGCTCGGGGTCGCGTCGCGCATGCAGGCCGCGATCGTCGCGCGGGACACGGGCCTGGCGTAGCGCCGGGATCAGGGAGCGCCGTCGGCCGCGCTCGACGGGTGAGCGCGCCCGGGCCGTGATGAGGTGTCACGGGTGACGAACGAACTCAGCCGCTGGTCGGTGCGGGAGTCCGAGCTCGACCTCGACGGACCCCGCACCGCGGCCTCCGTCCTGTCCCTGTCCAACGGGTACGTCGGTGTGCGCGGGGTGCTCGACGAGACGCCCGCGGACGCGGACCCGGCGACGCTCCTCGCCGCCGTCGTCGAGGAGTACGACCAGACGTACGCCGAGGGCGGCTACGCCTACCCCGAGGTGGAGGAACGCCTCGTCCCGGTGGTCGACGCGTGGCGCCTCGGCTGGTCCGTGGACGGCGCACCGGTCGACGTCGCGTCCGCGACCGCCGACGCCCACGACCGCGTCCTCGACCTGCGCCGCGGGGTCCTGGACCGGGAGCTGCGCTGGACCGCGCCGTCGGGCGGGGCGGTGACCCTCGTCAACCGGCGACTGGTGTCGCTCACGCGGCCCGAGGTCGTCGCGTCGCGGTGGCACGTGCGCGCGCACGACGACGTCACGGTGACCGTGCGACCCGCCCCCGACTGCCCACACGGCGACGGCGCCGAGGATGTCGAGCACGGTGAGCGCACGGAACCCGGGCTCGTCACGGCGTCGTGCCGGCACGACGCCGAGGGGTCGTCCGTGCACCAGCGCACCGTCCGCTCGGGCCGGGGGGTCGCCGTCGAGACGGCACACGTCGTGGAGGGCGCCGACGGCGTGACGCCGGTGTGGCACCATCGCGCGGGCGCCGCCACCCTCACGGTCGATCTGCGGGCTGGACAGTGGATCACGGTGCTTCTGGTCTCGGCCCACGTGGGCGGGCCGGACGCCGACGCCCTGCCGGCGCGGGCGCACGAGGTGCTCACCGCCGCCCTCGCCGCCGGGTGGGACGAGCTGGAGCGCGAGCAGGCCGAGCTCCTCGCCGACGTCTGGGAGCGCGGCGACGTCGAGGTCGAGGGCGACGACGAGATGCAGCAGGCCGTGCGGTTCGCCTTGTTCCAGGCGGTACAGGCGTCGGCGTGCGTCGAGGGGGTCGGCGTCCGCGCCAAGGGACTCACGGGCACGGGGTACGGAGGGCACGCCTTCTGGGACTCGGAGACGTTCGTGCTCCCGGTCCTGGACCACGTGCTGCCCGGCGCGGCCGCCGCGCACCTGCGCTGGCGGCACGCGACGCTGCCGCACGCGCTCGAGCGCGCGGCCGAGCTGGGTCTGCCGGGCGCCGCGTTCCCGTGGCGGACGATCAGCGGGCGGGAGTCGTCGGGCTACTGGCCCGCCGGGACCGCGGCGTTCCACGTCAGCGCCGCCGTCGCGCTCGCCGCAGTGCGGCACGACGCCGCCACGGGGGACGAGGCGTTCGCCCGTGACGTGGCCCTGGACCTGGTCGTGGAGACCGCACGGCTCTGGGCGGGCCGCGGGCACCACACGGACGCCGGGTTCCGCATCGACGGCGTGACCGGACCGGACGAGTACACGGCGATCGTGGACAACAACACCTACACGAACCTCGTGGCGCGCCAGAACCTGCGGGCCGCGGCGGACCTGTGCGACCGGTACCCGGAGCGGGCGGGCGGGCTGGGCGTCACCGCCGACGAGCGGGCGGCGTGGCTCCTGGCGGCGGACCGGATGATGGTGCCCTACTCCGACGAGCTGCAGGTCACCGAGCAGTCGCAGGACTTCACCCGGCACGCGCACTGGGACTTCGAGGCGCGCGGCACCGCCCGGTTCCCGCTCGACGACCACGCCCACTACTCCGAGCTCTACCGCCGGCAGGTGGTCAAGCAGTCCGACCTCGTGCTCGCGCTGCACGTCGCGCGGGAGGAGTTCACGCCCGAGCAGAGGCGTCGTGACTTCGACTACTACGAGCCGCTGACCGTGCGCGACTCGTCGCTGTCCGCGCCGGTGCAGGCCGTGGTCGCCGCGGAGATCGGCTACCTCGACCTCGCGTACGCGTACGCGCGCGAGTGCGCGCTCCTCGACCTGTGCGACCTGCGCGCCTCGACCGACGGCGGTCTGCACGTCGCGTCGCTCGCCGGGACGTGGATCGCGCTGGTCGCCGGGCTCGGCGGTCTGCGCCACGAGGACGGCGTCCCGCACCTCGCGCCGTCCCTGCCGTCGCGGGTCATCGGGCTCGCGTTCCCGGTGCACGCGGACGGTGCGAGCGCGCGCGTCGAGGTGCGGCGCGACGGCGTGACGTATCGGCTGGTGTCCGGGGACAAGCTGCGGCTCGTGCACGACGGCGCGGAGCTGCACCTCACGCAGGAGCAGCCGACGCAGGTGCGGCCGGTCCGCCCGGGAGAGCAGGGTCCGCCGCCCGCGCAGCCGCCCGGTCGCGCGCCGCTCTTCGCGGCGTCGTAGGCCGGAACCCGACGACGCGCGACGGGCGGACCGGGTCGGTCCGTCAGTGCGGGACGGGTCGGTCCGTCAGTGCGGGAGGTGGCGCGTGACGCGGTCGAGGTAGAGCTCGGCGTCGAAGTCGTCGAGGAGCGCGCTCTGGACGACGAACGCCTGGCTCGCCGCGAGGAAGAGCGGCGCCTGGTCGACGGCGAGGGCCTCGGCCTCGTCGGGAGCCAGCCCGTGCTCGCGCTGGTGCCAGGTCGAGAGGTAGCCCACGTAGGCGCCACGGAGCCGGCCCAGCACGTCCGACGCGAGGTTGCGCAACGCGGCGTCGGTGACCGCCTCGCCCCACAGCTGGACGAGGATCCCGGTCTCGCCGAGATCGGCCAGCATGCCGCGCATCAGCACGCGGACCACCTCGGTGGGCGGCGGCATGGGGTCGGCCGCGGCGAGCCGTCCGACGTCGTCGATGCGGCCGCCGACGATGCCGCCCGCCACCTCGTGCACGATCTCGCCCTTGCCCGCGAAGTAGCCGTAGATCGCGCCCGCCGACATCCCCGACTCGGCGATGATGTCCGCCATCGAGGCGGCCTGGAACCCCTTGCGGCGCACCGCTCGCAACGCGGCGTCGGCGATCTCCCGACGCCGCCTGGTGCGGTACTCCTCGCTCACCCTCGGCATCGGTCCAGCATAAACCGAACGATCATTCTTGACATCCCGCACTCCGGCGCGCATCCTAGAGAACGAACATTCGTTTTTAATGGAGGAGCCATGCCGACACCCACCCCCGCACCCCACACCCACTGGTCGCGCGTCGTCGCGATCGGGGCGGGGCTCGTCGCGCTCGCGAGCGTGCTCGTCCTCGCGTTCCTGTGGCCGTCGGTCACCGCCGAGCCGAAGGACCTGCCGCTTGCCGTCGCCGGCGGCGGGGATGCGGCGCTGGTCGCCCAGGTCGAGGCGGGGATCGCCGAGCACGCGCCCGACGCCTTCACGTTCGTCGAGGTCGACGACCGCGCCGCCGCCGTCGAAGC
The DNA here is from genome assembly GCF_059159985.1 of Cellulosimicrobium sp. BMG9.23. NCBI lineage: Bacteria > Bacillati > Actinomycetota > Actinomycetes > Micrococcales > Promicromonosporaceae > Cellulosimicrobium > Cellulosimicrobium sp. BMG9.23. The sequence continues at coordinate 372,893 of NZ_JBZGBZ010000002.1, forward strand.
GATCGAGACGCGCGAGGCATACGGGGCCGTCGTCCTCGGTGACGAGCCCGAGGTGCTCACGGCCTCCGCCGCGAGCCCCGTCGTCGCGCCGATGCTCGCGGGCCTGCAGCCCGCGCTCCAGTCGCAGGTCGACGCCGCGCTCGCCGCCCAGGGCGCGCCGGCCGACGCGCACGTGACCGTCGGCCTGACCGACGTCGTGCCCCTCTCCGCGGACGACGCGCGCGGCACCACGATGTCCGCGGCCTCGTTCCCGCTCGTGCTGGGCGGCATGATCGGCGGCATCGCGATCTCGACGCTCGTCGTCGGCGTGTGGCGCCGGGTCACCGCCCTGGGCGTCTACTCGGTGCTCGGCGGCACGGCGATCGCCGGTATCCTGCACGCGCTCGGCGGCCTGCAGGGCGCGTACTGGGCCGACGCGGGCGCCGTCGCTCTCACGCTGGCCGGCATCGGCGGCGTCATCACCGGCTCCGTCGCGCTCCTGGGCACCCGCGGCATCGCCGTCGGCCCGGTCCTGTTCCTCCTGGTCGCGAACCCGATCTCCGGCGCCCAGCTGCCCGTCGAGTTCATGGCCCAGCCCTGGGGCGCCGTCGGGCAGTGGTTCCCGCCGGGCGCGTCGGCCACGCTGCTGCGCGACCTGTCGTACTTCCCGCGAGCCGACACCCACCTCCTGTGGCTCGCGCTCGCCGGCTGGGCCGCGCTGGGGCTCGCGCTCTCGACGCTCGGCCACTTCAAGGACCGCGGCGCCGCGACCGCGGAAGCGCTGCGCGAGGCGTCCGAGGACGACCTGGACCTCGCCCACGGGCGGCACGCCGCGGACCCCGCCGCAGTGGGCCGGGCCTGACGGGGCGCGGACCGCGCCCACGACGACGCGGGCCGCCGGACCGGTGGCCGGGTCGGTCGACCGCTGGATCAGCCGCCGAGCGGGGTGAGCCCTGGGCTGCGCACGACGCGGGCGGCGTGCACAGCCCCGGCCCGCATCGCCGCCTCGACGGGCTCGCCCCGCAGGTGCGCGTCGAGGAAACCCGCGAAGAACGCGTCGCCGGCGCCGTTCGTGTCGACGACGTCCTCGACCACCTGCGCGGGGACGTCGACGAACCCGCCCGCCGTGAGGGCCGTCGCCCCGCGAGCACCGTGCGTGCACACGACGAGCCGTGCTCCGGCGTCGAGCCGGGCCACCATGAACGCGCGGTGGTCCGGCAGACGGTCGGAGCTGAGGAACACGTGCGTGCCCGCCTCGACCCACGGGCGGTGGAAGTCCGCGGCACCGTCGTAGTCGTGGAGGTCGACCCAGACGTCGCGGCCCCGCGCGACGGCGAGGTCGAGCACGGGCAGCGCGGGGACGGCGAGGTCGACGACCACCGCAGCGGCGGCGTCGAGCGTGGCGACGGCCGCGTCCCAACCCGCGCCCGCCGCCGGGACCTCGCCCGGGGCCCGCAGGTACACCGACACGCGACCGCCGTCGCGGTCCATGAGGTTGAGGTGGCTCTCCGTGCGCCCGTCGGGCGACGGCTCGGCGAGCACGCGCACGCCCCCGGCCTCGAGCACCGAGCGCACGCGCGTGCCGTCGTCGTCGGCGCCGAGCACCGTGCGCAGCGTGACCGACCGGCCGAGCGCCGCGAGGTTGAGCGCCTTGCCGGCGGACGTGCCGCCCACCGTGTCGTAGGAGTCGCGCGCGAACACCGTGTGCGAGCTGGGCTCGGGGAGCGCGTCGAGCTGGACGATCCGGTTCCACGACGCGGGACCGGCGACGAAGACCCCGTCCCGGTCCCGCAGCGCGGTCTCGGCAGGAGCTTCGCGGGATGCGGCGGCGGTCACGCGCGCCACCCTACCGACGCATCTATCGAGCCAGCGCGCGATCACCGGAGCGCGCGTCGGCGCCCGCCTTGATCACCTCGAAGATCGCCGTCCAGCTGTCCCGACCGTGCCCCGCGGCGAGCGCGCGCTCGTAGTGCGACAGGACCGCGCGCGGCAGCGCGGTGTCGACGCCCAGCTCCTCGCTCGCCCCGAGGACGTGCGCGGCGGTCGCGCCCATCATCGTCGCGGTGCTCAGGTGGCCCGGGTGGACACCGGTCTCGAACTCGACGCCCGCCGCGCCGTCGGCCCCGATCATCGCCGGCGTGGTGACGAGCGTCTGCAGCGCCTCGGGGACGAACTGCGTGGGCGGGACGCCCGCGGCCTCCGCGAGCGCCGCGGCGTGCGCGACGCCGGACAGCGCCGTGAGGAACACGTCGAGCTGCGCCTGGTACATGAGCTGCGCGAGTCCCGGGTCCTCGCCGAGGTAGCGGGGCGCGCCGAGCAGGGCGAGGATCGGCTCGAGCGCCCGGAACGCGGCCTCCGGTCCGGAGTAGTAGACGTAGGCCTCCGCGGTCCCGAGCATCGGCGGCGGCGCCATGACGCCGCCGGTCACGAGCGTCGCGCCGTGGTCGCCGGCCCACCGGGCGGCGTCGCGCGTCGCCCCGGGGGTGTCGGAGCTGAGGTTGACGACCGTGCGTCCGCGCAGCGCGTCCGACGCCGCGCCGAGGACGTCGTACATCGCCGCGTAGTCCGTCAGGCTCAGCACGACGACGTCGCTCGCCGCCACGGCCTCGGCAGGCGACCCGGCGAGGGTCGCACCCTCGGACACGAGCGCGTCCGCGCGCGACGGCGTGCGGTTCCACACGGTCACGGGGTGGCCCGCGGCGAGCAGCGTGCGGACCATGGCCTGGCCCATCGGACCGAGACCGATCAGGGTGACGGGAGCCGGCGTGCTCATCGGGTGCCTCCTACGGCGACGGTGGGGGTGGTGTCGGCGGGGGTGGCGCCGGCCGGGGTGGAGTCGGCCGGGGTGGAGTCGGCCCGGATGCTCTCGACGACGCGGGCGAAGCCGTCGGCACCGTGCCCGGCGTCGACCTGTCGCCGGATCAGACCCTGCACGGCCGCGACGACGTCGGTCGCGAGGCCCGCCTCCTCGCTCGCCCGGACCATGTCGGACAGGTCCGAGAACTCCAGGCTCTGCTGACCCGAGCCGGAGTAGTCACGCCGGTCGATCACGTCCGCCAATCCCGCGAGCTCGGACGTCATCGCGCTGATCCACGGCGCCGCGCGGCGTGCGAAGTCGACGGCGCTCACTCCGGCCGTCCCGACCATCGCGGCACCGTGGAAGAAGCCCGCGAACATCGCGTACATCCCCGCGAGGAGGGCGAGGTCGTAGAGCGGCGCCAGGCCGGGGTCGGCGCCGAACCACGTGCTCTCGCCCCAGGTGTCGAGCACGGGACGTGCGGCGTCGAAGGCCGCGCGCGACCCGCTGTAGAGCACCTCGGAGCCCGGCCCGCCGATCATCGCGGGGACGGCCATGATCCCGCCGTCGAGGTAGTCGACGCCGTGGGACGTCGCCCAGGCGGCGAGCTCGCGCGACTCCTCGGGCGTCGTCGTGACGAGGTTGACGAGCGTCCGGCCGGCGAGCACGTCGAGGACGGGGTCGAGCGTCTCGTGCACCGATGCCTGGTCGAGCAGGACGGCCACGACGAGCGGTGACGCGGCGACGGCGTCCCGCACCGAGGCCGCCTCGTGGGCGCCTGCGGCGACGAGCGCGTCGGCACGCCCGGGCGTGCGGTTCCAGACGGTGGTGGCGTGCCCGACGGCGACGGTCGCGGCGGCGAGCGCCCCGCCCATCGCGCCGAGGCCGAGCACGGTCACGGGGAGCGCCAAGGGGGGTGACGGCGGAGAGGGAACCTTGGGGGCTGGCTGGTCGGGCATCGTTCCTCCGGTTCGGATGGTGGAGCTCGGGCGGCACCGACGGTGCGGCGTGCCCTCGTCGTCCACCCTCGCCGCCCTACGGTCGCCCGGGAAGAACGCACTTCGAAGTGGGGTTCTCACCCACAGGTGAGCGTGCAGGTCGGCGCTGCGCCCAGGTCCAGCAGCACGCAGGACAGCGACGAAGGAGCGAGCGATGACGACGACGACAGTCCTTCCCGGCCTCGACAGCCGGCCGGGCGTGACCCGGCCGGACGGAACCCGGCCGGACGGAACCCGGCCGGACGGATCTCGGTCGGGCAGATCCCGGGCGGGCACGAGAGCGCCGTCGGGCTCACCGCGCCGCGGTCCCTACGTGTGCGGCCTCGACGCGGCGATGGACGTCGTGAGCGGCAAGTGGAAGTCCCTGATCCTCTGGGAGCTCGAGGATCACGGCGTGCGCCGGTACGCCGAGCTCAAGCGGGGCCTGCCGGGCGTGAGCGACAAGGTGCTCGCGCAGCAGCTGCGCGAGATGGAGGCCGACGGCCTGCTCGTGCGCGAGGTGTTCCCCGAGGTCCCCCCGCGCGTCGAGTACTCGCTCACCGAGCACGGCAGCACGCTCAACGCGGCGCTCGAGTCGCTCGGCGACTGGGGGCGCGGTCGGATCGAACGGCTGGGCGCGCCGGTCCTGGGCACCGTCCCCGCCGAGACGTGAGCTTCCGCCCCGGAATCGGGTGATTCCGGGGCGGAAACTCACTTCTCGGCGACGGTCCGGCCGTCAGGGCTCGGGGTGCCGCGCGTCGTAGCGCCAGAACCGGCGCTGGGCGCGCACGACGAGCCACAGCGCGACGACGCACGCGATCCCGCCGACGACCGCGGCCCACGCCTCGCCGGTCCACGTCGCCTGCGCGCCGAGCACGAGCTCGCCGAGCCGCGGGCCGCCCGCGACGACCACGATGAACACTCCTTGCAGGCGACCGCGCATCTCGTCGGGCGCCGCCGTCTGGAGGATGGTCTGGCGGAAGACGGAGCTCACGGCGTCCGACGCCCCGGCGAGCGCGAGCGCGACGCACGCGGCGACGACCCACCCGACGAGGACGGTCGTCGGCGACGTCGCGCCGACCGCGAGCAGCACGAGCCCGAACAGCACGATCGACGCGCCGTACGCGGTGATCGCCCAGACGATCACGCGACCCTGCCACCGCACGCGCGACAGACCGCCCGAGAACGCGCTCGCGAGCACTGCGCCGACAGCGAACGCCGCGCTGAGCACGCCGGTCGTCGCCTCTCCCCCGCCGAGCCAGACGACCCCCGCCGCGGGCAGCAGCACGCGCGGCGACGCGAGCACCATCGCCGCGAGGTCCACGAGGAACGTCGTGCGGATGTTGGGCTGCGTCCCGAGGTAGCGCAGCCCGTCGACGACCGACCGCCACCCGACCACGCGACCGCGGCGGCGCCGTCGGGCACCCGCGAACCCCACCGCCGCGTCAGGGCGAGAGGACACCGGGGTGACCTGTGCCCCTGACACGTCATCACCGCCGAGAGCCGTGTCAGGGCGAGAGGACACCGGGGTGACCTGTGGCCCTGACACGGGCGGGATGTCCGGCAGCCGCCACACCGCCCACAGCGCCGCGGTGAACAGCACCGCGTCGATCGTGTACGCGACCTGGTAGCCCCACAGCGCCACGAGGAACGCGCCGCCGAGCGGACCGACCGTCAGCGCGACGTTCCACGCGAGCGTCTGGAGGGCGTTCGCCGCGGGCAGGAGCCGGGGCTCGACGAGGCGCGGGATGATCGCCGACCGCGCGGGATTGTTGATCGCGAACGCGGCCGACTGCGCCGCGACCAGCGCGTAGAGCACCCCCACCGAGTCGAGGTGGAGCCACGCCTGGAGCGCGACGAGGCTCGTGATCACCCACAGCGCCGCCGACGCCGCGAGCGCGACCTTGCGCCGGTCGTACGCGTCGACGAGCGCGCCGCCGTACAGCCCGAGCACGACGAGCGGCACGAGCGCGCAGATCCCGAGGACGCCGACCGCGAGCGACGACCCCGTGAGCGCGTAGACCTGGAGGCCCACGGCGACGACCGTGAGCTGCGAGCCGAGGTTGGAGATCCCGAGCCCCCACCACAGGCGTCGGAACGGCGCGGAGGTACGCAGGGGCGTCGTGTCGGCGAGAAGACCGTTGACCCGGGCCACGACCGACGAGCCTACGCGGCGCTGGACGCTCCGGGCGGCATCGGGGCGAGGATGGGGGCATGGACTCCATCGACGACTGGTCGCCGATCGCCGCCGGCTGGGCGCAGTACTGGGCGCCCGTCGGCGAGCCCGCGCAGCGTGCGCTGCTCGCGGCCGCGGGCCTGGTCCCGGGGTGGCGGGTGCTCGACGTCGGGTGCGGCTCGGGCGAGCTGCTCGCCCTGCTCGACGACGCGGGCGCCGTCGCCGCGGGATGCGACACCGCCCCCGGCATGATCGAGCTCGCTCGGCTCCGCAGCCCGCGCAGCGACCTGAGGATCGCCGACGGCGCGGACCTGCCGTGGCCCGACGACGCGTTCGACCTCGTCACGGCGGTCAACGTGCTCGCGTTCACGGACGTGGAGCAGCTGCTGCGCGAGTGCGCCAGGGTCGGGCGCAGGGTCGCGGTCGCGACGTGGGCCGAGGACGACCTCAACGACCTCACGGTGCTCGAGCGGGCGCTCGCGGGCGACGAGCACGAGCCGAGCGACGAGACGCGAGAGGCCGGCTACCTCGGTGGCCTCCTCGCGGCGCACGGCCTCACCGTCGAGGCGGAGCGGCTCACGCCGACGCCGATGGTCCTCCCGGACGCGACCTCGCTCGTCCACGCGCTCACCGCCGGCGCCGCCGCGGAGGTCCAGGCCGAGGTCGCGCCTGCCCTGCTGACCGCTGCCGCACCGTTCCGGCAGGACGACGGGCGCTACGTGCTGCGCAACGCGTTCCGCTGGGCCGTCGCATCGCGCTGACGCCGACCACGCGATCAGCCACCGCCGACCACGGGATTGCCCACCGAATCTCCGGCAGAACGGTGGCCTACCCCGTGTTCGGCGAGCAACCGCGGTCGACGACAGCGGCGCCGCTCGGCACATCGAGCGCAGAAGTCATCCTCATTTTCCTTGACTTTTGAATGTCTGTCGCTAAAAGTAGGCGGGTACCGACACCGCCGCGGCGCGGCAGCACGGCTCTCACTGCTCACCGGCGAGACGAGGAGAAGCACGCATGCATTTGTTCAACGGAAAGACCATCCATCGGGCGGCGGCGGGACTCGTCGCCGTGCCTCTGGCCGTGACGGGGGTCGCGCTCGCCGCGCCGGCGTCGTCGAGCACCCCGGCCGCGTCCGTCGCACCCGCGGTCGCCGCCGCCGACGACCCGTACAAGATCCTCGTGGTGGGCGAGACGCTCGGGTTCCGGCACTCCCACATCGACGACACCACGCGCACCCTCATCGAGCTCGGTGCGGAGAACGGCTTCACCGTCGACGTGTGGGACCCGCCGAACACGTCGGGCGGCTGGTGGGGCTCCGGCTCGCCGGGTCAGCCCGACCTGACGATGGCGAGCACGCCGTTCACGAGCACCGAGGACCTGCAGCAGTACGCCACGATCGTCTTCGCCTCGCCCGTCGACAACACGAACTCGCTCAACCCGGCGACGCCGCGCCTGCTCGACGACGCCGAGCTCGCCGCGTTCCAGGGCTACATCCGCTCGGGCGGCGGCTTCGTCGGCCTCCACGCCGCGACCGACACGATGCACACCGTGCCCTGGTACAGCGAGCTCACGGGCGGCGGCGCGCGCTTCGCGAGCCACCCGGCGCAGCAGACCGCGACCATGCGCGTCGAGAGCCCGGCGCACCCGTCGACGGAGCACCTCCCCGCCGCCTGGGAGCGGTACGACGAGTGGTACAACTACACGACCAACCCCCGTGAGGACGTCCACGTCCTCATCACGCTCGACGAGTCGACGTACTCGCCGGGCAACAACGCGATGGGCGAGGACCACCCGCTCGCGTGGTGCCACAACTTCGAGGGCGGCCGCTCCTGGTACGAGGGCGCGGGCCACACCGACCAGTCGTGGACCGACCCGCTGTTCCGCGAGCACGTCCTCAAGGGCGTCGAGTGGACCGCGGGCGTCGTCGAGGGCGGCGGCAACTGCGTGACGTTCGGCGAGGTCGACGGGATCGTCGACGAGCTCGACACCACGAGCCACGGCGACGCCGAGGCCGTCGCGGCGATCACCGCCCACCTCGACGACGCGGAGGCTGCGGCCGACGCCGGCGACCACGCCGCGGCCCTGACCGCGATCGCGGCTGCCCAGGCGCTCGTCGACAGCCTCTCCGACGACGCCGGTGACACCGCACTGCTCGCCACGAAGCTCGCGGACCTCACGGACTGGCAGTCCGCGCTGGTCGGCGGCGACGTCGACCTCGCCTTCTCGGCGGAGGCGGAGGTGCGCACCCTCGGCAGCAGGGACTTCGTCGCGGTGCGGGTCGTCAACGACGAGCAGACGGCGGTCGACGTCACCGTCAGCACGCCGTACGGCACGAGGACGTTCGAGGACGTCGCGCCCGGGACGTCGGCCTACCAGTCGTTCGCGACGCGCGTCGCCGACGCCCCCGCGGGCGAGGCGACCGTGACGGTCACCGCCGAGCGCAACGGCGAGCAGGTCTCGGAGGAGGCCGTCGTCGGCTACGGCACGGACTGACCCGAACGCTCAGGGCCGGGCTCGCCTCGTCCGACGGGCGAGCCCGGCAGAGCCTGCCCGAAGGCGCTCGCCCGGTCCGCGCGCCACGTCACCAGGCGTCGAGGTGGCGGTGCGCCGGGCCGGGCGGCGGTTCGTAGGCCGGGTGCGGGTCGGGCGTGAGGTAGGTGCGCGCGAAGAACAGCGACGCCGCGAGGTCCTCCTTGCGCTCCGCCGCCGTCCGCGCGCGGCGCGTCGCGATCTCCACGACGACGTCGCCCGACCACCCGCGTCGCACGAGCTCGGCGAGCACCTTGTCGCACGGCTGGTCGCCACGGCCCGGGACGAGGTGCTCGTCCTTGCTCGACGCCGAGCCGTCGGCCAGGTGCACGTGCGCGAGCCGTCCGTCGAACACGTCGAGGAGCATGAGGGCGTCCTGCTGCGCGACGGCCGCGTGCGACAGGTCGAGCGTGACGTGGTCGTAGCCGTGCTCGGACGGGTCCCAGCCGGGCAGGTACGCCTGCATCTCGCGCTTGCGACCGCGCCAGGGGTACATGTTCTCGACGGCGATCGTCACGCCCGCGGTCTCGTCGAGCTCGCGGACCAGCTCCTCGAACTCGCGCGCGTACTTGTACTGCCACCGGAACGGCGGGTGCACGACGACGGTGCTCGCCCCGACCTCCTGGGCCAGCTCGACGCTGCGCCGCAGCTTGGGCCCCGGCGGACGCCCCCACACGCGCTGGCTCACGAGGAGCGTCGGCGCGTGGATGCTGCGGATCGGCATGCCGTGCTCGGCGGAGAGCCGGTTGAGCGCTGCGGCGTCCTGGGTGGTCTCGTCGGACCACACCATGACCTCCATGCCGTCGTAGCCCAGGTCGGCGGCGGCCTCGAAGGCGTAGGCCGCCCGGCGCGGGTAGACGCTGGCGGTGGAGAGCGTGACGTGGATGCGCGGCTCTCCCGGATCGGCGGGAGGCCCCGGCGTCGTCGCGTCTGACATGCGGGCCACCCTAGACCCGTCCGCTGGGGTCCACATCCAGCGAGCCGCCCGCCCCCGGCGCCAGCCGGATCCGTAGGATGGTCGAAGTCCAGACCGCCCGAAGAAGGGAATGTCCGGTGGAACGCTCGGTCGTCGTCGCCCTCGCGGAAGGGCTCCACGCCCGGCCCGCCGCGCTGTTCGTCAAGGGGGCGGCGGCACTGCCGGTCGACGTGGCGATCGCGCGGCCAGGTGGCGAGCCGGTCGCGGCCGGGAGCATCCTCGCCGTCCTGACGCTCGGCATCACCGCGGGCGAAGAGGTCGTCCTCACCACACCGGACGACGGGGCGGAGGCCTTGGCGTCCCTCGAGGCGCTGGTCTCGTTCCTGGAGCAGAGGACGGTCGCGTGACGGCGCCGACGACCCCGCTGACCGTGCTCGTGCCCGTGACCGGCACGGTCGTCGACGTGAGCGAGGTCGACGACCCGGTGTTCTCCGCCGGTCTCGTCGGGCCGGGGCTCGCGGTCGAGCCGGACGACGCCCAGGGCGGCGTCGCCGTCGCGCCGATCACCGGGACCGTCGTCAAGCTGCACCCGCACGCGTTCGTCGTGCAGCACGACGACGGCCGCGCCGTCCTCGTGCACCTGGGCATCGACACGGTGCAGCTCGGTGGCGCGGGCTTCACGACGCACGTCGCGCAGGGCGACCACGTCGAGCGCGGCACGGTGCTCGTCTCGTGGGACCCCGCCGCCGTCCGGGCCGGCGGTCGGTCCGCGGTGTGCCCCGTCGTCGCGCTGGAGGCGGAGCCCGACGCCGTGACGCCCCTCGCCGAGACCGGCGCGTGGGCGGCACACGGCGAGGAGCTGCTCACCTGGGCGTGAGCGGTTCGCGAGGCCACGGTCGCCGCGCGTGCCGAACCCCGGGTCGTGCGCCGATCCGGCCGATCTCCGGCGTACAACCCGGGGTTCGGCAGCGTGCGGTGCCGTACAGGTCGGGGTTCGCCGTCAGCCGCGCAGCGGGAGCGTGAGGCCGGGGACGTCCGTCGGCTCGCCGGTCGGGACGACGACACGCACCGGCACGCCCCAGTCCTGCTGCGCGAGGTGGCACGCGGGGAAGACGTCCGGGTCCGGCTCACCGTCCAGGCCCAGCGGCACGACGTCGCACGACGCCGCGCGTGCCGTCACGTGCAGGACGCCCTCGGTGACGGCGGGGTTGATGGCGAGGTCCCGGCCGAGCTCGGTGCCCGTGCCCGTCCCGGAGAGCAACAGCTCCGGCGGCGTCGCGCTCACCCGGAGCTCGGTCGACGGCCCGAACCGGTCGTCGAGCTTCTGACCGAGCGCGGGCACGAACGGCACGTCGAGCCGCAGCGCCCCGGCCGCGATCTCGGTGACGGGCCGCTGCGTGCGGTGCGCGCCGCCGTCGAGCACCTCGCCCGCCAGATCGGAGGGCAGCGCGACGCGCGTGATCCGGTGCGCGGCGGACTCCACGACGAGCAGGTGCACCTGCGCCGGCCCGTCGGCCTCCTCGACCACCTGCACGACGACGTCGCTCGGCTCCGAGAGTCCCGTCGCCACCGTCGTGACCTCGCCCGCGAGCCGCGTGCCCGCGGCGTCGTCCCCGACGTCGGCGCCCGACCCCGCACCGTCGATCACGACCCGCCGGATCGCGCCGTCGTACGTGTCGGCGACGATGACGCTCCCGTCGGGCAGCACCGCGACCCCCAACGGGTGCTGGAACAGCGCCTGGTCGGTCGGCCCGTCCCGGTGCCCGAAGTCGAACAACCCCTGCCCGACGGCGGTCCGTACCGTCACGCCGTCCGGCACGACCGCGACCCCGCCACGCAGCCCGTCGACACGGCGCAGCGCCGACGTCTCCGCGTCCGCGACCCAGACCGCCCCGTCAGCAGCCTCGGCCAACCCGGACGGCTGCGCGAACCACGCAGACTCCCCCGGCCCGTCTTCGAGCCCCTCGTTCATCGTCCCGGCGAGCAGCCCGATCTTCCCGAACCCGTCGAAGGCCCACAGGGTGTGGTTCCCGGCCATCGCGACGACGAACCCGCCCAGCTCGCCCGACCACGCCACGTCCCACGGCGACGACAACTTCTGCCGCAGTGCGTCGAAAACCGACAAAGCAGGCCTCGCGGCGCTCCCGCCGAGAGACGCGGCGAGCTTGGACGCGGAGGGAGCGGGGTCGGTGGTGGTGGCGGGTCGTGGCGGGTCTGGCGGGAGGTCGCGAGGAACGAGCGACCGGATGGTAGACCCGCCACCACCACCGACCTCGGTCCCGGACCCGACCACCGGGAGCACGTTGTCAACCGCACCGACGATGTACTGCTGCCCGTTTCCCGCGACGGTCGTCACGACCCCGTCCGACAGCCGCACGCCCCGCAACGCATGGTTCACCGTGTCGGCGACGAGCACGTCGTACCCGACCGACGCCCGCAGCTCGTCCGGCACGAGGCACAGCCCGTTCGGCTCGCTGAACCGCGCGACGTCGGGCGCGCCGTCGAGGAGACCGCGCTCGCCGGTCCCGATGCGCCGGACGAGCGTCTCGGCGTCGGGAGCGAGCTCGGCGAGCGAGTGGTGACCGGCGTCCGCGACGAGCAGGTTGCCGCCCGGCAGCGTGATCGCCTTGGCGGGGAACCGCAGCGTGCCCGACGTCGGGGCGGGCGGCACGTAGGGGCCGTCGCCGCGGTGCAGCGTCCCCCTCGCGTCGTGCTCCGCGACGAGCTCGGCGACGAGCGCCGCGATCGCGGAGGCGTGGCCCTCCCCCGCCATCTGCGCGACGACGTACCCCTCGGGGTCGATGACGACGAGCGTCGGCCAGGCGCGCGCGGTGTAGGCGGACCAGGTGACGAGGTCGGGGTCGTCGAGCACGGGGTGGTGCACCTCGTACCGCTCGACGGCCGCAGCCAGCGCGTCGGGGTCGGCCTCGTGCTCGAACTTCGGCGAGTGCACGCCGATGATCACGAGCTCGTCGCGGTACGCCTCCTCCAGCTCACGGAGCTCGTCGAGGACGTGCAGGCAGTTGATGCAGCAGAAGGTCCAGAAGTCGAGGACCACGACCTTGCCGCGCAGGTCCGCGAGGGTCACGTCCTGCCCGCCGGTGTTGAGCCAGGCCCGCCCGACGAGCTCGGAGGCACGGACGCGTGGAAGACGGGTATCGCTCACGCGACAATTCTCACCCGCCGGCTCGGCAGGTCGGCGGGCTCTTCGCCAGTACGCTCCGATCGTCCCGCCGCTGCTCTTGATGGAGAACCGTGATCGACTTCCAGAACGCCACGTTCGTCAAGCTCAACCCGTGGGCCACCGACCAGGCGCACAAGGACCTTGCGCCGGTGCTGCACCCGAACGAGCAGGTGTACCTGGCGTTCAAGGGCATCCGCGACTCGGTCACCTTCACGAACAAGCGCATCGTGGCGCTCAACGTGCAGGGGATGACGGGGAAGAAGAAGGACTACACGACGCTGCCGTACAGCAAGATCCAGGCGTACTCGGTCGAGACCGCAGGCACCCTGGACACCGACTCGGAGCTCGTGCTGTGGTTCTCCGGGCTGGGACGGGTCAAGCTCGAGTTCGGTCGGGGCGTCGACATCACGCTCGTCAACCGGCTGATCGGTGACCACGTGCTGTAGCAGTCGACGGCCAGGGCGTACTACCCGGACGATCCCGAGGCGTGCACTGCGCCGACGACGCGGACCTCGACGTCCACGCCGTCCACGGAGTCCGGGACCACGACGTCGTCCGACGTCACGTTGACCCGCACGACCCAGTCGTCACCGACCTGCTGGCCCCCGTCGGCGGCTTGCCGTGCAGGTCGTGCGGCCGCCCGGGTCAGGCCCACGCCGGTCACGCCGTCCGTGCCCGCGATCTCGTCGCGCAGCATCGTCTTGGCGTCGCGGGCTCGTTCGAGGGTCGCCACGAGGCACCACCTCCTCGACCCATTGTGGACCCTGCCGGCCGCGAGGTCACGGGGCGGAGGTCCTTGCGGGCCTCCGTCACCCCAGCAGCGTCACACCCAGGCGCTCGAGCACCGTGTCGATCGCGTTGCAGTACGTGAGCCCGGACCCGTTCGTCCCGCCGGTCTCGGAGCCGGCGAACAGCAGCCCGAGCGCGACCCCGTCCTCGCGGTACACGAGCGATCCCGAGTCGCCGCCGCGCGAGAACGGGCCGGTGCCCGTGGACTCGACCTCGATCTGGTCGTCGAAGCGCAGCGCGCCGAGCTCGTCGCCGTAGCCGACCACCACGTCGTCCAGCTCGATCGCCGTGACCTGCCCCGCCGTGACGGACGTGGTGCGGCCGATCTTGCCGACCGCCTCCCCGCCCTCGGCCCGCGCCGTCGTCGTGATGCGTCCGACGGGGTACTCGGGGTCCACCTCCGCGTCGTCGAGCAGCGCGATCGCCGCGTCGACGGTCTGCGTCTCGCCCGCCGCGAGCGGCACGAGACGCGCGAGCGTCCCCACCCTGTCCTGCGGCCTGCCGCCGTCAGCAGGGCCCGGCTGCACGACGACGTCCCCGACCTCCGCGGACGTCGAGCCCGCGAGCACGTGCCAGTTCGACAGCGCGTAGACGGCGTCGGCGGCAGCGCCCTCGACCGGCGTCGTCGCCCGGACGAACGCGCCGAGCGTCCCGGCGGTGACGTCGACGTTCGCGATCGACACACCCGGGCGCAGCGGTCGCACGCGCCCCGTCTCCCCCGACGCCTGTGCCGTCACGACCGGGGGGCGGACGCCGGGCGCCGAGGGGTCGGCCGCGTCCGGCGCTGTCCCCGGTCCTGCGAGCGGCCGGATCCGCCCGGTGCGGCGCACGTCCACCGTGTCCCCGGCCTCCGACGCGATCTTGCGCGCGATGCTGCGCACCGCGGGCACACCGAGCCGGTACCGCACGGCGATGGCGTACCCGCCGCCGTCGCGCGGGGCGAGCCCGAGCGCGAGGGACGGGGCGCGCACGACGTCCACCGCGGCGTCGGGCACCCCGCTCGCCTCGATGACCGCGCCGCTGCGCTCCGCGAGCTCGCGCGCGTAGTTCGCGAGCTGCGCCTTGATCTCCCGCGCCTTCTGCTGGTCCATGTCGCACCGTCCCTCTCGCCGCCTGCCGGGAGAGTCTGACGCGCGCCGCCCACACGCGGGTCCCCGACGCGCCGTCCCGGCAGGTCCGCGTAGGGGAACACGAATCGGTGGACACAGCGGTGTCCACGATGTGGACAGATGTGGCAGCGCTCCCACCGCCGCCCCTAGCGTGACGATCCTCTGGGGGGAGGACAGATGAAGGCGTCTGCCACGATGCGGGCCGCGGGCATGTCGCGGCGACTGACCGAAGCACGCGACGTGACGATCGACCCGGGCGCGTTCCTGCAGCCGCTCGACGTGGACCTGCGGCTCGACGCGCGGTCCGCGCTGCCGAGCCGGAGCATCCCCGGCTACGAGCGGCTCGGCACGGCGGCGGCCGCGGTGCGTCTGGCGGAGGTCGCCGCGCTCGGGCTGCGAGGGGTCGTGGTCCGTCTCCTCGACGACACCGTCCCGGACCTCGGTGCCTGGGCGAGGCGGCGCGAGTCGTGGGTGGGTGCGGTGGCAGGCCTCGCCGTCGCGGCCCGGGACAGGGGGCTCGAGCTCGTCGTCGACCCGTTCAGCATCGCGCTCGACCGCACCGGCCAGTGGGGTCTGAGCGTCGACGGACAGCCCGACGGCGTCGCGACGCTGGACCTGCTGCACGACCTCGCGGCCGTCGTGCACCGCTCGGGCGGGACCGGCATCGTCACGCTCGGCCGGGTCGCGCGCGAGGTCGAGGTGACGCGCGCCGTCGCGCAGGACGGGCTGCGCGTGTACTCGTTCTCCACCAACAGCGAGACGAGCGCCGCGTACGCCGGGTCCGGCACGCACCCGACCACCAATCAGAAGATCTGGCCCGGCAACCTGCGCGACATGCTCCTGTGGACCGTCCTCGACATCGACGCCGGCACCGACGTCCCGGTGACCAAACCCGTGGAGAACTTCCACGTCGTCGTCGAGACCCGTCGCCTGCTCGACTCGGCGGACACCCTCACCCGCTTCCTCGACGACCCCGCGACCCTCCACCTCGTCGAGCAGGACCCCGACCTCCTCGGGGCGGTGCGCCGCGTCCGCGCCGACGTGCCGGGCTTCCTCGCGCGCGCGGCACGCGTCGAGCTCGGCGCCTACACCGTCTCCGGCACCACGAAGCTCCTCGCCCTCCTCGCCCGCGACGAGGGCGTCGCCGCGGCCCGCGCGCGGCTCGAGGAGCTGTGGGTCAACGCGATCACCGCCGCCGGGCCACGCGGGACCGTCCTCATCGACCGGGGCGCGACCGCCTGGTTCCGGGGCGGCGTGCTCGCCTGACCGTCCGTCCACCGCACCCGGCCGCGCGGAGCCACCGCCGGCCGGACCGAGCCGCGAAGGAGCGTCCGTGCGCGTCGTGATCCTGCCCTTCTACCACGGCCTCGGGCACGTGGTGCGCGCCACGCGCCTCGCGACCGAGCTCATGGCGCGCGGCGCCGAGGTCGTCGTCGGGGCGGCCGCCGACGCCCGGCGTTGGCCCGAGGCGCGCGGCGTCCCGACCGCGACCCTCACCGAGCTGCCACCCCTGACACCCGTGCCCGACGACGCCGGCTCGCCCGACGACGCCGGCTCGCCCGACGGCGCGAGGTCGCCCGGGCGCGGACCGGCGCCCCGCCTGCGCCTCGCGGACGAGGACTACCTGCGCGGGGCGCTCGCCGAGGAGCGGGCCCTGATCCGCGAGGTCGGGGCGGACGTCGTGCTCGCCGACTTCCGCGTGACCGGGCCGGTCTCGGCGCGGCTCGAGGGCGTGCGGTCGGCCACGATCGTCAACACCGGCTTCTTCTCCTTCCCGTTCCCGGACGTGGTGCGGGACGTGACCCCGGCGCTCCACCACCTCGGCGTCCCGCGCGACGTCGCCGACCGGCTGCTCGGCGACGTCGTCTACGTGCCGGACCGGTCGGTGTTCGAGCCGCTCGCCGACGTCCGGGACCCGCTGTCGGTCGCGGCGCTGCGGACGGTCGACGAGATCCGGCACGTCGGCCCGGTCCTCGCGTCGGACCCGCTCACGATCCCTGACCGGGCACGGGCGCGCGCCCTCCTGGGCCTGGACCCGCACGCTCCTGTCGTCCTCGTGTCGCTCGGCGGCACCGCGCAGGGCTACGCCACGCTGCGCACCGTCGGCGGGCTCCTCGGCGACGTGCCCGCGCACACCGTCCTCGTCACCGGCCCGAACGTCGACCCGGCGCTGCTCGCCGACCACCGGGCGGACCGCCTCCTGCAGGTCACCGACGAGTCGATGCTGTGGACGAGCGCCGCCGACCTCGTCGTCACCCACGGCGGGCACACGAGCGTCATGGAGACGCTCGCGCTCGGCCGCCCGCTGCTCGCGCTGCCCGGCCAGGACGAGCAACGGTGGAACGCGGGGCGCGCCGTCGGGCTCGGTGCGGGCGAGATCCTCGACCCGTCGGACGTCGCCTCGAGGTTCGTCCCTACGGTCCGACGCCTCCTCGCCGACAAGGCACTGCGGCACCGGGCCGAGGCGGTCGGCGCGGTCCTCGCCACGCACGACGGCGCACGCGACCTCGCCGAGCACGTCCTCTCCTCGGCCCGGCTCGCGGCGCTCGGGGCCCGCGCATGAGCCCGGCGTCGGTGTCGGTCGTGACGATCTGCCGCGACGGGATCCGCGACGCGCGGCGGCTCGTGCGCTCCGTGCAGGAGCAGGTCGTCGACGTGCCGGTCGAGATCGTCGTCGTCGACGACGGTTCCGAGGAGCCCGTGGCGGACGTCCTGCGCGACCTCGGCGGTCCCGCGGACGTCCAGGTCGTGCGCCGCGAGGGGGACGGCAACCGCGCCGCGGCGCGCAACGCGGGGGCCGCCGTCGCGGGCGGCGAGCTCCTCGTCCTCGTCGACGCCGACCAGGAGGCGCCGCCCGGCTGGCTCCAGGACCACGTGCGCTGGCACCGGGCCGTCCCCGGGATCCTGCTCAACGGCCACCGGCGCCACCGCACCCCCGCGGACGGCACCGCGTGGCGACCCGAGGTCCGGGAACGGGTCACGGCGGTCTACTCCCACAACTACGCCCGCATCGCCGCCGCGTGGTACCTGCAGTTCAGCTGCAACCTGTCCCTGCCGGCGGAGGCGTACCGGGCGCTCGAAGGCTTCGACGACGACTACCGCGGGTGGGGGCTGGAGGACACCGACCTCGGCTACCGCGCCCACCGAGCGGGCCTCGCGATCGCGCACAGCACGCGCGCCTGGACGTGGGACCACCACCACGTGGTCCGCTTCGACCCCGACCGGGTGCGCGAGTGGCAGCGCAACCGCGCCGTCTTCCTCGTCAAGCACCCGGAGCCGGAGGCGCAGGCGGTCCGACTCGTCGAGAACTACCCGCAGCGCACCGACGTCCCGCGCGGCCACGCGTGGCTCGACTCGTTCCTCGCGATGGACCGGCACGTCCGCGCGCTGCGGGACACCGCACCGCTCCCCTCCCCCCGGACCACGCTCACGGTGCTCGACGCCGCCGACGCCGCGCACGCGCGCGCCGAGATCGCGCGAGGGGCCGAGGTGCGCGTCGTGGACGCGGTCGCCGGCTCGGGTCTCGACGTCGACGCGTTCCGCGCGGGGCCGTCGGTCGAGTACGTCCCGCTCGGGCCGCAGGGCGACGCATGGCGCTCCTGATCCGGTCCCGACTCGGCCTGGCGTGGCTGCTCGTCGCGGTGATGACCGGCGTCATCACCCCGGGCTACCCGCTCGCGCTGCACGCCGCCGGACTGTCCAAGGCGCAGATCGCGCTCTTCTTCGCGGTGAACTCGCTCGCGGCGTTCACGTTCTCCGTCCTGGCCGTCCGGCACCTCGGGCGGACCGGTCGTCCTGGCGCACTCCCAGGTCTCCTCCTCGGGTCCGCCGCCGGGCTCGTGCTCGCGACCACCGGGGCGTCCCTCGCCGCGATCCACGCCGGAGGCGTCCTGTCCATGCTCTTCGTCGCGGCGATGCCCGTGACGGTGCGCGCGATCCAGGCGGACGGTCCGGCGGCGTCGACCGACGACGCCGCGCTCTCCGCCCAGGTCCGCTCGCTCTCCGTCCTGGGGTACGTGCTCGGGGTCGCGCTCTACGGCGTCGCCGTCGCGCTGCCCGGACCGCTCGACCCCGTGCTCCTCGGCGCCGCGGCCACGGTGACCGCCGCTCTCCTCACCTGGTCGGTCCGCGTGCCGACCGCTGCCACCGCTCGCGGCGCCGCACCAAGCACCGCACCCGCAGACGGCGCCCGGGACGCCCCCGCGGATCGTCCCGACCCGGCCGGTCGCGACGGGACCGGGCAGGCCGGTCACGGCGGGACCGGGCTCCACGTCGTCGTGCTCGGCCTGGCCGTGGCGACCCTGGCCCTCGTGCTGCTCAAGAGCGCCGACAGCCTGCGGCTCGTCTACCTCCCGCTGCACGTCGTGGCCGGAGGCCACGCGCAGTCCTGGGTCAGCGCGCTCTTCGTCGTCACGGCCGTGACCGAGCTCCTCGTCCTGCGCCGCGTCGCGACCTCGGTACCGGGCGGCCGCGCACGGCACGTGCTGGTCGTCGCGGCACTCCTCGGCGTCGCCTCGTTCGCTGCGTCCGCCACCTGGGGCGGGGTGGCCGCGCTCGTGCTGTCCCAGGTCGTGTACGCCGGCTTCGCGGCGCTCTTCCAGTCGCTCGGCCCGGTCCTGCTCGGGCGCTGGCTCCCGAGCGGGCTCGCCGGCGGCGTCGGCGTGTTCGGCGCCGTCCTCCAGGTGGGTGCCCTCGTGGGCGTGCTCGCCCCGCTCCTCGTCCCCGGGTACGGCGCCGCGGTGTTCTGGCTCGCGACCGTCCCGTGCGTCACGGCCGCCGTGCTGCTCGTCGTGCTGCGTCAGCTCGACGAGCCCGCGCGGGAGACCGCGACGGCGTCGGCGGGCGGCTCACCCACGTCCGCGACCGGTCGCGGCACGTAGGTCTCGGCGGTCACGTCGGCGCGCACGACGCGCGACAGGCGGAACCAGCGGATCCCCTCGCGCAGGCGGCACCACGCCACGAGGTACCACCGACCGTCGGTGTGCGCGAGGATCACCGGCTCGACGCGGCGCGTCGTCTCCCCTCCGCGGCCGTCCCGGTAGCGGATCGCGAGGACGCGCGACGACCCGAGCGACTGCTCGACGGCGCGCAGCACCCCGAGGTGCGTCCGTGCCCGCCCGACGACGTCCCCGCCGGCCCGTGCGTCAGGTGCCGAGGCGACCGGGTCGGGCGAGGTAGCGACGTCCGGCGACGCAACGGCGCCGGGCGAGACAACGACGTCGGGCAAGGCTGCGGCGTCGGGCGAGGCGGCGGCGTCGGGAGACGGCCGGCGCACCCAGACGCGCGCCGCGAGCGCCTCGGCGCGCTCGCGGTCGCCCGACCCGAGCGCGTCCCACACCTTGCCGCGCGCGGCGGCGGCGTCGACGGCGAACGGGCTCGCGGGCGGGAGCGTCGCGAGCGCGACGGCGACGGCGACGGCCTGCCCGGGCGTGAAGTTCACGGGCGGCAGCGTCGCGCTGGGGTCGAGGACGTAGCCCCCGCCCGGGCCTGCCTGGGCCCAGATCGTCAGTCCCGCCTGCTGCAGCGCCGCGACGTCGCGCTTGATCGTCCGCTCGCTGACCTCGAGCGCCGAGGCGAGATGCGACCCGGTCGTACCCGTCGGCCCTGCGCGGCGCAGCTCCTCGGCGATCGCGTAGAGCCGCTCGGTCTTGTTCACCGCACCTCCTGCCGCAGACGCTACCCGCCGACCGGGACCGTCAGGGGACGCGGAACGCCACCGTCCCAACGGGATTGTCGAACTCCGTGGTGCGCAGCGACACCTGTACCTCCCACTCCCCCGTGGTCGGCAGGACCACGTCACCGGCGTAGACGCCCGGACCGAGCGAGGCGACCTCCACCAGCCCGAGGTCCACGCCGTCGGTCGTCAGGCTGAGCCGGGGAGCCTCGTAGCCCTCCGCGGGGGCACCGGCCTCGTCGGTCATCTCGATGGTGAGGGTCGCGGGTCCGACGCGCAGCGGGTCGAGGGTGATCTGCGCCGAGATGTCGTCGAGCTGCACGGTCTCCTGGGCGCTCGACCCCGCCGCGGCGGCGGAGGTGACCGATCCGTCGGCCTCGGGGCTGCGGTCCACGAGGAAGCCGGTGACGACCAGGACCGCGACGAGCACGCCTGCCTCGACGACCGCGGTCCGGACCACCGCTGTCGCCGGTGCCCCGCGGTCGCGGGGGCGCGGGGCCGCCCGGACGCGCGGCATCAGGACGAACCTGTTCCACGCGGCGAGGACGATCGCGACCAGCGCGACGAGCACCTTGACGAGGAGGAGCGTCCCGTAGCCGGAGTCGGAGCCGACGAGCGCCTCCCACGATCCGGCGATCCGCCAGGCCAGGAACGCCCCGGCGAGCACCAGCACCGCCAGCAGAGCGGCGGCCCAGGACGAGAAACGACCGAGCACGACGGCGGCGGCGTCGCCCCGCGCGAGGTCGGAGAGCACCAGGGCGATCGCCACGAGGCCGCCGAGCCACAGGGATCCCGCGGCCAGGTGCAGGACGTCCACGGCGATCACCAGCGCCTCGGGCGTCGCGGCCCGCGTGTGCCCGGTGAACGCCGGTGCGGTGACCGCCAGGACGCAGCCGACCAGCACGAGGACCACCCGCGTCCGGCCGGGGGCGGCGCCCTGCGGGAGCGACGCGACCGCCAGCGCCAGCCCTGCGACCACGACGGCGGGCACGACGTACTCGGCCGGCGCGAGCGACGTCAACGACGACAACGATGCTGATCCGTCGGCGAGCGCCGACAGCGGCAGGCCGAGCTGGTAGAGCGCCACCAGCGGCACCGCCAGGCACCAGCCGAGCGCTGCCACGCCCGCGGCCACGCGAGCGACCGGGCGGAGCCGAGCGCGCGAGCGGTCGGCGACCCGGTCCCGGGGCAGGAACAGGACGGTGAAGGCCGCCGTCCCGGCGGCCACGAGGAGACCCACGTATCCCAGCGCGCGGACCAGCCCGAGCAGGACGGGGGCCTCGGTGCCGTCGTCCGCACCGGTGGTCGGCACGTCCACCACCGCGCTCGGGGCGCCGACGGCAAAGCTCAGCGAGCCGCCGATCGGGTGCCCGTCCTCCGACACGAGGCGCCACAGGACCACGAGCGTGCCGTCGTCGACCTCCTCGTCGAGGTCGACGAACAGCTGCGACCCCTGGACGGACGCGGACGAGGCCACCTCGTCGCCGGTCGCGTCGAACACCGTGATCCCCGCGGGGACGCCGATCACGGACTCGTCGAAGGTGAAGGTGACCCGCTCCGGGGCGGTGTCGAGCACGGCGCCCTCCGCGGGGTCGGTGCCGACGAGGGTCGCGTGGGCCGCCGCGCCGGTCGCCGGGCCGAGGACGAGCGCGCAGACGACGGCGAGCAGGAGCAGCCAGCCGCCGGCGCCCCTCCCGGCGACGAGCCGCGTCGCGCGAGCCACCCGCGTCACGGACGTCGCCGGCGTCGTGCGAGGACCACTCCGGCCGCCAGGACGCTCGCGCCCAGGAGGCCGACCGCCGCGTAGGTGGTCAGGACGCGTCGGCCCTCGCCGGTGGCCGCGGTCGCCGACCCGGTGCCGGACGTCACGACGACGACGGGCGCGGGCCGGTCGAGCTCGTCGAGGGCCTGCTGACGGGCAGCGTGGTCGGCGTGGTGCGCACCCTGGCCTTCTTGACGCTCAGTGACCTCGGTCCACGCCTCCTCCCCCTCCTCGCACCGCTGGACGATCGGGAAGACGAGGTTCGCGCCGACGTCGTCGGGCAGGCGCACGGAGAGCTCGAGCTCGGCGAGCTCCCCGTCCGGCAGCGGCTCGTCGGTCGAGTACGTCAGGCCGTCCGCAGTCTCCTCGACGGCCCAGCGGTCGGTGTCGGCGGCGCTGACGTCCGTGACGTCGTCGGGCAGCCGGATCGCGATCGCGGTGGTCGCCGACCCGCTGCACCCGTGCGGGATCGCGACACGGAGCACGGCCGTCGCGCCCGCCTCCGTCGTGGAGGGGGTGATCGTCACGTGGGCCGTCGCCGACGTCGCGGCCAGGGCGACGATGCCTCCGGCGACGAGCCCGGACAAGATCGAGCGACGGACGACGGCCGTGCGATGCATGGTGGCTCCCGTAGGTGGAGGTGCCCGCAACCAAAGCAGCGGGCTGAACTCTTGTCAAGAGTGTGAACCGAGGTCGCGAAATCGTGGACGGCAGGTCCCCGTGGCCGTACCGTGGTTCATGTCACTGAATCAAGGTCGCTGACGTGAACACCCGATGTGCGCAGCGGCCCTCTCGGGAGGAAAGACATGCCCAACATCACCGTCGAGCTGCTGCGCGGCCGCAGCCTCGAGCAACGTCGAGACTTCGCCAAGGCCGTGGCCGACAGCGCCGTCGAGATCCTGGGGGCCCGCCGCCAGGACGTCCGCATGGTCTTCAGCGAGATCACTCCCGACGTCGTCGCCAACGGCGGCGTGCTCGCCAGCGAGGACGAGAGCCGCGCCGGCGTCGTCTCCGCCCTGGCCGACGACTGACACGTCGGTCGTCGAGAGGACGGGCGTGGGCCCGGAGGATGCGTCCTCCGGGCCCACGCCCTTCTCGTGCGTCAGCCGCAGCTGACGGCGGAGTACGGGGCCTGGAGCGTCTGGCCCCCGGCACCGGCGCTCGCCGTTCCGGCCGCCACCGTCGTCGACCGCGACGCGAACGACTGGTAGGCCGTCGCACCCGGCGCGACGTCAGCGACCGTCCGCGTGCCGAACGGGGTGGAGAGCGTCACGTCGAGCGGGACGTCCCCGGTGTTGACCGCGCGCACGGAGACGTACGCCTTCCCCGCGAGGCACCGTCCGGCGGCCTCCACGTCCAGCACCGGCCCTGCCACGCCTTCCACGACGACCCTGACCGTCGACGAGGAGGGCCGATGATCGGCATCACCCCGGTACCGGAGGGCCAGGTCGTGGACCCCCGGCGGGAGGGAGGCGGCGGGCAGGACGATGGTCCCTCGCCCGTCGGCGATCGTCGCCTCGGCGAGGACCGTGTCCCCGTCGCCCAGCTCTACCGTCCCCGTGGCCGTGTCGGGTGACACCGCCACCGAGACCGTGCCTGCCGTGCCGTGGGTGATGGGCAGGGCGACCCCGGCCACCGCCGTCAACGCCGGCGACACCACCGTGATCGTCACCGTGGCCGGCGCGGAGAGGTCCTCGCCGTCGTCGGCCCGGTAGGTGAAGACGTCCTTGCCGGAGAACCCGGTGACGGAGGTGTAGGTGAAGGAACCGTCCGCCTCCAGCGTGACCTCGCCGTTGGCGGGCTGGGTGACCCCGGTCGCCGTGAGGACGTCGCCGTCGGCGTCGGTGTCGTTGGCCAGGACGCCGGGCGCCGGGAGCGTCAGCGGTTGCCCGCCCACGGCCGCGTAGCCGTCGTTCCCTGCCTCCGGAACCGTGTTGACGGGCGGCTGCTCACCCTCCTCGACGGTGATCGTCACCGTCGTGGCCGCCGACGTGGCCGTGCCGTCGGACGCCCGGTAGGTGAACGTGTCCGTGCCGGCGAACCCGCTGTCGGGCGTGTAGGTGAAGGCCCCGTCCGCACCCATGACGACCTTGCCGTCGGCGGGCTGCGTGAGCCCCGTCGCCGTCAGGGCGTCGCCGTCGGCGTCGGTGTCGTTGGCCAGGAGCCCCGGCGCCTCGACCGTCAGCGGCTCGTCCTCGACCGTGCCGTAGGCGTCGGCGGCGCCCACCGGCGCAGCGTTCGCCGCGGGTCCGGCGTGGAGCTCGCTCACCTGCTCAGCGGTCAGCTCGTAGCCGAACATCCGGAACTCGTCGACCAGCCCGTCCCAGCGGGCGTCACCCCAGCTGGTGCCACCGACGAGGTTCATCGTCGTCTGGCCGCCCACCCCGACGTCGCCGATGTCGACGGTGAAGTCCTCACGCGTGGCCTGGAGCTCGCCGTCGAAGTAGATCTTCCCGACCGAGCCGCTCTGGGTGAACACCACGTGCGTCCACTCGTTGAGCGGCAGGTCGTTGCCCTGGCCCAGGACCAGTCGCTCCTGGGCGCTGCCCGGGGTGCCCGGCGCCTTGAACGTCGCCGCGAAGCCCGTGGCCCCGTTGGTCTGGGTGTTGGACTGCAGCAGGAAGAACGTGTCGGTGCTGCTGCCGATCTGCACCAGCGGGACCCAGGTGGGCAGCGTGTCCGGACGGGCCCAGACGGAGACGCTGAACTGGTCCTCCATCCCCGCCTCGATGTTGTCGGGCAGCCGGACCTGGTTGCCCGACGACCCCGGACCACCGGGCAGGTTGAGCGCCGGCCCGAACCGGCCCTCCGTCGTCCAGCCCGCCGCGCCGGTGAGAGTCGCCGAGCCGACCGAGCTGTCCAGGCCGGTGTTGGCCGCGGTGGAACCCTGACCCTCGTCGAAGGCGTAGTGGATCGGTGTCCCCTCGCCCGGCGGCGGCCGCTCGACCGTGTGCTGCACGGTCTGCGCGGAGTCGCGCCACCCGTCGTCGGCGAGGAAGCGGACCTCCACGTCGTGGTCGCCCGGCGAGAGCGCGACGTCGGTGAACGTCACCGCACCGTCCGTCAGGTCGACCTGCCCGCCGCGGCGGGTCCCGTCGACCCACAGCTCGGCGACGCCCTCAGGGGTGGCGCCGCTCCCGGCCGCGATCGTGGCCGAGACGGTGACCGGCTCGCCGAACGGCGACGGAGAGCCCGGCTCGACGGTGACCGTGGTGGTCGTCGGGAGCGCGCTGCCGTCGGCGTACAGGGCCGCGATGTCGGCGTCGCCGAGGGTCGTCGTGTAGACGCGGACGTCGTCCATGAGACCGTCGTAGGCCGGGTCGGGGTAGCCGTTGCGACCCAACCAGTTGTTCGTCGTCGGCCCGACGTCGGT
Organism: Cellulosimicrobium sp. BMG9.23; assembly: GCF_059159985.1. Taxonomy (NCBI): domain Bacteria; kingdom Bacillati; phylum Actinomycetota; class Actinomycetes; order Micrococcales; family Promicromonosporaceae; genus Cellulosimicrobium; species Cellulosimicrobium sp. BMG9.23. The sequence continues at coordinate 398,158 of NZ_JBZGBZ010000002.1, forward strand.
CATGTCGATCGTCAGGTCGTCGCGGGACGCGATCGGCTCGCCGTTGAGGTACAGCGTGCCGGTCGCGCCCTGCCGGGTGAACGCGACGTGGTTCCACTCGTCGACCGCCACGTCACGCGTCGGCACGGCGTAGACCCGTTCCTGCAGGTCGTCGCCCTTCGCCTTGAACGTCGCCGCGAGCCCGGTGGCGCCGGCGGCGTTCGTCTGCATCTGGATCTGGAAGAAGCTGCCGGCGCCCTCGAGCCCGTCGCCGACGTGGAACAGGCCGATCCAGTCCGACTTCACGTCGGGCCGCACCCAGAACGAGGTGGTGAAGCTCTCCTCGCCCTGGAGCAGGTTGTCCGGCAGGTCGACCGCGTTGGCGTTGGTGCCGCCGCTGAGGTCGAGCGCGCCGCCGAGCACGCCGTTCTCGCTCCAGCCGGTCGTCCCGGTGAGCGTGGCCGCGCCCACCGACGGGTCCGTGCCGGTGTTGGCGGCAGCGGTGCCGGAGCCCTCCTCGAACGCGTAGTGCACGGGGACGTCGGAGGCGCCGGGGTCGGAGCCCACGACCACCAGGTCGTCGATCATGACGCCCGCACCGGAGTCTCCGGCCGTGAGGGTCAGGTCCTCGGAACGCGCCCCGGCGGTGAAGGTCCCCACGTACGTGCCGAACGCGTTCTGCGACGACACGTCCGTCGCTGCCGTCAGAGTCGTCGACAGGTCGCCGACCGAGAGGTCGGCCGTGCCGGGCGCGGTGCCGGCGGACCGGCTGTCACGGGCGTAGCGCAGCGAGAGGCGGTACTCGCGGCCCGGGTCGAGTCCCTCGAGCGTGCGGGTCAGGCTGCCCTCGCTGCCCACGCCGAGGTGGTAGCCGGTCAGACCGAGACCACCCTGGCTGGGTGCGGCCGCACGGACCAGCTGGACCGTGCTGTCGACCTCCCACGGGGACATCCGGCCGTTGCCCGGCTCGACGTCCACGACGGCGGGCGGGTTGGCGGAGCGCCACTCCGCGGGCAGCCGCGGGTACTCGAGCTGGTCGACCAGATGCGGGGCGACGGAGTCCATCTCGACCTCGGGGTCGATCTGGACGATGTCGGCCACGGACGGCGTGCCGTCCTCGTCGAAGACGAAGACCATGTAGGCACCGGGCGGGGCGTACGTGCCGTCGACCGGGGTCTCGATCGTGAGGGTGTCGCCGTCCTGCGCGAACGCCAGGTCCTGGAAGTTCTGGTCGTTGTTGAACCCGTGCGTCACGGAGCCGTTGCGGACCAGGGTCACGCGGGAGACCGCGGCGTCGGTCTGCACGTCGAACACGCCGTCGTAGCCGACCTCCTCCGGGACGCCCGTGACCTCCGGGCGCACCGCCGGCTCGTCGCCGTCGAAGAGGTACGCCGGGGAGTAGAACTCCACGTCGGTGTAGTTGCGCGGGCCCGGCGTGCCGCCGCCGCCCACCATGAGGCGACCGTCGGGCAGGAGCAGCGCGACCGAGTGGTAGAGGCGGGCGTGCTCGTAGGGCACGTCCACCGTGGTCCACTCGCCGGTGTCGGGGTTCCAGATCTCGGCCTCGGTGACGTAGCCGCCGTTGCCGTTGTTGTCACGCGAGCCGCCGGTGACGATCACGTTGCCGTCGGGCAGCACCGTCGAGGTGGCCCAGTGCCGGGCGTGCTCCATGGGCTGCGTCGCCTCGACCACGGGAGCGTCGGTGCCGCCGGTGATGTCGACGGTGAAGCCCGCGCGGGCGCCGGCCGGACCGCCGCCGTTGGCCCACCAGCCGCCGCCGACCTGCAGGATCTTGCCGGGGCGGTACATGGTCGCGGTGGACGTGGCGCCGACCGGGTTGCCGAGGCCGCCCTGGTTCGCGATCTCGGCGGGCAGGGTGCCCCGGAGGATCACCTCGCCGTCGCCCGACGGGTCGAGCTCGTACATCTGGGTACCGGTGATGTTGAAGACGTTGCCGTCGCCCGGCGCGACGAACGCGCGCGGGTACCACCAGCGGTTCTCGTCGGGCCCGTTGCCGTTGCCGCCGTCTCCGTACGCCGCCGCGCTGGTGGCACCCTCCAGGAGCCGCCAGGAGCTGCCCTCGTCCGGGGTGTAGATCTCCGGGGTGAGAACACCGGGGCCACCGGGACCACCCTCGAGGCTGCCGCCCTGCACGACGACCGAGCCGTCGGGGAGGGTCGTGCCCGTGGGGTACCAGCGGGGGTAGTTCATCGGGGCCTCGTTGCGCAGGCCCTGGTTCGTCGTGTAGCTCGTGACGCCGATCGCCGCGTCGTTGGGCGCGTTGCCGCCCAGGCCGTCGTCACCGCCGACGGTCATGGTGGCGCGGCGGTGCGGCATCTGGACCTGCATCGAGCAGAACAGGTCGGTGTACGTATGGTTCGCGACGATCCCCGAGCCGACGTTGGTGGTCGTCCGTTCCTCGGCGGGGTCCCAGACGTCGATCTCCATCTGGCCGCCCTGCGTGACGCACGAGTTGCCGCCGAAGTCGTAGGGCGTGCCGTCGGTGCAGCCCGCAGAGACGCTGCCGAAAGACTGGACGCGACCGTCGGACGTCAGCGCGGCGTTGATCGGGACCAGCGGCCAGGGCGTGACCCCGCTCCAGGAACCCTCCTCGGCCTTGACCGGCGGTGAGCAGTCGGCGGGGAGGAGGCCGGCGGAGTAGGCCAGGCCGTTCTTCATCTGCGTGCGGATCGGAGCCTCTGCGTAGGCCGTGCCCTCGTGGCCCATCCCGGAGTACCAGGACCGGCCGGAGTCGATCTGCTGGCACCACGTGATCGGGTGGCTCGTGCCGTTGCGCCCCATGCCGTAGGAGGACTCGTCGGCCTCGAGGAGGGTGCGCACGTTCGGGGCCGGGTTGACCACCCAGTCGTACCACTCGTCGCTGCGCGTGAGCTCAGCCGGCAGCCCCTGCGTGAGCGGGTGCGTGGTGTCCTTCACCACGACCCGCCCCGGGCGCACCGCGGGGTTCTCCGGGTGGCCCTCGGACACCGCGCCGACGAGCCGGGCGTAGAACGGGTTCACGTCGTGCTCGCTCTGCCCGACCGACCAGCCGGCGTAGTGCAGGCCCATGTAGCCGCCGCCACCCCGGATGTAGCCCTCCAGCGCGGCCCGCTGGTCCACGTCGAACAGCACACCGCCGGTCTGGGCGAAGACCACCGCGTCCTTGTCCGCGAGGTTCTCCGTGGTGAACGCGGCGGGGTCCTCCGTCTCCTGGATCTCGACCGGCTGCGAGTACTCCGTGCCCAGCTGGGTGGCGAGGTCGCGCACGGCCTGACGGGCCTGGACGTGGGACGCGTGGAAGTTGGGCTTGTAGAACAGCAGGACGCGCAGCACGCCGTCGGCGACGGCGCCGGTCCCGGCGGGCACCGCCTGCGCGGTCGAGGTGGCCGCCGGGGCGGCGTGCGCGACACCGCCCGCGAGGGGCAGGGCTACCGCCAGGGCCGCCAGCATGGCGGCCAGCCGCGCGGGCGCGCGGAGGGTGCGGCGCGCGGAGCGCCGCCGGTCGGGTCTGCGTGACAGGTTCATCGTTGAATCCCTTTCGCACTGGTCTCACGGACAGGAGGGCAGCCCGAGCAGCCGGCCCCCGAACGGGGGCCGGCCGCGCAGACCTGACTCGTGTTCTCGCTGGTCTTGCTGCTCGTGCTGTTCTTGCTGCTTCTTCCTGTGTTCCGGGTGTTCCGGTTCAGCGCCTGCGGAACCCGCTCAGCGGAGCTCGGCGATGACCGTCTTGAGCTCCGTGTAGTCGTCCAGGCCGAACGACCCCAGCTCGCGGCCCCACCCGGACTGCTTGAAGCCGCCACGCGGGAGCGTGACGTCGTCGGCGTGCCACGTGTTGAGCCAGACCGTGCCGGCCCGCAGCCTGCTCCCGACACGGTGTGCCGTGCCGAGGTCGCGCGACCACACGCCGGCCGCCAGGCCGTAGACGGTGTTGTTCGCCGCCGCGACGACCTCGTCCTCGGTGTCGAACGGGATCGCCGTGACGACGGGCCCGAAGATCTCGTCGGTCTGGACGGCCATCTGCTCCGTGACGTCGGTGATGAGCGTCGGGGAGAAGAAGAAGCCGCGGTCGGCCGCCGGGTCGGGGCTGCCCGCAGCGAGCGTGGCGCCGTCGGCGACCGCGCCACGGACGTAGCCCATGACCTTCTCGTGCTGCTCCTGCGAGACCAGCGGCCCCATCGTGGTCGACGGGTCGAAGGCGTCGCCGACCCTGATCGCCCGCGCCGCCGCGGCGACGCCCTCGATCACCTGGTCGAACACCTCGCGCTGGACGTACAGGCGAGAGCCGTTGACGCAGCACTGGCCCTCGTTGAAGAAGCCCGCCAGGGCCGCTCCGGCGATCGCGGCGTCGAGGTCGGCGTCGGCGAAGACGATGTTGGGCGCCTTGCCGCCCAGCTCCAGCGACACCTTCTTGAGGTTCTTCGAGGCGCCGGCGGCGATCTTCTTGCCGACCTCGGTGCTGCCGGTGAAGGCGACCTTGTCGACGCCGACGTGGTCGACCAGGGCGGCGCCCGCGTCCCCGAAGCCCGGCAGGACGTTGACGACCCCGGCCGGGACACCGGCCTCGAGCAGCAGCTCGCCGAGGCGGAGCGCGGTGAGCGGGGTCTGCTCGGCGGGCTTGAGCACGACGGTGTTGCCCGCCGTGATCGACGGGACGATCTTGAAGCAGGCCATCGTCAGCGGGAAGTTCCACGGCACGATCCCGGCGACGACGCCGATGGCCTCGCGGCGGGTGTAGGCGTGGAAGTCGCGGCCGGGCACCGACATCGGGATCGTCGTGCCCTCCATCTTGGTGGCCCAGCCGGCGAAGTACCGGAACAGCTCGGCGGCCACGCCGACGTCGCCCCGGGCGGACGCGAGGCTCTTGCCGTTGTCGAGCGACTCGAGCTGCGCGAACTCCTCGGTGCGCTCCTCGATCATGTCGCCGATGCGCCACAGCAGGTGCGAACGCTCGCGCGGGGTCATCCGCGACCAGGGAGACCCGGACTCGAACGCGGTGCGGGCCGCCTGGACCGCCCGGTCGGCGTCGACCGCCGAGGCTTGGGCGACCTGGACGAGGACGTCCTCGGACGCAGGGTTGACCGTCGCGAAGGTCTGGCCGTCCTTGGCGTCCACCCACTCGCCGTCGATCAGCAGCTGCTTGGGCGAGGAGAGGAACGAGGAGACGGCGGGCAGGAGAAGGGTGCTCTCGGACATGGGAGCCTTCCAGGTGTCGGGGACGGGTCGGTCGGACGGGCGCGGTCGGACGGTTGCCGGCCGGTTGCGGCTACTTGATGATCAGCACCTTCGATCGGTCGAGGGTGAGCGCGACGGCGGCGACGATGATCGCTCCGTAGAGGATCTGCTCCCAGGCCGACGGGACGCCGACGATCGGCAGCCCGACGCGCAGCAGGGTCACCACGAGCGCTCCGGCGAGGCTGCGCCAGAGGGAACCGTGACCGCCGGTGATGGCGGTGCCGCCCACCACGATGGCCGCCACCGCCGGCAGCAGCAGGTTGTCGGCCATGGTCGGGCTGCCGCTGAAGTTCCGCGAGACGAGCATGACGGCGGCCAGGCCCGCGCACGCGCCGGAGAGGGTGAAGGCGCCGACCTTGACCAGGTCCACCGGCGCACCGGCGAGCCGGGCCGCCGACTCGGAGTAGCCGGTGGCGCGGACCCAGCTCAGGAGCGGCGTGAGCCGCAGGACCAGGGAGACGACCGCGACGACGAGCAGCGCGACGAGGAAGGCCATCGGCACCACGCCGCCGACGTAGAGCGTGAGCCAGTTGGTGGTGTCCCGGTCGACGACCCGGATCGGGCCGGCGTCGGAGATCACGAGGGCGATCGCGGAGAAGATGCTCATCCCGCCGAGGGTGACGATGAACGACGGGATGCGGAGCAGCACGTGGAGCGTGCCCTGCAGGGCTCCGATCGCGCCGGCGGCCGCGACGACCGCGAGGGTGGTGAGCCCGCCCAGGTCGGGCAGCCACAGCGCGAAGAAGACCGTCGACAACGAGCAGAGCGCGGCGATCGACAGGTCGATGCCGCCGCACAGGACCACCACGGTGGCACCGGCGGCGAGGACGATGAGCGGTGCCGACGTCCGGACCACCGCGGTGAGGCTGCTCTGGGTCATGAAGTCCGGGTCGGCGACGGTCAGCGCCGCCAGCAGCGCGACGAGCGCGATGACCGGCATGAACGACGTGAGCCGCTGGCCCATGGTGGGGCGGCCGGTGACGACCGGGTCGAGGACCGGCTTGGTGAGGACGGGAGCGGACATGCTCAGACCATCTCCTTGACGAGGTCGAGCGGGGACGGCTTGCCCCCGGCGGGAGCGGCGACCTCCGTGGTGGCACGGCCGTCGCTCATCACGACGATCCGGTCGGACATGCCGATCGCCTCCTCGAGGCTGTCGGCCAGCAGCACCGTCGCCACGCCGCTGTTGGCGAGCTCACGGATCAGGCGGTACACCTCCGAGCGCGCCCCGATGTCGAGGCCTCGCGTCGGGTGGTCGAGCAGCAACAGCCGGACGTCGCCGGAGACGAGCCAGCGGGCCAGGACGACCTTCTGCTGGTTACCGCCCGACAGGCGCTGGATCGCCGTGCTCCGGTGCGGGGTACGGATCGAGAGCCTCTCGATCCACCGGTCGACCAGCGTCGCCTGCTTCCGCGGGCTCACCAGGGGGCCGGTGCAGCGCGAGCCCTGCTTGGCGAGCGTCATGTTCTCGGCGACCGACATCGGGCCGACCATGCCCTCGGTCTTGCGCTCGGCCGGGACGTAGCCGACGCCCGCCGCGCACGCCGCGCGGGTGCCGGACAGGTCGAGCTTCTCGCCGTCGAGGACGACCTCCCCGGCCGTGGTGGGCTCGGCACCGAAGAGCGCCCGGCACACGTCCTCACGGCCGGAGCCGTGGACGCCGACGATGCCGACGATCTCGCCGGCGTGCACGTCCAGGTCGACGTCGCGGAACGCGGCGCCGGTCAGGCCGCGCACGACGAGGCGGGGTCTGCGGGGCTCGTCGGACCGTTCGGCGGCCGCCTCGTGGTAGTGGTCGTCGGCCCCGGTCGAGCCGATCATCATCCGGTGCAGGTCGCCCGGGACCGCGCCCTCGGCGGGCACCTCGCCCACGGAACGGCCGCTGCGGAGCACCGCGACCCGGTCGCAGACGTCGAGCACCTCGTCGAGCCGGTGCGAGACGAAGACGACGGACGCGAACTCGCGCAGCCGGCGGATCTGGGTGAAGAGGGTCTCGATCTCCTGGGACTCGAGCACCGACGTCGGCTCGTCGAGGATGATCACCGGCGGGTGGGACGTGCGCTCCTCGATGCGGAGCACCTTGGCGATCTCGACCATCTGTCGGTCGGCGAACGTCAGGGTGTCGGTGCGGGCCAGCGGGTCGATGTGCGACCCGATCTTGTCCAGCTGCTCCTGCGCGAGCCGGCGCATCGTGTCCCAGCGGTAGATGCCGCGGCGCACGCCCGGTCCCTCGCTCCCGAGCACGATGTTCTCGGCCGCGGTGAGGTTCGGGACGAGCGACTGCTCCTGGAAGACCATGCCGATGCCGTGGTCGGCGGCCTCGACGACGCTCCTGAGGCGGACACGCTCTCCGCGCACCCAGATCTCGCCGTCGTCCGGCTTCACGAGCCCGACCAGGGCCTTGAGCAGCGTGGACTTGCCGGCGCCGTTCTCGCCGGCGAGCCCGAGCACCTCGTTCCGGCGCACGACGAGGTCGACGCCGTCGAGCGCCTTGACGCCCGGGTAGTGCTTGACCAGGCCGCGCACCTCCAGCGCGGGCACGGGTGCGGGCGCCAACGACTCGGGTTCGATCTGCAGGTTCATGGTCACTTCGTCACCTGGTTCCTACGACGCTGGGGGATGACCGCGGCCGCGACGGCCGCGACGACGATGAGGCCCTGGACACCGCCCTGCCAGTACGGGCTCACGCCGATCTGGACGAGGCCGTTGGTGAGGACCGTCACGAGCAGGACCCCGACCGCGGAGTGGAGGACGCCGCCGCGCCCGCCGGTGAGCAGGGTGCCGCCGACCACGGCCGCCGTGATGGCCGCGAAGTCGTAGCCCCTGCCCGCCTGGACGAGGCCGGCGCTGAGCTGGCTGGTGACCATCACGCCGGCGAGCCCGTAGAACGCGCCGGCCATCGTGAAGACCGCCACCTTGTAGGGCGCGATCCGCACCCCGGAGAGCGCCAGCACCTCCTCGGCCCCGCCGATCGCGAAGGCGTACCGGCCCAGGCGCGAGTAGCGCTGCACCAGCCAGCCCACGAGCACGCAGGCGAACGCGATCCAGGTCAGCTGGGACAGGCCGAGGAACCGCTCGACCGCCCAACCCTCGAGCATCGCGTCGGAGACGTTGGGCTGCACGCCCGCGAACAGGAGGGTGGCCACGCCCAGCCCCACGGCGGAGACCCCGAGGGTGGTCATGAACGACGGCACCTTCAGCACGACCAGGGCGAGCCCGCTCAGGCAGCCGAGCCCGGCCGCGAGGAGGACCGCGACCACGACCCCGAGGAGCCCGAGGTCGTTGTCGTTGCGGTTGTTGGCGACCAGGAGGGCGACCGTGATGGCGGACGCCCCCATGATCCCGGGGACGGACAGGTCGATCGACCCCATCATGAGCACGAAGGTGATGCCGCAGGTCACGACCATGAGCACCGCCGCGGCATCCAGGACGTTCTGCACGTTGGCAAGGGTCCGGAAGCCGGGGCTGAGGGCCGCGAAGACGGCGAAGACGACCACCAGCGCGACCGGCGGACCCGCGTCCCGGAGCGACACCCCCCGCCGAGGCTGGGGGCGCTGTGCGTTCACGACCTCAGGGTCGACGGGGGATGTCGTGGTCACGAGATCGCGCCCTGCGACCGGCTGAAGAGGTTGTCGCAGGCGAAGTCGGCCTCGTCGACCGCCGGGGACGTGAACTCGGCGACGTTGTCCTGCTCGATGAGGAACTGCTCGGCGTACCAGGCGCGGTCCTCGTCGGCGATGTCCTCGAGCGCGAGCTCGCCGGTGGCCACGCAGTAGCCGATGGCCAGGCCGATGCCGCCCTGCCAGGGACCGTCGCTCGAGACGGTGGCCGTCATGGTGCCGTCCTCGATCGCGGTGAGGGCGTCGGGCACGGCGTCGATGCCGACGACGGCCACGTCCGTCCGGCCGGCCTGCTGCAGCGCCTCGAGCGCGCCGAGCGCCATGTCGTCGTTGGCTGCCCAGATGCCCTTGACCTCCGCGCCGTGCTTGGTGAGCAGCGTCTTGGTCACCTCCAGGGCCTCCGCACGGGAGAAGTTGGCGGTCTGCTCGTCGAGCAGCGTGACGTCCGTGTTCGCCGCCAGCGACTCCTCGAGACCGGCGAACCGGTCCTTGGCCGCGCCCGTGTCGAGGATGCCCTGCAGGGCGATGATGCCGCCGGAGCCGCCGATCGCCTCGGCCAGCGCGTCGCCGATCTGCTTGCCGGACTCGACGCCGTCGTAGGTGATGTGGGACAGCCAGGAGTCGTAGTCGGTGACGTTCAGGTCGGCCGGCTTGTTCCACTGGGTGACGAGGTAGGCGCCCGCCTCCTCGGCGCCCTCGACGATGGGCGGGGTGTCGGAGTCGCCGTTGGGCAGGATGTTCATGACCAGGCAGTCGGTGTCGCCGGCGAGCAGCTGGCTGATCTGCTCCTGCTGACGCGTCGAGTCGCCGTCGTAGGTGAGCCGCTCCTGGGTGAGGCCGACCTGCTCGGCGAAGGCGTCGCCGCCGTCGAGCCACGAGGCCTCGTAGGGGTTGGACTCGTTGCGGACCTGGCCGACCAGGGTGACGTCCTCGGGGGCGCAGGCGCCGGCTTCGGTGCTGTCGCCGCCACCGCCCCCACCGGACGCTTCAGCCGTGCAGCCCGTGAGCGCGGCGGCCGCGAGGGTGACGCCGATGACGGCGGCCGTGGGTCGAGAGGTGAACTTCATTGTCTGTCCTCGGTTTCGTTGTGTGCCGATGTCCGGCGGTGGGACTGGTGTGTCGGGAAGGTCAGCGGGCCATCCAGCCGCCGTCGACGGCCAGGACGTGGCCGTTGACGTAGTCGGCGGCCGCGGAGCTGAGGAACACGGCTGCACCGGCGATGTCCTCGGCGGTGCCCCACCGCCCGGCCGGGATGCGGTCGAGGATGGAGCGTGAGCGGTCCGCGTCCTCGCGGAGCGCGACGGTGTTGTCGGTGACCATGTAACCGGGGGCGATGGCGTTGACCTGGACGCCGTGGGGTCCCCACTCGTTGGCCAGCGCCTTGGTCACCCCGGCGACGCCGTGCTTGCTGGCGGCGTACGACACCACTCGCACGCCGCCCTGGAAGGACAGCAGGCTGGCGATGCTGACGATCTTCCCGTGGCCTCGTTCGACCATCGGCCGACCGAGGTGCTGCGTGAGGAGGAAGAGCCCGTTGAGGTTGACGTCGAGCACGCGCTGCCAGGAGTCGCGGCTGACGGCGACGGAGTCCTCGCGCTCGATGATCCCCGCGTTGTTGACCACGACGTCGATCTGACGCGAGCCGTTCAGCTCGGCGCTGACCCGCTCGACGGCGTCGAGGTCGCTCACGTCGAGGTCGACGGCGTCGACCTCGACGCCCAGGTCGGCGACCCGGTCCCGGGTGACGTCCTGGCTGCCCGGCCGGCCGAGAAGGACGACGTCCGCACCCGCTCGCGCGAGGCCGAGCGCGATCGCCTGGCCGAGGCCACGGCCGGCTCCGGTCACCGCTGCGCGCCGGCCGTGGAGATCGAACGGCGAGCGCGCCTCGGTCGTCGGCTCGGTAGCAGGGTCTGCGGCAGCGTCTGCGGCGAGGCCGGTCGTCACAGGTCCTCCAGCGCCACGGGGCTCAGGTCGGTGTAGGCGTTGTTCTCGCCGGCCATCGCCCAGATGAACGCGTACGACCCGGTGCCTGCTCCGGCGTGGATCGACCACGGCGGCGAGATGACGGCCTCGCGGTTGCGGAGCACGAGGTGGCGGGTGGCACCGGGCTGACCCATGAAGTGGAAGACGCGGTCGTCCTCGTCGAGGTCGACGTAGCAGTAGACCTCGGTGCGACGGTCGTGCAGGTGCGGCGGCACCGTGTTCCAGACCGATCCGCTGGCGACGACGGTCACGCCGAACTGCAGGACGGAGGTCTTCAGCTCCTGGCCCCAGGCGTAGCGGAAGAGGCTGCGCTCGTTGGCCGCCGCAGCCGACCCGAGCGCGACCGGCTCCACCTCGCCGTGCTTGAGCACCTGGCTGGGGAACGTCGCGTGGGCAGGAGCGGACACGAAGTAGAAGGCCGCCTCGGCGCCGGCGAAGGACACCTCTCTCCCCCTGCCGACGAACAGGCCGTCCAGGTGGTCGAGCTCGAACTTCTCGCCGTCCACGACGACGCTCCCGGCGGCGCCGACGTTGATGACACCGAGCTCGCGGCGCTCGAGGTGGGACTCGGTGCCCAGCACGTCGCTCCACGCGGGCAGGTCGAGCTGACCCGTGCCCGGGACGGCCCCGCCTATCACCATCCGGTCGTCGTGGGTGTAGGTTCCCCGCACCTCGCCGTTCACGAAGAGGTCCGCGACGAGGAAGCTCTCCCGCAGGTCCGCAGTGGTAGCCGTCTCCGCGCTGGACGGTGATGCGGAGTATCGAACCTGGATCATGCAAACCGCCTTTGGTTTGTGAACTGTGTTCTCCTATGTGAACGTGCCTGACGATAGACGTGATCCGGCTCACTGGTCAAGGGGCCGAAACCTGTCCATGTATGCGAACCGCGCGGTAGGGTCGAAGGCAACCGGGCCGCAGGGCCCCGGAAGCATCACGAGGGAGAGCGCTCATGACGGTTCAGCAGGACACCCGGACGGAGCCGGCCGGCACCAACGGCGCAGGCCCGGTCAAGTCCGCGGCCCGCGCCCTGGACCTGCTGGACGAGATCGCGGCCCGCGGCCCGGGGACGCAGCTGCAGCTCTCGGCGCGCCTCGGCATCCCCAAGAGCAGCCTCCACGCCCTGCTGCGGACCATGACGGACAAGGGCTGGCTGCAGACCGACCCCACCGGGAGCGTCTTCCAGCTCGGCATCCACTCGCTCGTCGTGAGCTCGGCCTACCTGGACGGCGACCCGGTGCTCGCCCGCGCCGCGTCCGTGCTCGACGAGGTGGCCGCCGCGACCGGCGAGACGGTCCACCTCGGACGCCTCGACGGCGCCGACGTCATCTACACCGCGAAGCGCGAGTCGGTGCATCCTCTGCGCATGCACTCCGCCGTCGGGCGCCGGCTCCCCGCGTTCGCCACCTCGTTGGGTCGCGCCCTGATCGCCGAGATGCCCGCCGAGGCGCGCCCCGGTCTGGTGCCGGAGTCGATCACCGCGATCACACCGCACACGACCACCGACAAGGGGGCCGTGCTCGAGATCATCGACCGCGCGGCGTACCAGGGCTACGCCACCGAGAGCGAGGAGTCGTGCCTCGGGGTGCGCTGCTTCGGCGTCGCCCTCCCCTTCGGTCACCACGCCGTGGACGCCATGAGCGTCGCGGTGCCGATCAGCAGGCTCGGCGACGGTCGGGAGGACCTCATCATCGAGACCCTCCTCAGCGTGAAGTCGCGACTGGCGGCCGTGCACGGCAACAGCCTGGTGCGCTGAGCCCGTCCGGGCTCCCGAGCACTGCCAGCGTCTCGACGCGACGACGCGCAACATCGGTGACAGACAGGTGTCACCGACGTGGTGCGAGAGTCGTCCCATGACCGAGATGCAGCAGGAGAAGAACTCGTCCGAGGCCCCCGGGGCGACCGGAGAGCACGTCCACGTCGTCCTCGTCCCCGGCTTCTGGTTGGGCGCCTGGGCGTGGGACGACGTCGTCCCCCACCTCGAGGCCGCCGGCCTCGCACCGCACGCCGTGACCCTCCCGGGGCTCGACCCGGCGTCGACCGCGCAGGACCGGGCGGCGATCACGCGTGACGACCATGTCGACGCCGTCGCGCAGGTCGTCGCAGGGCTTGACGGTCCCGTCGTGCTCGTGGGGCACAGCGGGGGCGGCCCCGTCGTCCAGCAGGTCGTGGACCGCGACCCGTCCCGCGTGCAGCGCGTCGTCTACGTGGACGCGGGTCCGCTCGTCGACGGCGCCGCGCTCAGCCTCGACCTGCCCGGCAGTGCCGCGGAGATCGCTCTGCCGTCCTGGGAGGAGCTCGCGGAGCAGGGGTCGAGCGTCGACGGCCTCGACGACGCCGCGCTGGCACGGTTCCGCGAGCGCGCGGTGCCGACGCCCGGCCTCGTCGCGCGCGGCCCGGTCCGGGTGTCGAACGCCGACCGGCTCGGCGTGCCCGCCACCGTGATCTGCTCGTCCATCCCGTCGGAGGTGCTCGCCCAGCTCGCGAACCCCGGTCCGCCCCTGCACACCGAGCTCGGCGAGATCCACGACCTCACCTATGTCGACGTGCCCACGGGCCACTGGCCGATGCTCTCGCGGCCGCGCGAGCTCGCGGAGGCGATCGTCGCCGCCGCTCGGCAGAACTCGTGAAAAATAGTCACAGAAGTCACGTCACGGACGGTGAGCTCCTCCGTCTCGTTCGGTGGAAGCGGTCGACAGGCCGCGCGACGACCACCGACGACGAGAAGGACCATGCACGACACCCTGCCTTCCGCCCCCGCACGCCGCGACGTCCGGGCCGCCCTCCTGTGGGCGCTCGAGAACGACCGGGTCGCCCTGCTCGAGCACCGTGAGACCACGCAGCACTGCGCCTGGGAGGCGGCCCGCAGCGCCGCCGACCGGCGACTCGTCAGACGCTGGCGCACCGCGACGGACCGTGCGCCGGTTCCCGTCGCCTGACGCCGCACGCGGCCCCCACCCCGCCAGCCGAACACGGGATCAGCCACCGTTTCCCGAGGAGTCCGGTGGCTGACCCCGTGCTCGGCGGTGGCTGACCCCGTGCTCGACGGCGGCCCGCTCAGCCGAGCGTCGTCGGCAGGGTCGCGTCGCCCTCGCCCGGCGTCGTGCCGAGGACGTGCTCCGCGAGGTACGCCAGGACCACCTGGTACCAGACCTTCGCGTGCTGCGGCGAGAGGATCCAGTGGTTCTCGTCCGGGAAGTAGAGGAACCGGTGGACCGTCTCGCCGTCCGGGCTCGCCGGCAGCCCCGACGCGGAGAGCAGCTCGTACCAGAGCCGCAGGCCCTCCCCGATCGGCACGCGGTAGTCCTTGTCGCCGTGGATGACGAGCATCGGCGTGACGACGTCGCCGACGAACCGGTGCGGGCTGTTCTCGAGCGCCATCTCCGGCGTCATCTCGCGCTGCCAGTAGTAGGAGTGGTCGGTCGTCGGCCCGAACTGGTCCAGCGCCCACAGGCTCGCGTGCGTGACGATCGCGTCGAACCGGTCGGTGTGGCCGGCGACCCAGTTCGCCATGTACCCGCCGAACGAGCCGCCCATCGCCGCGGTGCGGGTCGCGTCGACCTCGGGCAGCGTCTCGACGTGGTCGGTGATCGCCATGAGGTCCGTGTACGGCGCCTGGCCCCAGCGGCCCCAGCCACGCTGGACGAAGTCCTGTCCGTACCCCGTCGACAGCGCCGGGTCCGGGAGCAGCACCGCGTAGCCCTGCGCGACCATCAGCCACGGGTTCCAGCGCCAGCTCCACGCGTTCCACGACCCGAGCGGCCCGCCGTGGATCCACAGCAGGAGCGGGGCCGGGTTCTCGGCGCTCGCGCCGCGCGGCAGAGCGAGCCAGCCGCGCACGCGCACGTCGTCCGACGCCGCGGTCTCGACCTCGACGAGCGTCCCCGGCAGGTCCGGGCTCGCCACCGGGCCGCGCAGCGCGGTCGCCGGGACCGGCGTCCGGGCACCCGGCTCCCCGCTGTCGACGAACACCCCGAGGTCGAGGCGCACCGGGTGCGACGGCTCGAGGTAGCTCGTGCGCAGCGCGTACGCGGTGCGGCCGTCGGGCGCGACCTGCACGTCCGTGAAGACGGCGTCGTCGCTCGTGATCCGCTCCGCGGTCCCGTGCTCTCCCGTGCCGTCCGGCGAGAAGGCGACGAGGAAGACCGGCCCACGGCCGTCGTCGTCCGCCGTGACCAGCAGGCCTGAGCCGTCCGGGAGCCAGCGGGCCGACGTCGGCCAGCGGTCCCAGTGCGGCGCGAGCGTGCGCGGCGTGGCGTGGTTCTCGGCGCGCGTCGTGGGCGCGTCGTCGCGGGCCCCTTCCGCACCGTTCGCGCCGGCGCGCTCGTCCGAAGCGTGCAGCGGCACGACGGCGAGCGTCTCCTCGGGTGCCTGCTGCGGCGTCGTGAGGGTCTCGCGGACGAACGCGACGTACGCGCCGTCGGGCGAGATCCGCGGCCCGTGCACCTGCGCACCCGGCTCGTCGACGAGCGTGCGGCGCTCCCCCGTGGCCGTGTCGATCGCGACGAGCGTGCTGCGCGTCGACGCGCCCGGTCCGGGGACCTGCCACGTCGTGACGAGCGTCGTGCCGTCGGAGGACAGGTCGGCAGAGTGCTCCCACAGCGCGCGACCGGGCGCGGCGCTGCCGTGCCCGACGCCGCGGCTGACGTCCCGCAGGTCGAGGAGCCTCGGGTCGTGGGTGTCCCGGAGCGCGGTGTCGTCGGACGTCGCGTCCGCCGAGGAGCCGGCCGCCGACGTGCCGGCCGCCGGAACGCCGGTCGCAGGATCGCCGGTCGCAGGATCGCCGGCCGAGGAACCGGCGCCGCGCGGTGCCGGGAGCGGCCGCGCGGGCTCGTCGGCGAGCGTGGTGAGGTCGGCGACGAAACGGTGCGCCTGGCTCGGGCCGAGGTCGTGGTCCCAGTGCCGGACGGGGTAGCCGGTGTGCAGGATCGCCGCGACCTTGGTGTCCTTGCGGGCCTTGCGGAGCTCGCCGTCGTGCGTGAGGTCGCGCGCGCTCGGCAGGAGGTCGGCGGCGACCGAGACGACGGGTGCGTCGGCCGCGGCGAGCGGGCCGCCCACGCCCGCGGGCGCCGTCGCGACCACGCGCGCCTCGCCTCCGCCGGCCGGGAGCAGCCAGAGAGCGGTCTTCGGGTCGTCCTCCGACGTCGCGTCGGGATCCGGGCGGGCCGACGTGAACAGCACGTCACCCGCGGCGGTGAACGTCGCGCTCGACTCCCCCTTGGTGGAGCGCGTGAGGCGACGGGCGGGGTTCTGACCGGTCGGGTCGACCTCCCACAGCGCGGTGCGGTACGCGGTGCGCTTCGCGTCGAGCGTCTGGACGGTCGTGACGAGACGGCGCCCGTCGCGCGAGAGCGCGAGCCCGCTCGTCCGCGGGACGGCGATGTACTGGTCGAGGTCGTGGAACGGTGTCGACGCGGTGGCGTCGGCGGTCGTGGGACGGTCGGGCTCGGGCGCGGCGGCGTCGTTACTCACGAGTACGTCCTATCACGCCCCCGCCCCGGCCCGCCGACCACCCCGACCTCGCGCCGAACACGGGGTTGTCCACCGGAATCGCGGCGATCCGGTGGACGACCCCGTGTTCGACGGTAGCCGTGCCCGTGCTCGTGCCTGTGCTCGGTCGGGCTTCGGTCAGCGCGCGATCAACCCACGGCGCCCGAGGAACGACGCCACCGCCGCGCCGACCCCGCCGGGGACGTCACGGCCGGTGAACCGCAGGACGTCGATCACCCCCGAGGTGACGAACCGGTTCTGCCGCGTGCGGTCCGCATACACCGCTTCCGGGGCCGCATGCACGTCCTGGCCGTCCATCTCCGCGACCAACCAGTGACCTCCGCCGAGGTGCCAGCCCATGTCACCACGAGCGACCACCCGCCCCGAGGCGTCGCGCATCGCGAGCTGCAGCGTGTCCGGCGGCACCCCGGCGTCGTGGCAGTCGAGCCGTCCGAACGACTCGAGCGGCGACTCCGCGCGACCGTCCGCAAGGCCCCACAACGCGTGGGTCGTGGCGACGCCGCGGCGTCCGCGAGCGAGGTCGTGCGCTCGCTCGACCCCACGGGCGTCGACGAGCCCCTGGTGCAGTGCCGAGTCGAGCACCGCCAGGGCGTTCGGCCGTGGGAGCTCCGGTACCGCCTGGGCGAGCGCCCACACGACGGACGCCACGCGACGGCCGCCGATCACGACCGTCGTCATGCCCGCGTCGAACTGCCGCAGGCGGATCCCGTCGCGCGAGCCCCTGTCGCTCGCACGGGGCAGGGCGACCTCGGGCACGACTCGCGTCGGCAGCCCGAGCACGCCGTGCAGCACGAGCGCGGACGTCCCGACGGCGATCGCCTCCGGCCCGAAGGCGAGGAGGCCCGTCCAGGCCGAGCGACGCCGTCGGGCATCCCACGACTCGGCGGACCACGATCCGGGCATGACGTCGTAGACGCCCCGGGTCACGCGGACCCACGCACCCGTGTCGACGCGACGGCACGCCACCCGAGACGTCACTCCGGACGCCGCGAGCTGGTCTGCGGACAGGAGACCTGCCTGATGGTCAGCAGTGCGCACGAGGTCGGGAGGCAGTCGCATGCACCCAGGGAAGCCGGTCGGCACCCTGACCGGTGGGCGCCGCCCCGTCGCTGTGGATGGGCCAGCCGGAAGCCAATGGCTGTGGACGGCCAGAAGCTCCGTCGAGCACGGGATCATCGACCCTCGACCACGGGGTCAGCCACCGAAAAGTTCGCGATCCGGTGGCCAACCCCGTGTTCGGCGGCTCAGCGCGGGGTGCGGTCGTCGCGCTCGGCCATCGCGGCGAGCCGGGCGTTGTACTCCTGGAGCTCGGCGTCGCCGTCGCGGTCGGCCTGGCGGTCGCGACGCTTCGCCTCGCGCTCGTCGGACTTCGTCCACAGGACGGCGACGACGATCGCGAGGATCAGCGTCGGCAGCTCGCCGATGCCCCACGCGACGCCGCCGCCGCGCTGCTGGTCCTCGATGGCGCTCGGCCCCCACTCGCGGCCGAGCAGCCCGAACCACTCCGGCACGAAGAGGATCTCGCCGGACGTCAGCGCGACGCCGAAGAACGCGTGGAACGCCATGGTCGCGAAGAGCAGGAGCAGCCGCTGCGGGAACGGCGGCCGGTGCGGGCCCGGGTCGATGCCGACGAGCGCGTTCGCGAATAGGTAGCCGGCGAGCGTGAAGTGCAGCAGCATCGCGAGGTGCCCGGCGTACGTCGTGAGCGCGTACTCGAACGCGGGCGTGTAGTAGAAGACGATCATCGACCCGGCGAAGTTCACCGCGGCGACGATCGGGTTCGCGAAGAACTGCCCGACCCGCGACGTCACGATCGCGAGCACCCACTCGCGCGGGCCGCGCGACCCGTCCTTGCGGGGCGGCACCGCGCGCAGGAGGAGCGTCACGGGGGCCGCGAGCACGAGGAAGATCGGCACGACCATCGCGAGGATCATGTGCTGCACCATGTGGGCGCTGAACAGCACGTGCCCGTACATGGCCGGCCCGCCCGACGTCACCCAGAACAGGATGACGATGCCGAGGCACCACGACACCGTGCGCCCCACGGACCAGCGGTCGCCGCGCCGCGCGAGCCGGCGCACCCACCCGAGGTAGACGACGAGCGCCGCGCCGCACGCGAACGCCGGCAGCAGGTCCCAGCGCCACTGGGTGAACCACAGCGCGAGCGTCGGCTCGGGCGGCAGGGGGTGGCCGGTGACGATCTCGGCGGCCGTCGGGTCGGCGAACTCCGTCTGCGGCACGGGCGGCGCCGTCGAGCCGAGCGCGACCGCGACGCCGGAGACCGCGCCCATGATCGCGAGCTCGACCGCGACGAGCCGCCAGAAGAGCCACCGCGTCGCGTCCGCGACACCCGCCGTGGCACCCCGACCGCCACCCTGACCGCCGCCTCGACCGCCCGGGCGACCGGGCGTCGTCGGGCCGGCGAGGCGGCGCACGACGAGCTCGCGGTGCGCGAACCCGACGACGCCGAGCACGACGATGAGCGCGACCTTGGTGAGCAGGAGGATGCCGTAGTCGGTGGTCAGACCGTCGAGCGTGTCGACGCGGATGGTCGCGTTCGCGACGCCCGAGACCGCGACGGCGACGTAGCACCACAGCGCGATCGCGGAGTACCGGGAGACGGCGGCGGCGAAGTCCTGGCGCCCGAGGCCGCCGCGCACGCGCACGACGGCGAGCGTCCCGAGCCCGCCGACCCACAGCGCGGCACCGGCGAGGTGCAGGAACATCGACGACACCGCGAGCTCGTGCGACGCGGCGCCCGCGGCGTGCCCGGTGTTGGCCTGCAGCGCGATGGCGAGCAGCGCGACGAGCGCCGTCCACAGCGCCCCCGTCGCGCTGCGCACGGCGAGCGCGAGCGCCGAGGTGACCGCGGCGACGACGACCACGGCGAGGTAGTTGCGCCCGAGGCTCACCTGCGAGACGAACAGGCCGAGCTGGTCCCCGAACGTCTCGGCCGTGACGGGGGTGCCGGAGATCGACGAGTACCGCAGGACGACCTGGAGCACGGCGAGCACGGCCCAGGTCGCCGCGGCGACGCCGGAGAGGCCGAGCGCCCGCCGCACGGACTCCCCCGCGGGCAGCGCGACCGCCGCGAGCACGAGCGAGCCCAGCGTCAGGGCGACGGACAGCTCGGTGAGCACGGTGACGACGGGCGTCCCGTAGCGCACCAGCGCGCCCGGGTCGCTGAACCCGGGGATCGCGGCGAACGCGCCCGAGAAGGCCCCCGCGGCGAGCACGGCGAGGACCGCGACGACGACGGCGAACGGCCCCGCGAGGACGAGCCACCACGGGTTCGCGGGGCGCGCGTCGGTCGGCGCACGGCGCACGGCGGTCGAGGTCACGCGACCAGGGTAGGCGCGTCGCGGCGTCGGACGGGAACCGCGCGGGTGCGGGAGCGCCCTTCGCGCCCGTGGGAGCCCTCCCACCCGGGCCTGTGGACTGCCTGTGGACGGAGCCGGTCGGTCGTCAGGTCCCGCTGGCATACTGGGCCGGGTTGGCCGGGGGGTCGCGACGCCCCGGACGGACGTACCCGTGCGGACCGCGTGCCGCACCGACGCACCGATCCTCACCCCGAAGGGCGACCCATGGCCGCAGGGCACGGCAGCATCTCGACGGCGGACCTCGACCGCGCGAGCCACCTCCTCAAGCGCGTGGGCCAGGTGTTCGACCAGCGCCTCGTCGGCCAGGAGGCGCTGCGCACGGCCCTCGTGAGCTCGCTCCTCGCGGGCGGCCACATCCTCCTCGAGTCGGTGCCGGGCCTCGCCAAGACGACCGCCGCGCAGACTCTCGCCGCGGCGATCGACGGCCGCTTCCACCGCATCCAGTGCACGCCCGACCTCATGCCGAACGACATCGTCGGCACGCAGATCTACAACTACGCGACCGGCGAGTTCACGACCCAGCTCGGACCCGTGCACGCGAACGTCGTGCTCCTCGACGAGATCAACCGCTCGTCCGCGAAGACGCAGTCGGCGATGCTCGAGGCGATGCAGGAGAAGCAGACGTCGATCGGTGGCGAGAACTACCCGCTCCCGGACCCGTTCATGGTGCTCGCGACGCAGAACCCCATCGAGGAGGAGGGCACGTACGTGCTGCCCGAGGCCCAGATGGACCGCTTCCTCATGAAGGAGGTGCTGACGTACCCGACGCCGCAGCAGGAGCTCGAGATCCTGCAGCGCGTCGCGACGGGCCAGATGAGCGAGCCGATCACCGCCCAGCCGGTCTCGCTCGACGACGTCCGCTTCCTGCGCGCGCTCGTCGACGACGTCTACGTGGACGACTCGGTGAAGCGCTACGTCGTCGACCTCATCAACACGACGCGCTTCTCCGGCCCGCGCCCGATCCCCGGCTTCGACCGGCACGTGCGCGTCGGCGCGTCGCCGCGCGGCGGCATCGCGCTCATGCGCGTCGGTCAGGCCCTCGCGATCCTCGCGGGGCGCGCGTTCGTCGTGCCCGACGACATCAAGGCCGTGCGGTACTCCGTGCTGCGCCACCGCCTCGTGCGCACGTTCGACGCGCTCGCGAACAACGTCCCGCCGGAGCAGCTCGTGGACGCCGTGTTCGACGCCGTCCCCACCCCCTGACCCCGTCCCGCACCACCCGAGAGATCCCCGTGCCCGACGTCTCCCGCCTCGCCCAGGTGCGTGCCCGGCTCGACCTTCCGGTCGCCCGCCGGGCCTCCGGCCTGCTCGAGGGGCGGCACCGGTCGGTCTTCAAGGGGCACGGGCAGGACTTCGACGACCTGCACCTGTACGCTCCGGGCGAGGACGTCGGTGACATCGACTGGAAGTCGTCGGCGCGGGCGGGCATCCCCGTGGTCCGGCGGTTCGTGCGCGAGTCGAACCTCAACCTCGTGCTCGTGGTGGACACGGGGCGCCCGATGGGCGCGACCGCGCCGAGCGGGGAGACGAAGGCCGAGGTCGCGAGCTTCTGCTGCGCGCTCGTCGCCTACCTGGCGCGGGACCGCGGCGACCGGGTCGCGCTCGTGGCGGGAGACGCCGAGCGCCTCGTCCAGCTCCCACCGCGCGCGAGCACGCAGGACCTCGAGGTCCTGCTGACCACGGTGGAGGGCCTGTGGCGGCCCGACGCCCCGCCGAGCGACCTCGCCCGTCCCCTCGACCGCGTGCTCTCGGCGTTCCGGCGCCGCTCGCTCGTGGTCGTCGTGACGGACGAGGCGCGTCCCGCCGCGCAGCACGACCAGCTCCTGCGCTCGCTGCGCGTACGGCACGAGGTCATGGTCGTGCAGGTCGCGGACCTGTCCCCCGTCGCGGTCGGGGGTCCGGCAGCGAGCCACCGCGAGGTCGAGGACGTCGACGGCGCGCTGCGGCTGCCCGCGTTCCTGCGCGGCCGGGCGGCGCTCGCCGAGGCTGCGGCCGGGGAACGGACGCGGCGGCGCGCGGAGGTCGCGGACCGGTTGCGCCGGGTCCAGGTCGAGGGCGTGCTCGTGGACGGCACGGGCGACGTCGTGCAGCGTTTCGTCGAGCTGTTGGGGAGGCAGAAGCGTGCCCGCCGATGAGCTCGTGGACCCCGTGGGCTACCCGGGGTGGTGGACGGCCGTGGGGATCGCCGTGCTGCTCGTCGCGGCCGCGATCGTGTTCCTCGTCTTCTGGCTCACCCGCGCACGCGCCGCGGAGAAGGCCGCGTCGGTGCCGCCGCCCCCGTCGCCCGCCGGACCGCTCGACCCGTACGGGGCCCTGCGCACCGAGTACGAGCGCCGGCTCGACGCCGTCGCGCAGCGCTTCCACGCGGGCGAGCTCGACGAGCGGTCGCTGCACCTCGCGCTCTCGTCCGAGGTGCGCGGCTTCGCGACGGGCCGCCTCGGTCAGGACGCCTCGTCCATGACGCTGTCGGAGATCCAGCAGCTCTCGGGCGCGGACGAGCTCACCCGGCTCATCTCGCGCTACTACCGACCGTCGTTCGCGGACCACGAGAACGACCCGAAGGCCCGCACGACCGACGCCGAGGACTCGATCGCCCGGGCCCGCACCGTGGTGAGGTCCTGGTGACGCCGGGCCCGCAGGGGACGTCGATCCTCTGGCCGTGGCTGTGGGCGCTCGTGGTCGTCCTCGTCGTGGCCCTCGGCGCGGCGGCGTGGTGGCTCGCGCGGCGTCGCCGGGCGCGGGACCGCGACCGGGACGTGCTGTGGGTCGCGAACACGGAGTACCTGGCTCAGGTTCCCGCGTTCGCAACGTGGGTGCGCCGGTACCGGCTCCTCCAGGGCGCGACGGCGCTCGGTCTCCTCGTCGCGGTCGTCGGCGCGGGCGCGGTCGCGGCCCGGCCGGTCGAGACGGACGTCGTCGTCGACCGCCTCGGGACGCGCGACATCGTGCTGTGCCTCGACGTGTCCGGCTCGATGATCGAGTACGACGGCGCGGTCCTCAAGGTGTTCCAGGAGCTGGTGGACAGCTTCGAGGGCGAGCGGATCGCGCTGTCGATCTTCAACTCCTCCTCGCGCACGGTCTTCCCCCTGACGAACGACTACACGCTCGTCCAGGAAGAGCTCCAGCGAGGCATCGACGCGCTCGACAAGGACCCGGCCGACTTCGACTACACGGGCGGCTCCGACGACGCCGAGATCCTCGAGTTCGCGGAGTTCACCGCCGGCACGACGGCGAACCTCGCGGGCGCGAGCCTCATCGGCGACGGGCTCGCGACGTGCGCCCTGCAGTTCGACGGCGAGGACACGGAGCGCGCGCGCTCGATCATCCTCGCGACGGACAACTACGTGTCGGGAGAGCCCATCTACACGCTGCCGCAGGCCGCCGACCTCGTCGCGTCGCGCGACATCACGCTGCACGGCATCTTCGGCGGGTCCCAGCGCTACGAGGGGACGCCCGAGGAGACGGAGTACCGGGAGACGGTCGAGGCCGACGGCGGCCTGTACTTCCTCGCCGACGACCCCGCCGCGGTGCAGGGCATGGTCGACGACGTCGTCGCGCAGCAGGCGGTCGAGCTCGACGCCTCGCCCGAGGTCGTCGTCACGGACCGCCCGAGGGGCTGGTTCCTCGTGGCCGTCGCGGGCGTCGGGCTCCTGCTCGTCGTGGCCTGGCGGGTGCGCCAGTGAGCGCGCGTTCGACGGAGGTGCACGGATGAGCCTCCAGCCCCTCGTCCCCGTGTGGGCGCTCGCGCTCGTCGTCGTGCCGTTGCTCGCGCTCACGGTGTGGCAGGCCGTGGTCGCCGGCCGGCGCGGGCCCGACGGCGCCGCCCGCCCGGGTGCGCCGCGCGCGGCCTGGGTGCGCCGCACCGGTGCGGTCGTGCTGCTCGCGCTCATCGGTCTCGGTCCGTCGGTCGCGTCGACGGACCGCGACACGTCGGTGACGAACGTCGACATGTTCTTCGTCGTCGACCGCACGGGCTCGATGGCCGCCGAGGACTACGGTCCCGGCCAGGACCAGGAGCGGCTCGACGGCGTGCGGCACGACGTCGTGAGCCTCACCGAGGCGATCCCCGGCGCGCGCTACTCGGTCATCTCGTTCGACTCGCAGGCCTCGCGCCAGCTCCCGCTCACCACCGACGCGCGGGCCATCACGTCGTGGGCCGAGACGTTCCGCCGCGAGATCACGCGGTACTCGCAGGGGTCGCTCACCGACCGACCGCTCGACGAGCTGAGGACGGCCCTCGAGGGGTCCGCCGAGCTGCACCCCGCGAACACGCGCCTCGTGTTCTTCCTGTCCGACGGCGAGCAGACCGCCGACGGCGAACCGCGGTCGTTCGCGGAGCTCGCCCCGCTGATCGACGGCGGCGCCGTGCTCGGGTACGGCACGCCCGAGGGGGGCCGCATGAAGGAGTACGACCCGGACGTCGACCCCGCCGACGCGGAATACATCGTCGACTGGTCGCAGCCGAGCGAGGACGGTGAGCCCGTGGCGGCGCTCTCGACGATCGACGAGGAGACGCTCGGCACGCTCGCCGAGCAGCTCGGCGTCCCCTACGTGCACCGCACCGAGCCGACGGAGACCGCGTCGCTCGTCGCGGGGGTCGACCCCGAGCAGGTCGCCGCGGACGGCCGTCGGGACGTCACCTCGTACCGTCCCGTCGTGTGGCCGCTCGCGCTCGCGCTCGTCGTGCTGCTCGGCGTCGAGGCCTGGTTCTGGGCACGGTCCGCGTCCCGGTCGCTCGTGCGACCCGGCGCGCGCCCGGCAGGCGAGCGAGCACCGTCGGGCACGGAGGTGCGCCGATGAGCTGGACCCCGCCCCCGGCCCCGCCCCGCCGGCCCGGCCGCGGCGGGCCAGCCGTGCACCCGGCCGCGGCGATGCGGCGCGCGCGGCTGCGCCGTCGTACGTGGTGGCTGCTGGGCACGCTGCCCGTCGTGGTCGCGCTGCTCGTGCTCGGGTTCAAGCTGACGTTCCTCGCGCCGATCGCGTCGTTCGCGAAGGCCGACTACGACGAGGGCGCGTACCTCGACGCCGCCGGGACCTACGGGTCGCAGCGGACCATGAACCTCGTCGAGCCGTGGAAGGCGCACTTCAACACGGGGACGGCGAACGCCCGCGCCGGCGACTCGTGGGCGACGTACGACGCGATCACATCGCTGCAGAAGGCCTACGACCTCGCCGAGGGCGAGACGCCCGAGGAACGCTGCATGATCCAGACCAACCTGTCGCTCGCGTACGAGATCTCGGGCGACGACGACATGGCGTACGGCGACGGCAAGGCCGCCGAGCTCGCCGCGGTCGAGGAGGCCATCGCCGCACGCGACGCCGGTCTCCCGTACGACGAAGCCGTCCTCGACCCGTACGGCGACGGCACCGAGCCGGACCCGGACGCGCTGCGGCAGGACGTCCAGGAGTGGTACGAGTACGCCGAGCAGTCCTACGCGACGGCCGAGCAGGTCCGCGGCTGGCCCGACTGCGGGGAGTCCGAGCAGACGCCCGAGCAGCAGGAGCAGTCCGAGGCCGCGCAGCAGCGGCTCCAGGACAAGCAGCAGCAGGCCCAGGACTCCCAGCCCGAGAACCAGGGCACCGACGACCCGCAGGAGGGCGAGGGCTCGGAGGGCGACGAGCAGAGCGAGGCGTCGGGGGGTGAGGGGTCGGAGGGCGAGGGCTCCGAGGGCGACCAGCAGAGCGAGGCCGAGCGCGAGGAGCAGCAGCGTCAGGACCGCCTCGAGGAGCAGAACTCCGAGGCGCGGGACGAGGCGGACCGCGAGGAGCAGGAGTACCGCGACCTGTACGGCGACGAGCCGGGCGGGTCCGACGGCGGCGACGACGGGAGCGGCAGCACCAAGAACTGGTGAGCCCGTCGGCCGTCACCGGGAGTCCGGCGCCCGGAGCCGAGAGCCGAGTGCCGAGTGCCGAGTGCCGAGAGTCAGTCGTCCAGGCCCTCGACGAGCAGCGTCCGGGGGCCCGGTCCCTCCTCGCCGAGCTCGTCGTGCGGGTTCACGAGCACGCAGCGACGCAGCGAGAGGCACCCGCAGCCGATGCAGTCGGTGAGGTGGTCGCGCAGCCTCGTGAGCTGCTCGATCCGGGCGTCCAGGTCGGCGTGCCATCCGACGGAGAGCCGGTGCCAGTCCTTCGCGGTCGGCGTGCGGTCGTCGGGGAGGGTCGCGAGCGCGTCGCGGATGCGCGCGAGCGGGATCCCCACGCGCTGCGACGCGCGGACGAACGCCACCCGGCGCAGCGTCTCGCGCGGGTAGCGCCGCTGGTTGCCGGGCGTGCGTCGGCTCGTCAGCAGTCCCTCGCGCTCGTAGAAGTGCAGCGCGGAGACCGCGACTCCGCTGCGGGCGGCGAGCTGCCCGACGGTGAGCTCGTCGCCCGGCGAGGGCGTGTCCTCACCGGGCGCTACGGCGACGGGCGAGCCGAGGACGCTCGCGACCGCGTCGGGCGAGCCTGCAGCGGTGGGCGAGCCGACGGCGTCGGGCACGGTCCCTCCTCTCGAGCCGCCCTCGGAGGGCGCCATCGCAGCGCTTGACCTCAACAATTGTTGAGGTTCGAGACTAGCAGTCGCGACCGGCCAGGCCGCGCAATCCGGCACTGCCGGCCGCCCAGCACCTGATCGACCACCACCGATCGACCATCACCAGGGAGCACCCGTGGACGCCATCCGCCTGCACGCGTTCGGACCGCCCGAGAACCTCGTCCTCGACCACGTGCCCGACCCGGTCCCCGGGCCGGGCGAGGTGCTCGTCGCCGTGCGCGCGCACGGCGTCCACCTGCTCGACACGACCCTGCGTCGCGGGGAGACCGGTGGCCCTCTCCCCCTTCCCGACCTGCCGACGATCCCGGGCCGCGAGGTCGCCGGGGTCGTGAGCGCCGTCGGGCCTGGGGTCGACGCCGCCTGGCGCGGCCGGCGCGTCGCCGCCCACCTCGGCGCGCGGCCCGACGGTGGCGGGTACGCCCGCCTCGCGGTCGTGCCGGTCGAGTCGTTGCACCGCGTCCCCGACCACGTCACCGCGCCCGACGCCCTCGCGATGATCGGGACCGGCCGCACCGCCGTCGGGATCCTCGACCTCGCGGAGCTCACGGCGGAGGACGTCGTGGTCGTCACCGCCGCCGCGGGCGGGCTGGGCACGCTGCTCGTGCAGGCGGCCGTCGCGGCGGGGGCACGCGTCGTCGGGCTCGCGGGCGGACCGGCCAAGGTCGCGCTCGTCCGCTCCTTCGCCGCCGTGTCAGGGCCGCACGACACCCCGGTGATCCCTGACCCTGACACCCGGCGCGGGACGCTCTCCGCGATCGACTACCGAGCGGACGGCTGGCTCGACGAGGCGCGCACCGCCGTCGGGCCGGGCGGCGCGACGGTGCTGCTCGACGGCGTCGGCGGCGCCGCCGGGACGGACGCGGCGTCGCTCGTGCGCGACGGCGGTCGTCTGGTCCTCTTCGGCTGGTCCTCCGGCGCGGCGAACCAGGCGCCCGGCGTCGCGGAGCGCCCGCACGACGGCGGTGACGTCGGCCACGACCCTCGGAAATCCAGCGGACCGGCGCCGTCCCACGACATACGGTGGGCCGTGGGACCCCAGGCCCGACCCTGGGGAGACCTGTTCGCGCTGCAAGAGCGCGCGCTCGCGCTCGCGGCGGACGGGACGTGGCGCGTCGTCACCCACCAGGTACCCCTCGCGGAGGCGGCGCGCGCCCACCGTGAGCTCGAGGAGCGCGCGACGACCGGAAAGGTAGTTCTCGTATGACCGCGGAACCGCGCACGCGGCCCGACGCCCCACCCGGCACGACCCCGGGCGAGGCGGCTCGCACGACCGTTCCCGCGACCGGGTCGCTCACGCCCGCGACCCAGCGCACCGTCTTGTTCGGCATGGTCGCGTTCGTGTTCCTCGGGGCGTTCGAGGCGCTCGCCGTGGCGACCGCGATGCCGACGGTCGCCGTCGAGCTCGACGGGCTCACCCTGTACACGCTCGCGTTCGCGGCGTCGCTCGCGTCGAGCGTCGTCGGGATGGTCGCGTCCGGCCGCTGGAGCGACCGCGCCGGCCCGGTGACCCCGCTGTGGACGGGCATCGGCCTGTTCCTCGCCGGCCTGCTCGTGGCAGGGCTCGCGCAGGACATGCTCGTGCTCGTCGCGGGCCGCGTGCTGCAGGGCGTGGGCACGGGCCTGTACATCGTCGCGCTCTACGTGCTCGTGGCGCGCGTGTTCCCGACCGAGAGTCGACCCCGGGTGTTCGCGGCGTTCGCCGCGGCGTGGGTGATCCCGTCGATCGTCGGCCCGGCCATCGCCGGGCTGGTCGTCGAGCACGTCGGGTGGCGCTGGGTGTTCCTCGCCGTGCCCGTGCTCGCGGTCCCGGCGCTGTTCCTCATGCGGCCCGGGATGCGCGTCGCCCGGGGCTCATCCCCGGCGCACACCGCGGCCGACGACGCCGAGTCGCCGCTCGACCGCACCGCCCGCCAGGCGTCGCTCGCGTGGGCCGTCGTCGCCGCCGTGGGCATCGGCGCGCTGAACTACGCGGGCCAGCTCCGCGGCGTCGGGCTCGTCGTGCTGCTCGTGCTCTCGCTCGCGGCGATCGCCGTGGCCGTGCCGCGACTCCTCCCGCGCGGCACGACGCGCGCCGCCCGCGGGCTGCCGAGCGTCGTCGCGATCCGCGGCCTCGTCGCCGCGGCGTTCACGGGGGCCGAGGTGCTCCTGCCGCTCCTGCTGTCGCACGAGCGCGGGCTGTCCCCGTCGCTCGCGGGCGCGGTCCTGACGTTCGGCGCCGTCGGCTGGTCGACGGGGTCGTGGCTGCGCGGCCGCGCGACGTGGGGGCTCACGCACGCGGGGTACGTGCGGCTCGGGGGGACGCTCGTCGCGCTCGGCGTCGCCGGTGCGGCGCTGCTCGCCTGGACGGCGGTGCCGCCCGTCGTCGGCATGGTCGCGTGGACCTTCGCAGGCCTCGGGATGGGCATGACGCACCCGACGCTCTCGGTGCTCACGCTCGAGCTCTCGCCCGTCGCGGAGCAGGGCGCGAACAGCTCAGCGCTGCAGGTGTCCGACGCCGTCGCGGCCGCCACCGCGCTCGCCGTCACCGGGTCGCTGCTGTGGGCGCTCCACCCCACGCTCGGTCTCGCGGCCTACGTCGTGTGCTTCGGCGTGACGGTGCTGCTCGCGGTCGGCGTCGCGCTGCTCGCCCCGCGGACCCGACCGCACCTCGGCGGCCGGTAGCGCTCCGGCCTCACCGTCACCGACGCCAGCACCAGCACCAGCACCAGCACCAGCACCAGCACCAGCCTGCTGCTCACGAGCCTACGAGCGCGCGCACCTCGCGTTCGACGGCGGGACGCATGTCGAGACCCGGGTCGACGGTGAGCCGGTGCAGGAGCAGACCGTCGCAGCACGCCATGAGGGCCCGGGTCGCCGGCACCGGGTCGGCGATGCCGACCGCGATCACGATCTGCTCGGTCCACCGCTCGAACTCGTGGCGTTGCCGCCGCAGCGGCTCGCCCAGCTCCGGGTCGCCCGCCAGCTCGAGGAAGAGCGCGTAGCGCGCTCGTGTCCGCACGGCGAACGGACCGGCCTGGAGCTCGACCATGGCGGACAGGCCGTCGATCAGCTCGTCGACCCGCGTGATCGCCGGCAGGGTGGCAGGGTCGAGATCGGCGCGCTCGCGCTCGGCGATCCAGTCCACCACGCCGGCGAGCAGTGCCCGGCGGGTGCGAAACCAGTTGGAGGTCGAACCAGCCGGGAGACCTGCCCGGTCGTCGACCCGCGCGTGGCTCAACGCACGAACGCCCTGCGCGCCGAGCAGATCCACCGCCGCCTCGAGTCCTCGCTCCCGCGTGCTCGCCGGCATGGACGCCCCCTTCGACCAGGTCTACTATGAACATAGTAGTTCACTGCTCGAAGGAGGCCGCCATGGCCACGCTCGCCTCGACCTGGACTCCGCCGCTCCCCGAGGCCGCCGGCTTCGACCATCTCGTCGTCGACACCCCGGGTCTGCGGACCCATCTCGCCGTGATCGGCGAGGGTGACCCGGTCGTGCTGCTGCACGGATGTCCCCAGCACTGGTGGCAGTGGCACGCCATCGCTCCGCTGATCGCCGCACACGGATAC
Organism: Cellulosimicrobium sp. BMG9.23; assembly: GCF_059159985.1. Classification (NCBI taxonomy): domain Bacteria; kingdom Bacillati; phylum Actinomycetota; class Actinomycetes; order Micrococcales; family Promicromonosporaceae; genus Cellulosimicrobium; species Cellulosimicrobium sp. BMG9.23. The sequence continues at coordinate 427,941 of NZ_JBZGBZ010000002.1, forward strand.
CGCGCCTACTGCCCCGACCTGCGGGGGGCCGGATGGACCGTGGCCCACGACCCGCGGATCGAACGGGAGACCCGGCTCCGCGACCTGCTCGCCCTCCTCGACGCCCTCGACATCGAGCGCGCCCATCTCGTCTCCCACGACATGGGCGTCATCACCGCGATGCAGCTCACCTACGACCACCCCGAGCGCGTCCGGACCGCTGTGCAGCTTGCCGTGTGGCCCGGCTTCGTGACGTTCCACCCGAAGCTGGTGCCGGCGTTCCAGCACCTGCCCAAGTACGTCTGGCACCGCAGGGGCGCCCCGTTGCGCGGAGACTTCTCCGAGCGGTACGTCGCGCGCCCGATGTCGGAGGCGACCATCGACGCCCATCTCGCCCCGATGCAGCGGCCCGAGGTCGACGCCGCGGTGCGTCCGCTCGCCCGCGGCATGGTCCTGCCCGAAGCCCTGCGCATCATGCGTGGCGCCTACCGCAGCCGGCGGCTCACGGTGCCGACCCTCGTCGTGTTCGGCCGCCGCGACCACCCCACGACCGAGGAGCTCATGGGGCGCATCTGCCGCGATCCCGGACGGTACGCCGACCGCTTCGAGCTCGCCTACGTGGACGACGCGGCACACTTCATCACCGACGACGCCCCGGAGGAGGTCGCCGAGCTCTCGCTCGACTGGTTCGCCCGGGCCGCGGGGTAGACGCCGCGTCGTCGACCAGGGTTCTACCTCGCGCTCACCCAGGTGTTGTCTCGCGGACCGCCGCGCTACCTCGCGAGGGTCGCGGCGGCGGAGGCGTAGCGGTCGAGGACGATCGCCGTGAGCCGCGCGTCCGGGGCCAGCGGTGCCGTCACGACGTCCCCGCCCGCCTCGAGCACGCGGTCGTAGAAGTAGCCCGGCGCCAGCAGGTACGCCGCGACCACCACGCGCGGCCCCGTGCCCGACGTCGGCACCTCGCCGCGCGCCGTCGGCTCACCCGGCCCCGCTGTCAGGGCGAGGGACGCGCGCGCGGCGGCGACGGCGTCGGGCACGGAGGGCTTCGCCATGGCCCCGTAGCCGACGGTCACCGGGCCGGCGTGCCGCGTACGCAGGCCCGCGGCGAGCTGCTCGACGTCGTGCGCCGCCCCTGGTCGGCTCGACCCCGCCGCGGCGATCACCACGGCGTCCTGCGGCCGCACTCCCGCCTCCGCGAGGCGGTCCGCCAGGAGGTCGACCAGCCGCTCGTCCGGGCCGAGCGGCGTGGCGGCAGCGGCATTGCCGGTCCCGGGGCCGCGGTCCGCGACCGACTCGGCGATGTCGACGCCCACGTGGAACCCGCCCGAGAGCAGCAGCGGCACGACGACCGCATCGTGCGGTGCCACGGCCGGGCCGTCGGGCTCGGCGCCGTCGCCGCCCGCTCCCGGTCGCGTGGGCACGACGACCGACGTCACGACGTCCGCGACCTCGGGCTGCTGCACGTCGACGAACGCCTCGCGCACGTCGAGGTCGGGCCGGGCTGCGCGCACGTCGTCGAGCAGCGCCCGGATCACCTCGCGCCCGGCGAGGTCGCTCGTGCCGTGGGAGCACCCGACGAGCACCGGGAGGCTCCGGCCGACCGGACGGCCGCCGCCTCCCGCCGCGGGGCGCGCCCCCGGCACGGCCGCCGCACCTCGCACCGCACCCTCGGGCGAGACGCCGGACGGGAACGCCAGGATCTCCGTGCTCATGCGAGCTCCAATCGGTATCCGCGCTTGACGACGGTCTTCACGAGGTCGCGACGGCCGGTGGCCTCGCGCAGCCGCGCGACGGCGACCTCGGCGGCGTGGGGGTCGCGCGAGTCGCCGGGCAGCACGTCGAGCACGTCGTCGCGCGTGACGACCTCGCCGCGGCGTGCCGCGAGGAGCCGCAGCACCTCGAGCGCGCTGGGCGACAGGGGCAGCACCTCGCCGTCGAGCACCGCGACGCGCGAGCGGATCTGCAGGACGCCCGCGACGGTCGCGAGGGCGACGGTCTCGGCGTGCTCGTAGTGCGCGACGAGCGTGCGCACGAGGGCGCCCAGGCGTCCCCGCTCGGGCTGGAGCGGCGTGACGCCGCGGTGCTCGAGCGGCTTGGCCGTGACGGGTCCGACCGCGGCCGCCACCATCGACCCGTCGCGGAACCGCGACACGACGAGCTTGCCGACCCCGTGCTCCTCGGCCGCGCGCAGCCACGCCTCGGCGCCGGGCGCGGACGTGAAGACGACGGCGTCGATCTCGCCGACGGCCGCCGCCTCGACGGACGCGCGCACGGCGTCCGGGTCGGGAGGCGGTCCCCACCGGTACACGACGAGGCTCGCGACCTCGGCGCCCGCCTCGGCGAAGACGACGTCCAGCCCGTCGGCGCCCGCCCCGTGGTGCTGGACGGCGATGCGCAGCCCCGCGACGCCCTCGCCGAGCAGCACGTCGGCGATCTCCGCGGACGTCTCGGACTCCGCGACCCAGTCGGCGGTCAGCCCGGCGGCCTGGATGGCGCCGCGGGCCTTGGGACCGCGCGCGACGATGCGCGCGTCGGCGAGCACCTCGAGCAGGCGGTCGGCGAGGCCGTGCGCGTCGGCGGCCTCGATCCACGACCGGAAGCCGATCCCGGTGGTCACCACGACGACGTCCGGCGGGTGCTCGACGAGCGCACGCGTCCCGGCGAGGAGCTGCTCGTCGTCGGCGTGCGGGACCATGCTCAGCGCGGGTGCGTGCCGCACCTCGGCGCCGCGGCGCTGGAGCGCGGAGGCGAGCTCGCTCTTGCGCCGGTCGGCCGTGACCAGCACGGTGCAACCGGCCATGACCTGCCCGAGAGCGCGCTCGGCCGGGAGGACCTCGCCGCTCACGCGACCGTCGCCGGGTCGAGCCGTCCCTCCGCGGCGACGTCCCCCACCACGATGATCGCCGGGGCCCGGACCCCGACCTGGGCGGCGCGCTCCACGACGTCCCCGAGCGAAGCTCGCGTCACGCGCTGGCGCGGCGTCGAACCGTTCTCGACGATCGCGACGGGCAGGCTCGGGTCGGCCCCGGCGTCGAGCGCCTGGGCCGTGATGCGGGAGAGCTGCGAGACACCCATGAGGACCACCAGCGTAGCCGCGCGATCGCGGACGCAGGCGAGCGAGGCGTCGTCGAGCCCCTCGTGGCCGCTCACGACGTGGAACGCGGCGACGGTCCCGCGGTGCGTCACGGGGATGCCGGCGAGCGCCGGGACGCTCAGCGCGCTCGAGATCCCGGGGACCACCTCGACCGGCACGCCGGCCTCCCGGCACGCCACGACCTCCTCGCCGCCCCGCCCGTAGACGAACGGGTCGCCGCCCTTGAGGCGGACGACGACGCGCCCGCGCTGCGCCTGCTCGACGAGGATCGCGTTGATCTCGTGCTGCGGGACGGGGTGGTTGCCGGGGGTCTTGCCGACGTCGATCACCTCGACGCCGGGCGCGAGCTCCTCGAGCACGTCGACCGGGCCGAGCCGGTCCGCGACGACGACGTCCGCCTCGGCGAGGGCGCGTCGTCCGCGCACGGTCAGCAGGTCGACGGCGCCCGGCCCGCCACCCACGAGCGTCACCCGGCCGAGCCCGCCCGGGGCAGGCCGGCGCCGGCGCTGGTCCGCGCCGCCGGCGCGCAGGTGCTCGGCGATCGCGTCGCGGACGGCGCGGACCCGGCGCGGGTCGGCACCCACCATCGCGGCGGGGGTCGCGGCGGTGGTCGGGCCGGTGGTCATACCGGTGGTCATGTCGGTGGTCGGGCCGGTGGTCGCGACGTCGGCCCGTGCCGTGTGCGGCGAGGTCACGTCGCTCACGACCCCGACGAGCACGTCCCCGCTGCGGGTCGTCGCGGGCGTCCGCGCGCTCCCCTCGTGCGCCGCGCCCGCGTTGACGCACCACGTGCGTCGCCGCGACGCCCACTCCGCGACCGTGCGGTTGACCGCGGAGTCGTCCGTGGCCGTGAGCACGAGCCACGCGTCGTCGAGGTCGGTCTCGCGCACCTCGCGCGGCACCCAGGTGACCGTCCTGGAGCGGTCGTCGAGCACGGGGTAGACCTCGTCGGTGGGACGGATGGACGAGGGACCACCCGCGCTCAGCGAGGCGACGACCAGGTCGCGCAGGTCTTCGCAGAGCTGCGGGGCGACGACGCGGACGTGCGCGCCGTCGTCGGCCAGGGCGCGGGCACGCCGGGCGGCGACCGGACCGCCACCGGCCACGAGGACGGTGCGCCCCGTGACGTCGAGCCCGAGCAGCGTGGTCACGGCCGGGTCCCCACGTGCACGACGCCGTCGCGCACCTCGACCGGCCAGGTCGCCAGGTCCGCGGCGAGGCCGTCGACGGGCTCGAAGCCGACCTTGTCGAGGCAGCGGCCGGTCGCGAGGTCGAACACCTGCTTGTACATCGGGCCGGCAACCGTCGGTACACCGCCGCGCGTCCCGACGATCCCGCGCGACATGACGTTGGCGCCGGAGAACGGGTCGCGCTGCTGGACGGCGCGCACCGTGTCGTCGGGGAGGCGGAACAGGGCCACCTGCACCCCGCCGACGAGCGCGGCGGCACCGCGCTCGACGAGCAGGTCGCGCACCAGGCACACGCGCTCCCAGGCCGCGGGCGCGGAGCTGTCAGCGCCCGCCGGGTCCAGGGACCGGCCCTGTGCTGACAACGGCTCGGGAACGACGGTCGGCGTGCTCATCGACGCACCTCCAGGGTTGAGCCCGCGATGACGACGGGGCCGGTCAGGACTGCGGGGTCGGTGTCCCCCGCGGCGCGGGCGACCTCCAGGGCGGCGGCGCGCTCGGCGGCCGTCGCGGGGCGGATCTGGCCGCGCTCGGTGACGTAGGCGAGGTCCGGGTCGGGCTCGGCGGGCGCGTTGACGAACGAGCCGAAGCGGCGCAGCTTCTCCGGGTCCTCGAGGACCGCGCGCCACTCGTCCTCGTAGTCGCCGACGTGCCGGACCATCGCGGCGTCGAGGTCGGCCCCGATGCCGAGCGAGTCCTCGATGATCACCTCGCGGATCGCCTCGAGCCCGCCCTCGTAGTCCTCGACCCACGCGGCCGTGCGCTGCAGGCGGTCGGCCGTGCGGATGTAGTACATGAGGAACCGGTCGATCGTGCGGATCAGCTCGTCCGAGGTGAGGTCCTCGGCGAGGAGCTGCGCGTGCCGCGGCGTGAAGCCGCCGTTGCCACCCACGTACACGTTCCAGCCCTTGTCCGTCGCGATGACGCCGACGTCCTTGCCCCGGGCCTCGGCGCACTCGCGGGCGCAGCCCGAGACGCCGAGCTTGATCTTGTGCGGCGAGCGCAGCCCGCGGTAGCGCAGCTCGAGCTCGACGGCCATCCCCACGGAGTCCTGCACGCCGAACCGGCACCACGTCGACCCGACGCACGACTTCACCGTGCGCAGCGACTTGCCGTACGCGTGGCCCGACTCGAAGCCGTGCTCGACGAGGCGCCGCCAGATGTGCGGGAGCTGCTCGATGCGCGCGCCGAACATGTCGATGCGCTGGCCGCCCGTGATCTTCGTGTAGAGCCCGAAGTCCTTCGCGACCTGGCCGATCACGAGCAGGCCGTCAGGTGTGATCTCGCCGCCGGGGATGCGCGGGACGACCGAGTACGTGCCGTCCTTCTGCATGTTCGCCATGACGTGGTCGTTGGTGTCCTGGAGCGTCGCCTGCTCGCCCTCGAGGATGTGCCCGTTGCCGAGCGACGCGAGGACCGACGCCACGACCGGCTTGCAGATGTCGCAGCCGCGGCCGGCGTCGCGGACGAGGACGGCTCCCTCGGTATCGGCCACCGCCTCGGGAACGCGCCCGAACCGCCCGATGATCTCGCTGAACGTGTGCAGGTCCGCGACGCGCACGGCGTCGAAGAGCTGGGCACGGGAGAGCTCGAAGTGCTCGCACAGCGCGTTGGAGACCTCGACGCCGGCGCGGGTGAGCTCGGTCGTCGTGATCTTCTTGACGAGCGGGAGGCACGACCCGCACGACGTCCCGGCCTTGGTGCACGCCTTGACGCTCGCGAGGTCGGTGCACTCGTGCTCCGTGACGGCGCCGCGGATGGTCCCGGCCGACACGTTGTTGCACGAGCAGACCGTGGCGTCGTCGGGCAGCTCGAGCGTCGGGGCGCCGCCGCCGCTGCCCTCCGGGAGGAGGAACGCGCCGGGGTCGCCCGGCAGCTCCGCGCCGACCATGGGCCGCAGCGACGCGTACGGCGTCGCGTCCCCGACGAACACGCCGCCGAGGAGCGTGCGCGCGTCGTCCGACAGGACGAGCTTCTTGTAGACGCCCGCGACCGGGTCCGCGTAGACGAGCTCCATCGCGCCCTCGGTGCGGCCGAACGCGTCGCCGAAGCTCGCGACGTCGACACCCTGGAGCTTGAGCTTGGTCGCGGTGTCCGCGCCCGGGAACGTCGCCTCGCCGCCGAGCAGGCGGTCCGCGACGACCTCCGCCATCGCGTAGCCCGGCGCGACGAGGCCGATGCAGCGGCCCTCGATGCACGCGACCTCGCCGACGGCCCAGACGTGCTTGTCCTCGGTGCGGCACGCGAGGTCGACGACGGCGCCGCCCCGAGCCCCGACCTCGAGGCCGGCGGCCCGCGCGAGCTCGTCGCGCGGCCGGACGCCGGTCGCGACGACGACCACGTCGACGTCGAGCCGCCCGCCGTCGGCGAAGTCGAGCCGGCCCACGTGACCGGTCTTGCGGGAGACCTTCATCTCCTTGGTCCCCGTGTTGCAGCGGACCGCGATGCCCATGCCGTTGATGAGGCGCTTGAGCGCCTCGCCGCCGCCGAGGTCGATCTGCGCGTCCATCATGTGCGTGCCGAACTGGATGACCGTGGCCTGGGCGCCGAGCGCCTTGAGCGCGCCCGCGGCCTCGAGGCCCAGGAGGCCACCGCCGATGACGGCGCCGCGTACCGGCCGCTCCCAGCCGCCCTCGGTCGTCGTGCTGCGCCGCTTCTCCTCGACCCAGCCGCGCAGCGCCGCGACGTCGTCGATGGTGCGGTAGACGAACACGCCGGGCAGGTCGTTGCCGGGGATCGGCGGCATCGCGGCGTTCGAGCCGGTCGCGAGGACCAGCTCGTCGTAGGCGTGGACGCGGCCGAGCCGGTCGGTCACGGTCTGCGCCTCGCGGTCGATCGCCGTGACGGCGCAGTCGCGGTGCAGCGTGACGAGCTCGTCGTCCCACAGCGCCGGGTCGCCGAGCGTCAGCTCCTCGGCGTCGCGTGCCGAGAAGTAGCTCGTCAGGGCCACGCGGTCGTAGGGCTTGCGCGGCTCCTCGGCGAACACCGAGATGCGCCAGGCGCCCGCGCCGTCACGAGCGCGCAGCGCCTCGACGAGCCGCTGGGCGACCATGCCGCCACCGACGACGACGAGGTGTCGCGACGAGGTCGACGCAGCGCCCGGTGCGGGGGCGGGATCGGTCTGAGGTCCGGTCACGGCGAGCTCCTGAGGGTGAGCGGGGGCGGGCGAGCCACCACCCCGGCCACCGCGGGCCATGAGCGCCGGCCGGGAAGGTACGGACGACGCTACGGAGGGGCGGTTTCACGACAGTGCCCCGGTCGTTGCCCGGCCGTAACGGTCTTCTCACACGGCGACGGGCGCGCGGGTGAGAAGACGGCACGCCTCAGCGCGCGGCCGCCACCCGGGCCTGCCTGGCGCGCGCCGACTGGTCCGGGTCCGCCTTCGCGAGCCAGTCCACGAGACCGCACACGACGTCCTTGCAGCCGCCGCAGCCGGTCGTCGCCCGCGTGGCCCGCGCGACGTCGTCGACGCTGCGGGCGCCGTCGTGCCAGCACCCGACGATGTCGCCCTTCGTCACGCCGTTGCACGTGCACACCGTCGTGCGGTCGGGCATGTGCGTCGGCGTCGACGCCGGCGCCGCCACCTGCGCGACCGGCTGCAGCAGGAGGTGGGCCGGGTCGGCGGGGACGGGGACGCGCCGCGTGTACGTGGCGGTGAGGTCCGCACCGACGTCGGGCGCGCCGACGCACGTCGCGCCGACGAGCAGGCCGTCCGCGACGACCACCTCGACGTGACGCCCCGACACGGGGTCGCTCAGGGTGACGGAGCGGTGGGCGGGGTCGTGCGGGCGCCGCACGCCGCACACCCCCATCGTCACGATCTCGAGGCCCGCCGCCTTGACCCGGACGACGTCGGTCCCGATGGCGGCCGCGCGCGCGCTGTCAGGGCGAGTGGACACCTCGGTGACCTGTGGCCCTGACACTTGGGTCGGGTCCTGCGGCGTGTCAGGGCGAGACGACACCCCGGTGACCTGTGGCCCTGACACGACGGGCCGCGCGACGACGCTCATCGCGAGCCGGAGCGCCATGCTCGGGCGGTCCTGGTCGCCCCCGAGCCGCACGTGCGGGGACGCCGCGGCGGGCGGGCGGGTGCCGGCCTCGCCGTCGGTCGGCCCCGCCCCGGGGTGCCCGACGTCGCGGCGTCCGTCACGCGGCGCGGCCGCCGCCGGGGCCGTCGCCATGGCCGTGGCGGCCAGGGCGTCCGCGAGGCGACGCGACTGGTCCCAGCCCTGGGCGATGAGCCCCGACCCGCCCTCGGGCGGCTGCGCGCAGTCGCCGATCGCGAAGACCGCGGGGTCGTCGGGGCTCGCGAGGTCGTCGCCGACGACGACGCCCCGGTCGACCGTCAGCCCCGCGGCACGCGCGAGGCCGGTCTCGGGAACCGTGCCGCACGCGAGCACGACGAGATCGGCCTCGATCTCGACGACGCGGGTCCCGCCGGGCAGCTCGGTCGGACCGGACGACGAGGCGAGGCCGGTCGACGAGGGCGCGCGGCCGTCGTCGGGCACGCGCAGGGCGACGCCGCGCACGTGCCCGGACCCGACGCGCACGCGCTCGGTGCTCGCGCGCGTCCACGTGCGCACCCCGAGCGCCGCGAGGCTGCGGGCCACCACGCCGCCCGCCGCGCCGTCGAGCTGGCGGTCCATGAGGCTCTCGCCGCCGTGCACGAGGCTCACGGCGACGCCGCGCCGGGCGAGGCCGCACGCGACCTCGAGGCCGAGCACCCCGGCCCCCACGACGACGGCGTGCTGCGCGTTCACCGACGCGGCGACGATCTCCCGCGCGTCGTCGAGCGTGCGCAGCGCGTGCGCGCCGCGGGGCAGGTCGGGACCGGTCAGCCCGGCGACGTCGGGCACGCGCGCGGCCGCGCCGGTCGCGAGGACGACGGCGTCGTACGGGTACCCGCCGTCGGCCGTGACGACGCGGCGCGCGGCGCGGTCGATCGCGATGGCCTCCGTGCCGCGGCGCACCGTCACGCGGGGATCGTCCGTCACGGGCAGGCCGATCGCGGCGAGGTCGACCTTCCCGGCGACGACCTCGCTGAGCAGCACCCGGTTGTACGGCTCGTACTCCTCGGCGCCGAGCACGGTCACCTCGACCGGCGCGACGTCCGCGCCGGAGCCGACGCGCGCCACGAGGTCCTGCGCGAACCGCGCGCCGACCATGCCGTTGCCGACGACGACGACGCGCGTCGTCCGCCCGTTCGTCCCGCTCATGCGAGCACCTCCTGCCGGTCGCGGACGGGCGTCGTGCCGCCGCCCGCCGGGTCGTCGACGTCAGGTGCGCGGCGGACGTCCACCGCGCACACCTTGAACTCCGGCATCCCGGAGATCGGGTCGGTCGCGTCGGTCGTCACGCGGTTGACGCTCCCGGCGCCGCTCCAGTGGAACGGCATGAAGACCGTGTCGGGCCGGATGCGGTCGGTCCAGCGCGCTGCGGCCTCGACCTGTCCGCGGATCGACGTGAGGCGCGCACGGTCGCCGTCGGCGATGCCGAGCCGGACGCCGAGCACCGGGTGCATCTCGACGAACGGAGCAGGGACGACGCGGTCGAGCTCGGGCACGCGGCGCGTCTGCGCCCCGGACTGGTAGTGCTGCAGCACCCGGCCCGTGACGAGGTAGACGGGCGCGTCGGGCCGGACGTCGTCGCTCGGCCCGACGTGGTCGACGGGCACCATGCGGGCCCGGCCGTCGGGGGTCGCGAAGCGCTCGAGGAACGGACGCGGCGTGCCGGGGTGCGGCTCGCCCGACGCCGCGGGGACCGGCCAGAAGAGTCCCGGCCCGCCGTCGGCCTCGTCCGCGTCGAGGCGTGCGTGGCTCAGCCCCGAGTAGTCGGCGACGCCGCCCGCCGAGGCACGCGCGAGCTCGTCGAACACCACGGCCGGGTCGGTCGGGAACGCGACCGAGGACCCGAGGCGCCGCGCGAGCTCCGCGAGGATCCACAGCTCCGACCGCGCCTCGCCCGGGGCGTCGACCGCCCGACGGCGCCGGATCACCCGCCCCTCGAGCGACGTCATCGTGCCCTCCTCCTCGGCCCACTGCGTCACGGGCAGCACGACGTCGGCGAGCAGCGCGGTCTCGGAGGGCACGACGTCGCACACCACGAGCAGGTCGAGCGCGCGCAGGCCGTCGACGACCCGGTCGGCGTTCGGCGCGCTCACGACCACGTTCGACCCGTGCACGAGGAGCGCGCGCGGCCGCTCCTCCTCCCCGGAGCCCAGCGAGCGCAGCAGCTTCACCGCTGGCATGCCCGGCCCGGGGATCGTCGCGGGGTCCACGCCCCAGACGGCCGCGAGGTGCGCGCGCGCCGCGGGGTCGTCGATCTTGCGATAGCCGGGGAGCTGGTCGGCCTTCTGCCCGTGCTCGCGACCGCCCTGCCCGTTGCCCTGACCCGTGATCGCCCCGTACCCGGACCCGACGCGTCCCGGCAGGCCGAGCGCGAGCGCGAGGTTGATCGTGGCCGTGACGGTCGCCGTCCCCTGGGAGGACTGCTCGACGCCGCGGCCCGTGAGCAGGTACGCCCCCGCCCCGCCGCGCGCCGGCGACGCCGCGGCGAGCAGCCGCGCGACGTGCCGCAGCCGCTCGGCCGGGACCCCGCACACCGTCTCGGCACGCTCGGGCCACCACGCCATGACGGAGCGCCGCACGTCGTCGAACCCGGTGGTGCGCGCCGCGACGTACTCCTCGTCGACGAGCCCCTCCACGACGACCACGTGCAGCAGAGCGAGGAGGACGACGAGGTCGGTCCCCGGCACGGGCTGCAGGTGCAGGCCCTGGTCCCCCACCGGCCCGACGCCCGCCGCCACCCCCGCCCGCGGCTCCGGCTCGCCGGTCAGCGCCACCGTCGCACTGCGCCGCGGGTCCACGACGACGAGACCGCCGCGCGACCGCACGCCTGCCAGGTGCTGCACCGACGGGGGCATGGTCTCGGCGAGGTTCGACCCGAGCAGCAGGACCGCGTCCGCGCCTCCGAGGTCGACGAGCGGGAACGGCAGCCCGCGGTCCATGCCGAACGCGCGGTTCGAGCCCGCCGCCGCCGAGGCCATGCAGAAGCGCCCGTTGTAGTCGATGTTGGCCGTCCGCAGCACGGTGCGCGCGAACTTGCCGAGCGCGTACGCCTTCTCGTTCGTCAGCCCGCCGCCGCCGAACACCGCGACCGCGTCCCGCCCGTGCTTCGCCTGGATGCGCGTGATCGCGCCGGTGACGACGTCGAGCGCGTCGTCCCACGACGCCGGGTGCAGCTCACCGTCCGGTCCGCGCAGGAACGGCGTCGTGAGCCGGTCGGTCGCGCGGAGCACCGTCGCGCTCGTCCACCCCTTCTGGCACAGCCCGCCCTTGTTCGTGGGGAAGTCGCGCGGAGCGACCGTCACGGGCAGCAACCTCCCCGGGGTGCCCGACGCCGCGACGCGCCCTCCCGCGCCCGCCTCGCCCGCGCCGTCGGGCACGGGCTGGGGCGCGGGGTCGAGCGTCATGGCGCACTGGAGAGCGCAGTAGGGGCAGTGCGTGCGGGCCGGCGCCGCGCCGGGGGCCGAAGCTCTCCCCGGCGCGGCGGTCGTGGGGGCGGTCATGCGCTCTCCTCGGCCCTCGGTCAGATCCGGGCCGCGGCGAGCGCCGCGCCCTTGCGCAGGTACACGGCCCACGCGACGACCGCCATGACGGCGTACACCCCGATGAACGTCCACAGGGCGGGGACGAGCGACCCGGCGAGGCTCGTCGACGCCGCGAACCCGCGGGGGATGAGGAACCCGCCGAACGCGCCGATCGCGCCGGCGATGCCGATGCAGCCGGCGGCGGCCTTGCGCGCCCTCGCGCGGGCGGCGTCGATGTCGACGAGCGTGCCGTCGCCGCCGGTCGCGCCGCCCGGGACGGCGCTCGCCTGGAAGACCGCGGGGATCATGCGGTAGGTCGAGCCGTTGCCGATGCCGGTCGCGACGAACAGGAGCAGGAACGAGCCGAAGAACAGGCCGAAGCTGTGGGACTGCAGGGCCTGGATCGCGCCGAACGCGCCGAGCGCCATGACCCCGTAGGAGGCGATGGTGACGCGGGTGCCGCCGACGCGGTCGGCGATGATGCCGCCGAGCGGGCGCGTGACCGAGCCGACGAGGGCACCCAGGAAGGCGATCGAGAGCGTCATCTCCGGGAACTGCCCCTTGAGCAGCATCGGGAACGCCCCGGCGTAGCCGATGAACGACCCGAACGTGCCGATGTAGAGGAACGAGATGATCCACGTGTGCTTGTTCTTCGTCGCCGCGGCGAACGAGCGGGGATCCGCCTTCGCGGTGGACAGGTTGTCCATGAAGCGCCACGCGAGGAACGCCGCGAGCAGGATGAACGGGATCATCATGAGCCCGGCCCGCTCGAGCGCGATGCCCGCGCCGACGACGATGACCAGCGGGACGGCGAGCTGGACCGCGGCGGTGCCGAGGTTGCCGCCCGCGGCGTTGAGGCCGAGCGCCTTGCCCTTCTCCTTCTCCGGGTAGAAGAACGAGATGTTCGCCATCGACGACGCGAAGTTGCCACCGCCGAAGCCCGCGAGCGCCGCGGCGCCGAGCATGAGGCCGAACGGCGTCTCAGGATCCTGCACGACGAACGCCAGGGCGGTGGTCGGCAGGAGCAGCAGGAGCGCGGACACGACCGTCCAGTTCCGGCCGCCGAAGATCGGCACAGCGAACGTGTACGGGATACGCAGCGTGGCGCCGACGAGGCTCGGCACGGCGATGAGCCAGAACTGCTGGTCGACCGTGAGCGCGAACCCGGCGGCGGGAAGCTGCGGCACGACGATCGACCACAGGGCCCACACGGCGAACCCGAGGAACTCGGCGAAGACGGAGATCCACAGGTTCCGCGACGCGACCTTCCGGCCGCCGTCGCGCCAGAACGTCGGGTCTTCGGGGTCCCAGCGGTCGATCCACCGCCCGGAGCGGCGTCGAGCAGGGGCCTGCCCGACGGCGGCCGTCGCGGCGGGCGCGAGCGTCGCGGTCGTGCTCTCCGCCGGCTCGGCGCCGGCGGGACGGTCTGCGGACTGCTCACCCTCGTGGGTGGTGGGGCTCGTGGGCGCGGACATGGCGGCTCCTTCAGCAGGTCCCGGTCAGTACCCAGGACGCTAGGAACACCGTGTTTCGCCGGTCGGCGCGGGTCGTTAAGCGTGTGTGAGGTCTTCCGCACACCGCGGCACGAGACCGTGAGAGGTGAGGTGCGCGCCGCCGTCAGCCCTCGACGCCGGTCGCCTCGTGCGAAGAGCCCACGGGCTTGGACTCTGGGGACCCGCGCTCGCGCAGGTAGATCGAGAGGACGACCATGCTGAGGACGGCGAGCATCTCGGACTGCCAGTTCTGCAGCGTGCGGCTCCAGAAGTCGGGCAGCGTGAGGTACTCCGTCCACGGCGCGGGGTCCTGGAGCTCGCGCATCTGCTCCTCGCTGAACGCGACGGCCCCCGCGGCGGACTGCGCGAGCCACGACCCGAGGAAGATCAGTCCCATGACGAGGGAGAGCGACCGCGAGTAGACCGCGAGACGCCAGCCGCGGACCTTCGCCCAGGCGGGGGAGTCCTCCTCCGCGTGCTCGCCGACCTTCTGGTCCTCGTCCGACTCGCGTCCCGCCTCGTCGAGCTGCTTCGACTCGGGCGACCCGCGCTGGACGAACCAGACCGTCGCGGTGATGAAGAGCAGGAACTGGAGGAACTCCGACTGCCAGTTCTCCGTGACGTCGACCCAGAAGGCCGACGACGCGACGTACTGTCCGAGCGTCACCGGGTCGAGGCCGGCGGCTCGCTGGTCCAGGTTGAACACCGCAACGCCGCTCACGGCCTGGCCCACGAGCGTGGCGAGGAAGACGACGCCGAAGAAGATGCTCAACGAGCTCGCGCGCAGGCCTCCGAGCACGCCGCCGGAAGAGCGAGTCGACTCGCCGCTCACTGGTGCACCGCCGCGAGCACGACGGCCGTCACGAGGCCCGCCGCCACGAGGACGAGCGTGGTCCAGAACATGAACCGGGGGACCCTCATGCCTCCACCTCGCAGTCGTACGGGCGGTCGGGCCGCACCGTGCACCCGGCGGCGGTCACGACCCAGCCGTCGCCCGAGAGGGCGAGGAACAGGGTGTCGGAGGCGGTCACGACCTGCGCCTGCCGGCCGGCGACGTGGACGTCCTCAAAGACGACGTCGTCCGCAGCGGCGACCACGTCGGCGAGCGGGCCCGCCGGGTCGACGACCGAGTCCTCGCACGGCTCGCCCGCGTCGTCGGCGAGCGCCTCGGCGGTGTCCGGCAGGAGGAGGTCGCACGCCGCGTCGCCCTCGCCCGCGGCTATTGCCTCGGTGAAGCGCGTCACGACGTCCTGCGCGTCCGACGCGTCCGGGCCCGCGCACGCGGCGAGGCCCAGGACGGCCAGGGCGAGGGCCGGGACCCCGAGGCGTCCGGCCGAGCCCCGCCCTCGACGAACGCTGCGTCGCACGTTCCCGCCTCCTCGAATGCCATCGATGTCGTTCGCGTCGATCGCTCCATCGTGGCCCGTCTCAGCAGGCGTGCAAGCGGAGGGCGTCCTCCCGCGGTCAGGCGACCAGCACGACGACGAGCAGGCGCGCACCCCCGCGTGCCGGACCCTCCCGGGCCCGGTCAGCCCCAGACCAGGCCGCGCGCCGGGTCCTCGAGGACGCGCGCGACGTCGGACAGGAAGCGCGCACCGAGCGCTCCGTCGACGAGGCGGTGGTCGAAGCTCAGCGCGAGCTGGGTGACCCAGCGCTTGCGGATCTTGCCCTTGTGCACCCACGGCTGCTCGCGGATCGCGCCGAACGCGAGGATCGCGGCCTCGCCCGGGTTGAGGATCGGTGTGCCGGTGTCGATGCCGAACACGCCGACGTTCGTGATGGTGATCGTGCCGTCGGACATGTCGGTCGGGCTCGTGCGTCCCGCACGGGCGGTCGCCGTGAGGTCGGCGATCTCCGTCGCGAGACCGTGCAGGTCCAGGCGGTGCGCGTCCTTGATGTTCGGCACGACGAGCCCGCGCGGCGTCGAGGCCGCGATCCCCAGGTTCACGTAGTGCTTGTAGACGATCTCCTGCGCGGCGTCGTCCCAGCTCGCGTTGATCTCGGGGTGACGGCGCACCGCGAGGAGCATCGCCTTCGCCGTGACGAGCAGGGGCGTGACGCGCACGTCGGCGAACTCGCGGTCCTCGCGCAGCGTGCTCACGAGCCGCATCGTGCGCGTCACGTCGACCGTCTGGAACACCGTCACGTGCGGCGCGGTGAACGCGCTCGCGACCATCGCCTCGGCCGTGCGCTTGCGCACCGACTTCACGGGCACGCGCGTCTGGCGGCCGTCGGACGTGACGGCCCCCGTCGCGAGCCACGGCTGGTCGTCGTCGGCGTACGTGGCGAGGGGCTTCGCCTTCGCCTGCTCGTGGTGGGCGACGACGTCCTCGCGCGTGACGATCCCGCCCGGGCCGGTGCCTGCGACGCTCGCGAGGTCCAGCCCGAGGTCCTTGGCGAGCTTGCGCACGGGCGGCTTGGCGAGCACCGGCAGGTGCACGTGCCCGACGGCGCTCGTCCCCGTCCCGGTGTCAGCGCTCGGCCGGTCCCCGGACCCCTGGGGCGCTGACGACGTCGGAGGCACAGGGTTGTCAGCCCCGGGCCGGTCCCCGGACCTGTGGGGCGCTGACAGTTCGGTCGGGGTGGCTGCACGACGCGGGCGCCGCGCGCTGCCGGGCTCGACCGTGCCGTAGCCGACGAGCACGGAGCCGGATCCGGCCGTGGTCCCGCCGACCGCGGCCTCGCGGACCGGAGCGGAGGGCGAGGCCGACGACCCGGGGGCGTCCGCGCCGTCGGGCACGGTGGCGGCCGGGGCCGTGGGCTCCGGCGACGCGCCGTCCGGGTCGGTGTCGACGACGACGATCGGCACGCCGACCTCGACGGTCACGCCCTCGGGGACGAGGATCTCGCTGACCACGCCCGTGAAGGGCGACGGCAGCTCGACGAGCGACTTCGCGGTCTCGATCTCGACGATCGTCTGGTTCACGGTGACGCGGTCGCCCGCGGCCACGTGCCAGTGCACGATCTCGGCCTCGGTGAGCCCTTCGCCCGCGTCGGGGAGCTTGAACTGCTCGTACGTCGGCACTGCTGGTCCTCCTGGGTCTCGGTCCTGAGCGGCGCGCGTCAGTACGCGAACGCGCGGTCGACGGCGTCGAGCACGCGGTCGAGGCTCGGCAGGTAGTCGTGCTCGATCTTCGCGACGGGGTACGGCGTGTGGAACCCGCCGACGCGCAGCACGGGCGCCTCGAGCGAGTAGAAGCACTCCTCGGTCACGCGGGCCGCGACCTCCGCGCCGGAGCCCAGGTACGTCGGCGCCTCGTGCACGACGACGCAGCGGCCCGTGCGGCGCACCGACTCGACGACCGTCGCGGTGTCGAGCGGGGAGATCGAGCGCAGGTCGACGACCTCGACGCTGCGGCCCTCCTGCTCGGCCGCGGCGGCTACGCGCAGCGCGGTGGCGACGGTGGGTCCGTAGGCGACGAGCGTGAGGTCGGTCCCGGCGCGCAGGACGCGCGCCCGGTCGAGCACGCGCGAGCCCTCGCCCGCACCGCCGAGGTCGACCTCGCCCTTCTCCCAGTAGCGGCCCTTCGGCTCGAAGAACAGAACGGGGTCCGGGGAGGCTACCGCCTCCTGGATCATCGTGAACGCGTCCTGCGGCGTGGACGGCGAGACGACGCGCAGCCCGGCGGTGTGCGCGAACAGCGCCTCGGGGCTCTCGCTGTGGTGCTCGACGGCGCCGATCCCGCCGCCGTAGGGCACCCGCACGACGACGGGCACCTGGAGCTTGCCGCCCGAGCGGTAGCGCATCTTCGCGAGCTGCGTCGTGATCTGGTCGTACGCGGGGAAGATGAACCCGTCGAACTGGATCTCGCATACCGGGCGGTAGCCGCGCAGCGCGAGCCCGATCGCGGTGCCGAGGATGCCGGACTCCGCGAGCGGCGTGTCGACGACGCGGTCCTCGCCGAAGTCCTTCTGCAGGCCGTCCGTCACGCGGAACACGCCGCCGAGCGGACCGATGTCCTCGCCCATGAGCAGGACCTTCGGGTCCGTCTCGAGCGAGCGGCGCAGGCCCTCGTTGATCGCCTTCGCGAGGGTGAGCGTCTTCGTGGTGCCCGTGCTCATCGTGCGACCTCCTGCCCGGTGGCGGGCGAACCGTCCGCCGCGAACGACTCCTCGTAGTCGGCGAACCACGCCTTCTCGGCCTCGACGACCGCGTGCGGCGTGCCGTAGACGTGCTCGAACATGCTCGACGACGCGGGCGCGGCGAGCGCCCGGGTCTCGGTGCGCAGTCGCTCGCCGAGCGCGTCCGCCTCGGCGGCGAGGTCGGCGGCGAACCCGTCGTCCCACGCGTCCTCGGCGCGCAGCAGCGCCTCGAGCCGGTCGATCGGGTCGCGCCGGCGCCAGTACTCCTCCTGCGCCCGCGAGCGGTACTTCGTCGGGTCGTCCGACGTCGTGTGCGCGCCCATGCGGTAGGTGAACGCCTCGACGAACGTCGGGCCGCCGCCGGACCGCGCACGCTCGAGCGCCTCTGCCGTCACGGCGTAGCACGCGAGCACGTCGTTGCCGTCGACGCGCACGCTCGGGACGCCGAACCCGCCGCCGCGCCGGTAGAGCGGCACGCGCGTCTGCTTGGTCGTGGGCTCGGAGATCGCCCACTGGTTGTTCTGGCAGAAGAGGACGACGGGCGCGTTGTTCACGGCCGCGAACACGAGCGCCTCGCTCACGTCGCCCTGTGACGTGGCGCCGTCGCCGAAGTACGCGACGACCGCGGTGTCGCGCTCGGGGTCCCCCGTGCCGACGAGGCCGTCGCGCTGGACGCCCATCGCGTAGCCCGTCGCGTGCAGCGCGTGGGAACCGATGACGAGCGTGTACAGGTGCACGTTGTGCACGGCCGGGTCCCAGCCGCCGTGGTCGACCCCGCGGAACAGCCGCAGCCGGTCGACCGTGTCGATGCCGCGCACGTGCGAGATGCCGTGCTCGCGGTACGACGGGAAGACGTAGTCCTGTGCGGCCAGGGCCCGGGCAGAGCCGATCTGGGCGGCCTCCTGGCCCTTCGACTGCGCGAAGAGGCCCAGCTCGCCCTGGCGCTGGAGCGCGGTCGCCTCGTCGTCGAAGCGGCGCGTGAGGACCATGTCGCGGTACAGGCCGCGCAGGGCGGCGGCGTCGAGGTGCGCGACGCGCTCGCGGTACGGGTCGGTCTCGGGGGTCGTCACGCGGGCGCCGGCCGGGGTGACGAGCTGGATCAGTGGCGCGTCGTCGGGGCCGCCCGCCATGTCGGGAAGGTCCGGGGCCGTGCTCGCCGCGTCCCGGGCAGGTTCTCTCGCCTCGTGGTCCGTCACGCGAATCTCCTTCGGTGCGGGCCGCCTGGCGACCGCCCGCTCGGGGGCAGGTGACGCCCGGTAGGGGCGCCGTCGTAACCTACGTCTCCGTAGCCTACGCAAGCGTAGGCTACGACTGCGTAGGTTCCGCTGCCGACGTGTCGCCCAACGTCGGCGGCAGCCGCTTGGAGGGAACCTCCAAACCCCACCGGGCCACCCCGCGCGGAGCGCGGCCGACGGTGTCCATGATCGCGAGTGTTCTCGCGGCGCGAGGGGTCGGCAACCGGAGCGGCGCCGGTGTAGACCAACGCCTACACCGAGGGCACTGGATCGAGTTCGATCTCGACTGCACCCGCTCCTACGGGCTGCGCGCCGCGCATGCGAAGGGTCGCGTCGCGGGCTCTCGCGTCCGCGGCAAGGACGCCCTCATCGCGGCGCAGGCGCATCGGCACGGTGCCGCCGTGATGACCGGAGAACGTCGACGCCTTCCGCCCGTTCAGCGAGCTCGTGCCGATCCTCTCCCCGCGGCCGACCGAGAGCTGACGAGCTACCGCCAGGTCGCGCTCACGCGCAGGAAAAGGTCGGTGGCCTCCGGCTCCCCGACGCTCACGCGCAGCCCCTCGCCCGCGAAGGGGCGCACGATCGCGCCGGCGGCGCGCGCCTCCTCGGCCCGCTGGACGGTGCGGTCGCCGAGGTCGAACCACACGAAGTTCGCCTGGGACTCCGGCAGCTCCCACCCCTGGTCGCGCAGACCCTCGACCAGGCGCTCGCGGTCGGCGACGAGGTGCTCGACGCGGCCGAGCAGCTCGTCGCGCGCGCGCAGCGCAGCGAGCGCAGCGCCCTGCGCGACGTGCGAGACCCCGAACGGGGTCGACACGGCACGGATCCCCGCCGCGAGCCGCGGGCGCGCGACCGTGTACCCGACGCGCAGCCCCGCGAGGCCGTACGCCTTGGAGAACGTGCGCAGGAGCACGACGTTCGGGTGCTTCGCGTACACCGCGAGGCCGTCGGGAGCCTGCGGGTCGCGCACGAACTCCAGGTACGCCTCGTCCAGGACGACGAGCACGTCCGACGGCACCGCCGCGAGGAAGGCGTCGAGCTCGTCGCGGTGCACGACGGGCCCGGTCGGGTTGTTGGGCGTGCACACCAGGACGACGCGCGTGCGCTCGGTGACCGCCGCGGCCATCGCCCGCAGGTCGAGCCGCCCACGGTCCGCCCCCGTGAGCAGCGGCACCTGGACCGACGTGCCGCCCGCGACCGCGACCGCGATCGGGTACGCCTCGAACGAGCGCCACGGGTAGACGACCTCGTCGCCCGGCTCCACGACCGTCTGCAGCACGTGCGCCAGGACGGCGACGGACCCGTTGCCCACGACGACCTCTGCCGCCGTCACGCCCAGCAGGTCTGCGAGCGCCTCGACGAGCTCGGTCGCGTACATGTCGGGGTACCGGTTGACGTCGGCCGCGGCGTCGGCGATCGCGGCGACCACCGACGGCAGGGGCGGGTACGGGTTCTCGTTCGACGAGAGCTTGAACGCCGCGGCGCCCGGGGCGACGCGGCCCCCGGGGACGTAGGCCGGCAGCGCGGCGACGGCGGGACGCAGGGGGACGCGGGGTTCGTGGGCCACGGTCGTCGATCATGCCACCCGCACCCCCGGCGAGGGTGATATCTGCCGGTCGGCCTGCGGACCCTGAACGGCTCTCCTTATGATCGTCTCCGGTGACCGTCCAGGGACGAGGGGGCACACGACTCGATGAGCGCGGCCCAGGCAGAGGACGACGGACCACGTCCGCACCGGGCTCAGGTTCCCGGTGTCGTGGGTCTTCCGCGCCCCCGCCTCCTCGATCAGCTCGACGGGGCGCACCTCGCGCTCGTGGTCGCCCCGCAGGGCTCCGGGAAGACGACGCTGCTCACCCAGGTCGCCCGGCGCGCCCCGACGGACGTGGTGTGGGTCCGGTGCGAGGCGGAGGGCGCGGACGGGTCGCGCGTGACGGTACGGACGCCCCCGCACCTCGCCGGACGGCTCGCGGACGGCGCGCCGGGGCAGCTGGCGCACCTCGGCCGTGCGGCGCAGGACCCGTTGCTCGTGGTGGTCGACGACGCGCACCACCTCATCGGCAGCCCGCTCGAGGACGAGCTCACGGCGCTGCTCGCGCACGCACCTCCCCACGTGTCGGTCCTGCTCGGCTCGCGTCGCGCACCGCCCCTCAACCTGGCGAGGGTCGAGCTCTCGGCGCCCGTCACCCTGACCGACGTCGCGCTCCGGTTCCGGTCGTGGGAGGTCGAGCGGCTGTACCGCGAGCGGTACGACGTCCCCCTCGACCCCGAGGACGTCGCGGCCCTCACGTGGCACACGGACGGCTGGGCCGCCGCGCTCCACCTGTTCCACCTCTCGGTCGCCGACGACCTGCCCGGGGAGCAGCGGCGGGCGATCCGCCGCCTCGACCACCGCCAGCGCTTCGCCTGGGACTACCTGCAGACGCAGGTGCTCCGCCCGCTGCCCGTGGACCTGCAACGGTTCCTGCACAGCACGGCGACGCTCGACCTGCTCACACCGCGCCGGTGCGACACCCTGCTCGGCGTCGCGACGTCCCGCGACGCGCTCCGGCGGCTCGACCGGTCGACGTCGCTGGTGCGGGCGGTCGGCGAGGACGAGTACCGCGTGCACCGCGTCCTGCGGCGCCACCTGGTCGCCGCGGCGGCGGACGAGCTGTCGGTCCCGCAGGCGCGATCGGTCCACGCCCGCACGGCGGAGGTCCTCGAGGCCGAGGGCGCGCTCCACGAGGCGCTGCGGTCCCGCGGTCGAGCCCACGACCTCGACGGCGTGAAGCGCCTGCTGACCCGGGTCGACCCCGGTACCCACGACCGTGGCGAGCGCGAGTGGGGCTCCGCGTTCCCGCCCGACCTCGTCGAAGCGGACCCGGACGTCCTGCTGGCCCGGGCGCGCGAGCTCATCGCCGACGGACGGGTCGCGGAGGCCGGCGTCGTCGTCGGTCGCGCCACGGCGCGGGAGGGCGCCGACGTCGAGCGCCTGGCCGCCACCCGTCGGGTTGTCGACGCGCTGAACGGGACGGCCGACCGCGTGCACACGCTCATGGACCCGAACGGTCCCCGGCGTCCCGACTGGGTCCATCTCGTCATCGCCGCCACGGTGCGCGACCCGGGCGCGGTCGTGGCGCTCGCCCCCGTGTCGGTGCGGGGTCGCGCCCTCGTCGAGGGGGTCGCGCGGCTCCTGGCGGGCGACCAGGTGCGCGCGCGCGAGGCGCTGCGGAGCGCCGCGAACGACGTCGAGGCCGACGCCAACATGGTGCTCCTGGCCCAGCTCTTCCGGGTCGTGTTCACGCGGGACCAGGACGACGGCCCGATCGCCGCGGCGCTCGACAGGATCCACTCCGAGGCCGAGCGTCGTGGTCTCGTCTGGCTCACGCGCATCACGCACGGGGTCGTCCTCGCGTTCGACGACGATCCTGCCGCACGCCAGCAGGTGTGCCGGTGCCTGGCGTGGTGCGAGAGCGACGGCGACCGCTGGAGCGCGCTGCTCGTGGCCGGCGCGGAGGTCGTCGCGCGGTTGCAGCGCGGCGACTGGGAGCCGGAGGACTGGGAGCGGCTCGCGCTCCGGTGCCAGGCGCTCGGCGCGGGGACGCTCGTGGCCTGGGCGCGCGGGGCGCTCGCCGTCGCGGCGGTCGACGCCGGTCTGCCCGACGCCGCAGAGCTGGCGGCGCAGGCCGAGAGCCTCGCGCGGACGGCGGACGTGCCGGGTGCGCTCGCGCTCGCCTACCTCGCGCTCGCCGGGTGCAAGCCTGCGCAGCGCGACGACCTGCTCCGCCTCGCGTCGTCGACGGCGCGGTCGGTCGGGCTGGACGACCCGACCCGGCACGCTCCGACCGCCCCGACGGGCACGTCGGCCACGTCGGCCACGTCGGCCGCGTCGGCCGCGTCCACGACCACCGTCCCGGTCACGTCCCGACCGCCCGCCGAGGCGGTCGCCCCCGCACGCCCGGAGGAGGACGACGCGGAGGAGACCCGGCCGACGGTCCTGCAGGTCGGCGACCGGGACCGCGTGGTCGTCGTGCGGTGCTTCGGGGCCTTCGACATCTCCGTGGACGGGCACCCGGTCGACCTCTCCGGTCTCCGGCCGCGGGCACGCCGGACCCTGCGCTACCTGTCGATGCGCGCCGGGCGCCCGGTCCACCGCGAACAGCTCGCCCGGGCGCTGTGGGGCGAGCTGGACCTCGGGTCCGCGATGCACAACCTGCACGTCAACATCTCCGCGGTGCGTCGCGCGCTCGAGCCCCGCGGCGTCCGGCGCGAGGAGGGACTGGTCCGTCGCGACGGCGAGACCTACATGCTGCCCCTGCCCCCCGGGTCGGACTGCGACGTCGCACGCTTCGAGCAGCGGTTGTCGCGAGCACGACGGCTCGAGCACGAGAGCCCGTCCTCGGCCGTCAGCGGGTGGCAGGCCGCCCTCGACGCGTACGGCGGCGAGCTCCTCCCGGAGGAGGGCGCCGCCGAGTGGGTGCAGCCGGAGCGGGAACGATACGTCCTGCTCGCGGCCGGCGCCGCCGAGTCCCTCGCCGGCGCGTGCCTGCGCGTGGACGAGCCGGACCGGGCCGTGTCCGCGGCGCGGCAGAGCATCGAGCTCAACCGCTGGGTCGACGCCCCGTGGCGGCTCCTCGTGGAGGCGCTCGCCGCGCTCGGCGACCACGCGGCGGCGCTCCACGCGCGACGCGAGTACGACGCGGTGCTCCAGGAGCTCGGCGTGCGGCGCCCCGTCAACCACGCCCCCGGAACTCGACCTCGGCGATCGCCACCGACGTCTCTGGGGTCGCGCGGAACGACGACACGATCGTGAGCCGGACGACCGCGACGTCGTCCTCGACGACCTCGACGCTCTGCGGGCCGGGGACGTCGTCGAGCTCCACCCGGTGCTGGGCCGTGGAACCGTCCGCGCGGGTGACGGTGACGTCGAGCGCGCGCGGGCTCGAGCCCTGCAGGAACTCCTCCTGCACCGTCGAGGACCCTCCCGTGACGACGAGGTGGACGAGCCGGAAGGGCTGGTCGAACGTCAGGTCGACGGTCTGCCCGGCGCCGTCGCCCGGTTGCGCGGGCGACCACGCCAGGTCGTTCGTCCCGTCGACCAGGT
Organism: Cellulosimicrobium sp. BMG9.23; assembly: GCF_059159985.1. NCBI lineage: Bacteria > Bacillati > Actinomycetota > Actinomycetes > Micrococcales > Promicromonosporaceae > Cellulosimicrobium > Cellulosimicrobium sp. BMG9.23. The sequence continues at coordinate 451,683 of NZ_JBZGBZ010000002.1, forward strand.
GCGACGCCGGCCGGTCCGGGGCCTCGCTCGACGCGACGACCGTGACGGGGTTGTACACCTCGTCGCCCTGGAGCCGGTCCTGCACGGTGGTCGCGCCGCCGCCGATGGTGTCGCGGAGCTGGTAGCCGGCGAACCCGAGGCCACCCACGACCAGGAGCGCGACGACCGTCTTCGTCGGGAAGCGGCGCCGTCGCCGGGGGCGGGTGCCGGCCGTCGGGGCCGGCCGGGGGTCCGGGCGCCACAGTCGGCTCCACCACGACCTCCTGCCCTCCACGCGCGCGTCCGCGAGGCTCGTGCCGCACCGGCGGCAGAAGTGCCGCGTCGCGACGTTCCCCGCACCGCACCCCCCGCAGACGAGGTCGCCCGCCTCGGGCGGTGGCTCGTCCGGCTCGGGCGCGCGCGGCGCGGGCCGCGCGAGCGGCACCCCGGGAAGCACCGCGGCGGGCTCGCGGGCGGGCTCGCGGGCGGGCAAGGTCTCCTGCGGTACGGGCGACGGTGGAACGGGGGCGGGCGGCCCGGCAGGGGCAGGCGCTCCCGCGAGGGCCGGCACGCCGTCGGGGGCGGGCACGCCGTCGGGAGCGGGCGCACCGTCGGGAGCGGGCGCACCGTCGGGGACGGGCGCACCGTCGGGGACGGGCGCACCGACCGTCCGGGACGCCGCCGGCACGGACACGGTCGACGGCGCCACGGTCGGCGGCGTGGCGAGCGGCGGCGTCTCCTCCCACTCCAGGTAGCCGCCGCAGGACCCGCAGAACGAGACACCCTGTTCGTTGGCCTGACCGCAGGCCGGGCACGTCATCATCGGTTCTCCACCACCTCGAGCGTGTAGGGGACGTGGACGGGGCGACACTGCGCGATCACGTCGTGCACGTGCCGGTCGTCGACCTCCGCGGGGTCGTCGACGAGCACCCGCACGTGGAACGACGGCCCGGCGGTACCGGGGAGGTCCCCGCCGGGGACGAGGGACGACGCGACGCCGCCCGTGTCGCTGACCTGGACCTCGCCGCCGGTCACGGTCCGCACCGCGTCGGCGACGCCGCGCGCCGTGCCGCGCAGCCGCTGGGTGCGCGCCGCGTCCGCGACGGCGGCACGGAGCCGGTCGGTGGCCCATCCGGGGTCGGCCTCCACGCCGACCCACCGCCCCACCCACTCGAGGTGGTCGCGCGGCGCGAGCCACGGGTCGACGTAGCACTCGAGGGTGTCGAGCGTGAGGAACACGGGCGCGAGGGCGTCGTCGAACGCGCTGACGAACCGCCCGAGGAGGTCGTCGTCGAGGTAGACGCCCGGGAGCATCGACGTCACCGGGGCGGGGCTCGCGAGCCCGGCCACCGCGCCCCGGCGCGTCGGTCCGCCGGTCATGACGCCTCCACGACGCGGACCTGGTGCTGGTACGAGAACGCCAGGGCGTCGCCCGACACGTCGACGCGCTGCACCGGCTCGCCGCGCTCGCCGGTGATCGGGTCGGCCGCGAACAGCTTGACGTCCTCGACCGTCTCGACGCCGGGTACCCCCTGGAGCACCGCGAAGATCTCGCCCGCCCGGACGGCCCGGCCGAACGGCCAGCCCCGCCCGTCGAGGCCGCCACCGAGCGGGTCGACGTACGCGTTGAGCGCGCGCAGCGCGTCACTCTCGAGCCTGGCCTGCCGGGTGCGACGTCGGGCCGCGATCCGCGCGACGACGGTGACGCCCTGGTAGAAGGGCGGCTCGACGAGCACTTGCGTGCCGAGCATCCGGCGCGGCTCGAGGTGCTCGACGATGCGGTCGAGCACCTCCGGGTCGGGGACGAGGTCCTCGAACCGGCGCGTGCCGTCGTCGGCGGCGGGGACCGCGGGGACGACGAGCACGCGCACCGCCTGGGGCGCGCCGTCCACGGGGACGCAGCGCACGCGGGCCAGGTGCGGCGCCGCGTCGCGCGTCAGGTGCTCGTAGTCCTCGGCGGTGACCGCGCGGTCCCGCGTCCGCAGCGCGAGCGGCCCGCGCTCGCGCGCCTCGTCGACCGACTCGGCGTCGACGCCGCCGAGGGCGGGTCGGCGGTTCTCGACCCGGTCGACGAACCCGATGGTGCCGCGCAGGACGCGGACCGCCCCGGTCGCGACGTTGCCCGCCGGCCCGCCGCCCACCTGGTACTGCGGCACCCGCAGGAGCGCGCCCGACGGCGGCACCCTCCCGTGCAGCGTCAGCGTCCCGTCGACGTCGCGGACCGCGGGCGGGAGGTGGATGTCGCCCGCCGCCCGGTCCAGGGTGAACACGGTGTCGTCGGGACCGGCCGCGGCGAACGATTCGGTCTCCGTCCACGTCTGCCAGCCGTCCCCCGTCGCGACCTCGAGCGTCGCCGGCGCACCGCCTGCCACGACCGGGCGGCGCTCGAGCGCGAACGTCTGCCCGGGGATGCCCTCGGACGTCCCCAGCACCTCGCCCGTGACCGTCTCGGCGTGCACCGCGGCGACCGTGCCGCCGATCGTGAACCCCTCGACGTCCCGCACGACGGGGGGCGAGCTGTACGCGCGGGCGCCCTCCTCGGGCTCGACGACGCGGCACCGGACCCAGCCCGCGCGGAGCCCGTCCTGGACCGACGCGGAGTGGGCGGCGGGCACGTGCAGCACGACGTCGCCCGCGCGGTTGAGCCCGCCGGTCCCGTCGGAGTCGACGTCGCAGCGCACCCAGCGCTCGCCGGCCCACGCCTCCCAGACGATCGGGGGCCGGCGGGGGTCGACCCCCACGCCCTGGACGTCGCAGTCGAACCGCAGCACGACGGCGCACGCGGGCGCCGCGTCGTCGAGCCCGACGAGGAGGGCGTCGCCCGGCGTGGGCGGCTCCCCGAAGCAGGGGAACCGCTCGCCGGTCGTCACCGTCTCGGTGCGGCGCACGGGCGGCGCGAGGTCCGCGCGCTGGGTGAGGAGGTGCACCCGGCGGCGCGGCGGCACGACGAGCTGGCCGGTGGTGCGGAACACGACCGCGTCGTCCTGCTCGGTCCGCGGCGTCGACACCTCGGTGCCCGCCGGGACGACGACGGGCTCCTCCTGCGGCGCGGACAGCCAGAAGGAGACGTCGACCGTGGCGGCCGTCGCGGGGTGCAGCGTCACGCCGAGGAGCTCGAGGAACGCGACGTAGAGGCGGTCCGGGACGCGGTTGAGGCGGTACAGCATCTGGTCCGTCATGAACGCGAACGTCTCGATGAGGGTCACGCCCGGGTCGGACACGTTGTGGTCGGTCCACTCGGGGCAGCGCGCCTGCACCATCCGCTTCGCGTCGTCCACGAGGTCCTGGAAGCGGCGGTCGTCGAGGTTCGGGGAGGGCAGCACGTCACACGCCCCCCTCGGCCGCGGGAGCGGTGTCCCGGGGGATCACGTAGAAGGGGAAGACGAGGTTGCGCGGGTCGTTCGTGCCGCGCACCGCGTACCGGACGTCGATGTAGAGCACGCCCTGGTCGACGTGGTCGAACCGCACGAGCACGTCGTGCAGCTCGATCCGCGGCTCCCAGCGGTCGAGCGCGACGCGCACCGCGTACGCGATGTCGCCGGCGGTCCCGGCGTCGGCCGGGGCGAACACGTAGTCGTGGACGGCGCAGCCGAACTCCGGGCGCATGGGCCGCTCGCCGGGCGCGGTGGCGAGGATCAGCCGGATGCTCTCCTCGATCTCCTGGGTCCGGCGCACGAGCGCGACGCGCCCCGTGCTGTCCGTCCGCAGCGGGAACGCCAGCCCGGCCCCGATGAACTCCTGCCCCACGGCTCCTCCTCGACCTCAGTTGATCTTCACGAGAGAGCCCTTGACGGTCGTCACGCCCGTGGACGTGACCTCCGCGGTCGCGGTGCCGTCGAGCGTCGCGGTCGAGCCCTTGAGCGCGAGCTGCAGGTCGGCGCTGATCGAGATCTTCGGCGCCGTGAGCTCGATCGCGCTCGTGCCCTCGAGCGCGACCTGCACGCCCTTCACGGTGACCTTCCCGGTCGTCGACGTGCACGTCACGTCCTGCTGGGCGGTCACCTCCACCGCCTTCTGCGCGGTGACCGAGACCGGGCCCGACGACGTGATCTCGATCGCCGCCTGGGGCTTCTGCACGAGCACGACCTTCTCCTTGCCGTCCTTGTCGGAGACGACGAGGCGCTCCTCCCCCGGCTTCTCGATGAACTCGACGTGCATCCCGGTGCGCGACGTGAGGGTCCGGCGGGTCACGGCGCCGCTGTTCTTGTCGACGTAGGGGGCCTCGGAGGGCGCCGGGGGGCTGTCCTTCGTGCTGAACAGGCCACCCAGGACGTACGGCTGGTCGAGCTCGCCCTCCGCGAGCGCGACGAGGACCTCGTCCCCCACCTCGGGCAGCACGAAGGTCCCGCGCTGCGGCCCCGCCCCCGGCTGGACGACGCGCGCCCACCAGCTCTCCAGCGAGTCGTGCAGCACCGGGAGCTTGACCTTGACCCGGCCGATCCTCTGGGGGTCGTCGGTCGAGGTGACGACCGCGGGCAGGATCCCCGCGCCCCGCGCGCCCGTGCCCGAGCGGGACCCGGCGACGGTGCCGTGCGTCGAGCGGTCGGACGCGTCCGCGACGACCAGGTGCGTCAGGTACCCGCGCTCGCCCGAGACCTCGTGCCGGGCCCCGCTCACCACGTACTTGCCGTCGAACGGGTCCCCGCACCCGACGAGCGCGACCGGGCGGCCGACGGCGACCTGCGGGTTGCCGAGCACGGACGCCTCGATCTCGGCGAACCCGCCGGCGACCCTGTCGGCCACGGACCTCGCGCTCGCGGCCGCCTGCGCCTGGGACGTGAGGCCCGTGCTCGGGACGACGAGCGGGGGTGGCGCGAAGGTCGCGCCGAGCTTTGCCGGGTCCGTGGTGGACAGCTGGGCGCCGGGGGTCGCGGCCTGCGCCGTGCCGACGAGCGTCCGCTTGCGGAGCTGGTCCCAGCCGCGCGCCTCGACCTCCCGCACCTGGGACGCGCTCGTCACGGTCGCGCGCAGCGAGATCAGGTTCACCCCCTGCTCGATGACGGCCGGGTCCTGGCGCGCACCGGAGGTGCCGGAGGGAGCGCCCCGGGCCTGGACGGGCCGGCGGAAGTCGAGGCGGCCGTCCGCGACGCCGACCACCCTGCCGCTGCGTGCCGCGAGGCGCTGGAGCAGCTCCCAGTCGCTGATGTTGGGCTGCCACACGTGCTCGAAGACCTCGGTCGTCGCGTCGACCCGGCCGACGGGCAGACCGTGGACCCCCGCGACCTTGCGGACGACGTCGGACGCGGTCACGTTGACGTACGTCGCGACCCGGCGCGCGCCGACCAGCCGGTGCGCCCGGTCGTACCCCCGGACGGTCGTCTGGCGCCCGCCCGGCCCGATCTCGGTCTCGAGCGACGTCACCTCGCCGGTGAGCAGCGGCGTCGGGCCGCCCGACCCGCTGAGCTGGACCGCCAGCTCGACCGTCGCCCCCACCCGGATCCCCGCCTTGTCCAGGACGGCGCCGTGCTCGTCGGAGAGGCGGAGGACGAACAGCGCCGGCTGGTCCCGGCGGGCGTCGACGACCACGGACGCGACCGCGGGCTCGACGTCGGCCGGGAGCTCCCGGCCCTCGACCCGGACGACGACCCGGGCGCTGTGCTCCTCACCGGGCACCGGCGACCACCCCCTGACGCCGCCCGAGCGCAGGGTCACGCAGGTCCTCCACGGCAGGGAGCAGCACACGGTCGCCCGCACGCAGCCGGAACGGGTCGTCGACCCGGTTGGCCTCCGCGACGTCCCGCCACAGCGTGGGGTCGCCGTACTCGCGGTAGGCGATCCCGGCGAGCGTCTCCCCGTGCACGACGACGTGCTCGCGGTGCGGCACGAGCCCGCCCGAGGTCGGGTTCTGGCGCGGCGACTCCCCGGCGATCTCCTCGAGCGTCACCGAGCACACCGCCCGGATCGGCAGGCCGCCGGACGTGAAGAGCGTGTACCGGACCTGGACGCTGCTGACGTAGGCGAGGAAGCCCGTGAGGCTCCCCCACCGGAACAGCACCCAGGGCGGGGAGTCCTTGCGCTGGTCGTGCGACGCCGCCGTCGGGACACAGCTCGTGAAGAGCTTCTCCACGGCCTTGACCACCGCGTCGTCGTGCTCCTGCGACGCGTCGAAGAACATCTCGAGGGACAGCCGCGACGGCTCCGGGCCCTGGAACTGCGGAGGGCTCGAGCGGCGGTTGCCCGGGTTGGTCGGGCGGGTCCACGTGGCGGCCTTCTGCAGGGCCAGCTCGGTGGGGTTGAACTGGAACGCGATGCGCCCGATCTCCGGGCCCGCCTTGGCGAGCGACCCGTCCTTCGACGGCTCGAACAGCAGGAGGTAGGCGTGCTCGAGCTTGGAGCCCGACGCGCTCCCCCCGGCCGCGGCGGCGTCGAGGCCGACTGGAGAGGCCATCTCAGCTCACCCCCCGGCCTTCGGGGGCACGAACCCGTGGTGCGCGACCTCCACCGACTCGACCACGACGGACGAGTCCGTCGTCGACAGCGTCGGCCCCGACCAGCGCACCGGGACGATGCCCATCAGGCCGAACCGGGCCACCTCCGTGCCCTGGGCGGTCATCGCGTCGATCGTCGCCGTCCCGAACTTGTAGCCGCTCGTCACCATCGACGTGAACCACTCGCCGATCTTGGCGCTGTCCCGGTTCAACGGGCGGGTGAGGGTCACGTTCGGGAACCGCAGCCTGGTCGGGAACTGCCACACGGAGCCGTTGTTCCCGCCCTCCTCGCGCGTCTCCACGGTGACCTCCGCCCCGAGCCCGGAGCACGAGCTGAAGAGCCCGAGGTTCCAGTCGTCGAGGAAGATGCGGTACCGGATCCCGACGGCGAGCGTCGTCTCCTCGTAGATCGTCATTCCTGCCACCCCCGGTCGACGCGCAGACCCAGCCGTTCACGGTCGACGAGGACCTCGTGCCGCAGCCTCCGGAGCAACGGGTCGGTCAGCCGCCGTGCCAGGTCGTCGAGCTCGGCCTCGGTCATCGCGAACCGTCCCGCGGTGGTCGACGACCGCCTGGCGAGTCCCGAGGTCGCGGTAGCGGGTGCCGCGGAGACCGCGGCAGGCGCAGCTGGCGCGGTTGGCGTCCACACCGCGGGGGGCGGGGCGGCGGTCGGCGCTGCGGGGACCGGCGCAGGCACCGACGACGCGAGGGCCGTCGGAGGGAAGGCTGTCGGTGCGAGGAATGTCGGTGCGGGTGATGCCACGCTCGGGAGCGACCTCGGGGCGAGCGCGTCGGCGCCCCCCGGTCCGGCCGACGGCGCGGGCCACGACGTCGTCGTGGCGGACGGGGGCACGAGGTCCTGCGCGGCGCCGCGGGTCGACCGCTCCTGGCCCGCCGGGGCGCGATGTCCGCCGATCGTCCCGCGCGTCCGTCGTGACGCCGCAGCCCACGCCCTCGTCCCGTCCGGGTCCCGCGACACCACCGGTCCGGTCGCGGGGACACCGAGGAGGGGGCGCGCTGCGGCGACGAGCGGCTGTGGTCGCGCAGCCCCCGCGAGCGGCTGTGGTCGCGCTGCCCCCGCGAGCGGCTGTGGTCGCGCAGCGCCGGTGAGCGGAACACCGGCGAGCCGAGCGACGACCGGGCCCACGCCCGCCGCGCCGCCCGGGCCCGTCGACGCGCCACCCGCTCGGTCGGCCACGCTGCGGTGGGGCAGGGCGCGGTCGGGCACGCTGCGGTCGGGCAGGGTGTGGTCGGCGAGCGGTCGGTCGAGCGCAGCACGGGACACGACAGGCGCGCCGGCGACGTTGCCTGGCGCGACCGCCTGGGCGGCGACAGGAGGAGCGGCGACCGAAGGTGGCCCCTCGCGTGCTGCGAGAGTCGGCGCGGCGGTCGGCGTCGCGCTGGCCCGCCGAGCGCCGTCCTGTGACGCCGGTGCCGGTGGTGCCGGTGGTGCACCGGCCGTCGGGACGAACGCCGACATGGACGCCGCCGCCCTCTGCGCGAGGACCGCGCGATCGGCGGACGGCGAGCCCGGCTCGGCAGAGGACAAACCCCGCTCGGCAGACGACGAGCCCGGCTCGGCAGACGTCGGTCCAGCGGACGATGCCGGCGTGCCGAGCGGTGCAGCGGCGCCCGACGCGGTGCCAGGCCCGCCGACGGCGCCCGCACCTGACCGAACCGCCATCGCTGGCGTCCCGGCGGTCGCCACGGGTGCGACCGCCAGTGGGACGGCGGCCGCTCGCGCGACCGTCAGCGGTGCGTCGGTCTGCGACGTCGTGTTAGGAGTCGTCGATCGTGCCGCCGTCGTCGACCGTGCCGTCGGACTCGCCGGGCTCGGGCCCGACTCCCTCGGCGAGCGCGCCGGCAACGCCGACGGTGACGGTGACGGTGACGGTGACGGTGACGGTGACGGTGACGGTGACGGTGACGGTGACGGTGACGCTGAGGGCAAGACCGACGTGGACAGGGGCGACGACGTCGACCGCGAGACCGACGTGGACGGCGACGACGAGTCGGGCTGCGTGGCGGACATGGACGGAGCGAGGGACGGCGGCGTGCTCGGTCGCGGTGTCGGACTCGCCCCCTGCCGCGCTCCGGAGGACGCGCCGGGAGCGGAGGAGGTCGGCAGCTCGCGGGCGACGACGGGTGCCACAGGCCGCGACGCGGCCGACGGGACGCCGGGACCGGACGCACCCCGCGCACGCTGCACGGCCGGCGGGCCCGCAGCGCCCGTGTCCTCCAGGCTCGACGGCACGGTCGACGGCGGCACGACCGCGGACGACGTCTCCTCCGCCCGCACGGACGCCGAGGGGTCCGCGGCACGGGAGACGAGGGGGGGCGCCGTCGCGCCGTGCGGCGCCGCGCCTCCCCTCTCCTGCGAGCCGGGAACAGCGGCGCCGAGGGTCGGGGCGTCGGCGACGCGACGCGACGCGACCGGTGCTGGCAGGCCGCTCCCGCTCGGCGGCTCCGAGTCGGCGCCCGGTGTGGGCACCACGGCCCCGGTCGCCGATCGTGGTGCGGTGGGCGTGCCGCGGGCGGCCAGGCCGTCCTCCGCCGACCCGGCACTCGTGGCTCGCTGCACACGGGGTCCCTGCGGTGGAGACGTCGGCTCGGGTGAGGACCTCGGTGTCGGCGCGAACTCCGGTTCGTGCGACACCAGGGGCGCGTCGCCCCCGGCGCGGGTCGCGCGGACCGGCGCCGGCGTCAGCCCGGCGTCGCTCGACGACGCGGGACCTCCGAGGAGCGCAGCAGACCGCTGCACCGGGAGGCTCGGTCCGATCCCGGCGCGTCCGCTCGACGGGGCCGGAGCATCGGGCGTCGGACCTGCCGCGCCGGCCGGCCGCGTGGTCGGCGTGAGGTCGCCGGCTGGTGGAGGGCTCGCGGCAGGCGCGGCAGGCGCGAACGCCGGGCCGGCTGCGATCGAGAGGGGCGGTTCTTGACCGGCGGCCGGATCCGCCGAGGTCACCGGGACCGCCGAGGTCACCAGGACCGCCGAGGTCACCGGGACCACCGCGGCGTCGTGAGATCTCTGAGCGACGGGCAGCGAGGGTGCCGCCGTCCGCCCGTCGGGCGGGAGCGCGATCGCGGCGTTCGAGCCCGACGCTTCCGATCCTGGGGCCGACGTCGGAAGTGGAGCCCCCAGTCCGAGCCGTTGGACCGGTCGCACGCCGGCCTCCCCGGGCGCCGCCGCGGCGTCGGCGGGAGCCGGCACCGGTGCCGCCACCTGTGTCACCACCCGTGCCACCGCCGGTGCCGTGCGGCCGGTGAGGGGCAGGACGGTGCCCGTCCCGTCGGAGAACCCGGCCGTTCCGGTGGACCCGGCCGTTTCAGTGCGCCCCGCCGCGGTACGCCCGACCCCGTCCGAGGGCGAGGCCGGCAGCGGGAGGCGAGGGACGTCGTCGGGCACCGGCGCAGCCCGCTGGACCGTCCGCGGTCCCGCGACCGCGGGAACGAGCGCCTGCGCCGGAGGTTCCGCGGTGGTCGCGGTGCGCGCGACGACGACGGGTCGGCTGACCGGCAGCCGGTCGGACACGGCTGCCGCGCTCGTGAACCTGCCCGACGACGCGACCCTCGGCCACGCAGGCCCCTCTCGGACGGGAGCCGTGGCGTCGTCGGGCGCGAGGAGGGTGAGCTCGACGTCGGACGACACCGCGCGCTGGAGCCGTCGGGCCCCGTCGCCGTCGACGACGCCCGACGGCGCGCGGTGGTCGACGGCGTGCCCCATCGTGCCGAGGAACCGAGGGCTCGACCACGCGGCGAGCCCGGCGGTGAACTCCGCCGGCGAGGTCGTCAGCCGGAGGTCTCCCAGGATGCGTTGCACGGGCGGGACGAAGGCCCAGCCCACGGGCGGCGTCGTGCCCGCGCCCTCGGTGCCCGAGCCCGGGGCGGGGGCGGCGACCGCGGGTCGGGGGCCGGCCGCGGTCGCCGCCCGCTCGCGACGCTGCCACGGCCACCTCATGGTCAGCGCCCCTCGGACAGGCGCGTGTTGATCTTCGAGATCTCGCGGGTGAACCGCTGCCGCACGCCGTGCTCGAGGTCGAGGATGTCGTCGGGCGACCAGTGGAAGTGGTAGGCGACGTACGCGATCTCCTCGTACAGCCGGTCGGTCGCGTACGTCACGATTCCCCCAGGCGGCCACCCGCGAGGTCGATCGTGAAGCGGTGCGAGCACTCGGGGCACGTGACGGCGGCCTTGGTGTGGCCCTCCGCGTTGACCCGGCGGTAGAAGTCCTGGAGGAACGCGACGTCGGACGCGAACATGTTCTCGACGACGTTCGTCGAGATGCTGGACATCGACCCCAGCGACGTGATGACGCGGCTCAGCAGGACGACCGTCGTGAACGCGGCGTTCTCCTGGACGCGCGAGTCGTAGAGCGGCAGCAGCTCGTCGCGCGCCGTCGCGAGGCGCATGGTCCCGCGCGTGTGCCGCACGCCGTCGGCGTCGACGTACCCTCGCGGGAGCTCGAAGTCGAACTCCGTGCGCAACGGCTCGGGCGCACCCGGGGACCGCCCTGCGCCGGGCGTCTCCTGCTCGCCCGGCGCGTCGCGGTCCAGGGCCTCCAGGGCTGGACCGCGCTGCATCAGCCGACCGTCATCTCGTCGTAGGCGACGGTGAACTTCTCCGTCGCGGGCTCGGTCGCGCCGGCCTTCATCGACGAGACCTCGACGCTCGACACCCAGCAGTTGACGAAGTTGTACGACTGGAGCGGCTTGCCGGTGTAGTCGAGGAACGAGACCGACGCCGTCTTGCGCGACCCCTTGACGTCCCCCTGCGCGACGATCTTGAGCCAGTCGGAGATGGTCTTGCTGTCGGTGAGCCCACGGGTGACGGTGAACTCGCCCGGCTTGGGCCGCCCCATGAGCTGCCGGACGACGTACTTGCCGTCCTTGGTCTGCTGCTTGTGCTCGATCTTCTCGACCTCGGACTTGATGCCGCTGACCTCGATGACCTTGGGGACCTGGATCCCGTCGATCGTCACGATGAACCCGTTCGCGGCGGACGAGTCGAGGGGGTCGGAGAGAGGCATGGTGCGCTCCTTCGTGTGCGTGCGATGTCAGGTGGGGTGACAGCCGGGTGTCGGACGGCCCGTCGCGCTACTCGGCGACGAGGCTCGTGCCGCCGGAGAACTGGGACAGCTGGAAGATGACGAACTCGGCCGGCTTCACCGGGGCGATCCCCACCTGGCACACGACCTGACCGGCGTCGATCCCCTGGGCCGGGTTGGTCTCGTCGTCGCACTTGACGAAGAACGCCTCGTCGGGCGTGAGCCCGAACAGCGCGCCCTTGCGCCACTCGTTGACGAGGAAGCTCGCGATCGTGCGCCGGATCCGCGCCCACAGGGCGGGGTCGTTGGGCTCGAACACGACCCACTGCGTCCCGACGAGGATCGACTCCTCGAGGTAGTTGAAGAGCCGCCGCACGTTGATGTAGCGCCACGCCGGGTCGGACGACAGGGTGCGCGCACCCCACACGCGGACGCCGCGACCGGGGAAGGCGCGGATGCAGTTGATCCCGACCGGGTTGAGCAGGTCGTTCTCGGCGCGCGTGATGTTGGTCTGCAGCGTGATCGCACCACGGACGACCTCGTTGGCGGGCGCCTTGTGGACACCGCGCTCGCCGTCGTTGCGCGCCCACAGCCCGGCCAGGTGGCCCGACGGCGGGACGAACACGTTGGTGCCCGACAGCGGGTCGAAGATCTTCACGTACGGCCAGTACAGCGTCGCGTACTTCGAGTCGTAGCCCGCGCCAGAGGTCCGCCACTCCTTCACCTGCTGCGCGTTCAGGCCGGGCGGCGGGTCGAGGATCGCCATGCGGTCGCCCATGAGCTCGCAGTGCGCGATCATCGCGAGCTGGACCGCCTGGAACGTCTCGAGGTCGATCGCGCCCTGCTCGAGCGCGGCCACGAGGTCGGGGATCGCGACGATCGTGACGTCGTCGATCGCCTCGAGCCCGCTGAACCCGGTGCGGTCCGCCGCGTCGCCGATGTAGTCCTCGGCGCCCAGGTCCTCGGTGGACGGCGGCTCCGGCTCCGGCTCGGGGGCCACGAGCTCGACGGCGCCCTTGTCCGGCCGCATGAGCGCGCTGCCCTGGGCGACCTCCTCGATCGTGATGATCTTCGAGTCCGCCTTGACCTTCGTCGCGACGTTGTCGGCGCCACGCTTGGTGGTGACGTTGTCGAAGGACTCGGCCTCCTTGCCGTCGACCTTGATCACGAGCTTGAACTGGTCGTCCGGCGTGGACTCGCCGCCGGCGTCGGCCACCTCGACGGAGATTTTCTTCGGCTTGCCGGTCGTCTGGCCGTCGAGCGCCGTGATGCGGTAGCCGCCGAGGGTCGCCACGGGCGGTCCGGCGATCGCCTTCGGCGCGGCCTTGCCCCGGCCCGACGACGCGGGCGCGGCCCCGCCGATGCGCACCACGTAGCAGTTGCCGCCGCCGTTGAGGAAGTAGCCGTACACCGCGTGCGCGAGGTACGAGCCGGGTACGAAGTCACCGAACGTCTGCGAGAACTGGGACCAGTTGGACACGAGCGTCGGCTCGTCCACCGGACCTCTGGCCGCGAGACCGACGAACGCCGCGACCGACGTGCCGACCCCCTCGATGGGCCGTGAGCCGGCCTCGACCTCTTCCACGTACACGCCGGGCGAGAGATACGTCGTCATGTCGTCGTCGCCTCCTAGAGAACACGCTGGTGAGGACCAGGGTCGTACGGCGACGCGCGGAGGATCAGGGCCGGTCGGCTACCTGCCGGGGCAGACGTCGCTGCCCGATCGGGCGGTGCGGGCGCCGACGGCGGGACGGCACCGGTCTGCCGTGGTCGCCCCTCCGGCACACCGCAGGTTGGCCGGACAACCCCCGGGGGTCGTCGTCCGCATTCCCCCCTCCGTTCACCTCGCGATCCACCGCCGGACATCCGGGGGCGGTCGGATCAGGGCCGTGCGACTCAGCGCACGCCCGTCCCTGGATACGGAGAAGAACCCCGTGAAGAAGCGCACGCCCGAGCAGGGCAGCCCGACCACCTCCGGCACGAGCCGACGCGTGTTCCTCGGCGGAGCGGCGACCGCCGCCGCCACGGCCTGGCTGGCGGCGAACGGCGCCCCCGCCGGCGCGGCGGACGACGTCCCGCTGCGTGCCGCCGTCCTGGAGCACCGCGACCCGTGGACCAGCGCGACCGGTCTCGAGAAGCTGCTGACCAAGGCTGGTTTCACGGTCGTCGTGCTCGACCCGGCGAAGCCCGCCACCGGGCAGGGCGTCGACGTCATCGCGTTCGGCACGTTCACGAACAACGAGCCGACGTACGGCCGCTACATCGAGGGCCAGGCCGAGTCGCTGCGGGCCTTCGTGGCCGAGGGCGGTGTCGTCCTCGACATGGCCCAGTCCGACCAGTTCCACTCGACGGCGTCGTACCTGCCCGCGCCGATGTCGGCGAGCCGCAACGACGCGGACCACGACTCGATCTTCCCGGTCGCCACCGATCATCCGCTCGTCTCGCACCTGCGCGTGGTCGACGGGCGCGTGTTCACGGGGCGGTCGACGCAGATCCGCGTGAGCTGGGAGTCGCTGCTCGACTGGCGCCAGATGCGGGTCCTGCTCGCGTGCAGCGCGGGCGGACGCCCGCCGGCACTGCTCGAGGGTGCGCACGGACGCGGCCGCTTCGTCCTGTCCAGCCTCACGATCGACAAGATCTACAACGCGGCCGGTCAGACCATCCAGCCGACCGAGGCCGTCGCCGACAGCGAGATGTTCTTCACGGCGTTCGCCGCCTACGTCAAGATGGTCGTCGCCGGGACGGCTCCGGTCGTGACCCCGACCATGCAGGCCATCGCGGGCCCCCTCGTCGGCGACACCGGGACGAGCCACTCGCGCGTCCTCATCCGTCCGGGCAGCGACCTGCACGACCGCGAGTCCTGGACGCTCGAGTACTGGTCCGAGGGCGGACCCCGCCAGAGCGTCGGTGCCGTCCTCTCCCCCGACAACGACTCGACGGTGCTGTTCGACATCGCCGGCCTCACCGCCGCGACGGCTTACTCCTACGCCATCTCGCCGGAGGGCGACCCCGTCCCCGGGCTCGACATCTCGGGGTCGTTCACGACCGCCCCCGCCGACGACGCCGCGACGAAGCTGGTCGTGGGCCTCGGCTCGTGCGTGTGGACCGAGCAGAACCACATCTGGGACACGATCCGCGCGGAGGGCTGCGAGGCCTTCGTCTTCATGGGCGACACCCCGTACATCGACAGCACGAACCTCCAGACCGCCCGGGACAAGCACCGGGCCTTCCTCCAGGTACCGCAGGTGCGCGAGGTCACGCGGACGATGCCGGTCTGGGGGACGTGGGACGACCACGACTTCGGCGGCAACGACGTGCACGGCGACCTGTCGGGCAAGCGCAACAACCGCACCGCGTTCGTCGACTACCGCGCGAACGCGACGTTCGGGCACACCGCGGCGGGCGAGCCGCTGCGCGAGCGCACGGTCGACGGCGAGGGCATCTACACGTCGTTCCGCCGTGGCCCGCTCGAGGTGTTCCTGCTCGACCCGCGCTGGTTCAGCCGCACCGAGCCGAGCTGGGCGGATGCGACGAGGACCACGGGCATCGGCCAGGTGCAGTGGGAGTGGCTGCAGGAGAGGCTGCTCGCGAGCACGGCACCGTTCAAGCTCCTCGCGAGCGGGATGATCTGGGACGACAAGCAGAACGGCGAGTCCGACGACTGGGGCACCTACTCCTACGAGCGCGACGCGATCTTCGACCTCGTGCAGGAGCACCGCATCCCCGGCGTCTTCCTGCTCGGCGGCGACATCCACGTCTCGCGCGCCCTGAACTACGGCCAGCGCGTGGGCTACGACCTGTGGCAGTTCATCGTGAGCCCGATGCACAGCTCGGTCATCCCGAGCCTCAACGTGCCCAACCCGGCGCTCGTCCACAGCGCGGTCGAGCCGCACGTCTTCCTCAAGCTCGAGCTCGACTCGACGGTGGAGCCCGCGACGATGACCGCGACGTGGATCAACCGCGACGGCGAGCGCGTCTTCGAGGTCGCGACCGACGCCGCGCAGCTCACGCCGCTGCCGGTCCTCGTGGGCTTCCCGTCAGCCGCGACCGAGCTGCTCGCCGGACGGTCGTCGACGATCACGACGAGCGTCACCAACCAGTCGGGCGACGCGCTCGACGAGGTGACGGCGGTGCTCGAGGCACCTCTCGGCTGGCAGGTCACCGCGGCGACCGCGGCGACGTTCCACGACCTCGCCGACGGCGAGACGCGCACCACGAACTGGACGGTCGAGCCGCCCCTCGGTGCCGAGCCGGGCGACGTCGTGCTCGTCGCCCGGTCGACGTACTCGCCGGCCGGTGCGCACGGCACCGCGATGCGACAGACCACGGTCTCGGTCGTCGCGGACGGGACGGTGCCTCGCTCGCTCCTGTCGATCGCCGGGTTCAGCAGCGAGGAGCCGACGAGCGACCGCGCGGTGAACGTCGTCGACGGTGCGCCGTCGTCGATCTGGCACTCGCGGTGGGCCGCGGCCCCCGTGCCGGGCTACCCGCACTGGATCGCCGTCGACCTCGGGTCCGAGCACCTGCTCGACGGACTCGGCTACCTGCCCCGGCAGTCCGGGACGAACGGGCTGATCAAGGACTACGAGGTCTACCTCTCGCACGACAACGCCACGTGGGGCAGCGCCGTGGCGACGGGGTCGTTCCCGGCCGGCACCGCGCTCGCCCGCGTGGACTTCCCCGAGACCGCCGCACGCTACGTCAAGCTGGTGGCGCTGAGCTCGCAGAACGGCCTCCAGTTCGCCGCGGCCGCCGAGCTCACGCCCTACGGCCAGCCGGTGGAGCGGGAACGGCCCGAGGCGGTCGTCACGGCGGACACCCGCACGATCGCGGACAAGGTCGTGGTGGCCGTCCGGGTCCAGAACACCGAGCCGGTCCCGGTGGACGTGAAGATCACGACCGACTACGGCACGAAGTCGTTCCTCGGCGTCCCGCCCGGCACGAACGCCTACCAGTCGTTCGCCACGCGCAGGAAGGCGGTCCCGGCGGGAGCCGTGACCGTCGAGCTCAGCGGCCGGATCGACCAGCTCGCGGTGCACAACACCGTCACCGCGCTGTACGACGCCCGCGGCTGAGCAAGGGCGGCGAACCACGCTGTGGAGGTCCCGGTCAGCTCTGCCGGGACCTCCACAGCGCCGTTCTCCGTGCGGCGACGGACCGCGAGACGGCGCGAAGCCCTGCGAGACCTCAGCCGCAGACGATCGCGTCGTGCGCGACGTCGGCGGCGAACGCCCGTCCGTCGCCCGACGCGGTCACCTGCGCATCGCCCGCGTCCACCGACGTCGACCGCACCGCAAACGACTGGTACGCCGACGCACCCGGCGCCACGTCGGCCACGGTCCTGGTCCCGAACGGCGTGGTCAGCGTGATGTCGACCGGCACGGAATCGTCGTTCGTCGCGCGGACGGCGACGTACGCCCGGCCTGCGAGGCAGCGGGCCTGGGCCTGCGTCGAGACGGCCAATCCGTCGGCCTCAGCCGTGAGCCCGATGACCCCGCGCACGGCGAGCGTGGCGCGCACGATGCTCGCCGACGCGTCGGCGTCGTCCACCTGCGTCGCAGCGAGGTCGTGCGCTGCGGCTACGAGGGCGTCGGCGGCGGCCCAGTCGCCCGCGTCCGCGGCGTCGAGCGCCTGGCCCATCGCGTCCTGGATCTGCTCGCCGACCGCGGCGTCGACCGTCCCGGCCGCGACGCGGTCGCCCACGAGCTCGACGACGTCCGTGTACCAGGCCGGGTCCGCCGCGACCTCCGCGGGCAGGTAGCCCGCCTCGACGGCGGCACGCGTCGACGCCACGACGTCGTCCGCGTACGCCTGCGGGTCCGGGTACCAGGCCGCGAGCGTCGCGTCGTCGACCGGTGTGGACCCGCCGTCGAGGAAGCAGAAGCCCGGACCGGCGTTGGAGCCCGAGTTGATCCGCGTCGGCACGTCCTGCTGGGCGAGACGGATGCCGCCGAGGCCCAGACCGAGCTCGTCGCGCACGACCGTCCGCGGGTCGTCGGTCAGCTCGATCGGCTCCGCAGACGGCGGCGCCGTGCCGTCGGCCACCCACGCGGCGACGTGGTCGTACACCGTTCCCTGGACCATGTGCTGCGGCACGCGCGACCCCGAGGGCTGCTCGCACGTCTGCGGCGTGCCGGGGTAGCCGCCGGGCGCGGAGCCGACGTCGCGGATCCGGAGGCGCCCGTAGTCCGTGATGAGCTTCCAGTCGCCGTGCGACGCCCCGGCGACCTCCCACGTGCGGAGCAGGTCGGTGTCGGCCTGGCGCTGCGCGGCGCCGAGGAGGTCGATCGCGACGTCGGTCTCGCTGTTGATCTTGAACACGGGCGTCTCCAGGTCGTCGCGGACCACGCCGCCCCCGCCGTGGAGGACGACCGCGTCCACCACGTCGGCGAGCGGGTCGACCGAGTTGACGTAGGACCACAGGCGGCCTGCCGACTGCGAGTGGCCGGTCGCGACGACGCGCTCGGCGTCGAGCGGTCCGAGCGGCGCGGTGCCGGCGGGGTCACGCACCGCCTGGACCGCCTGGCTGAAGACGTCCCACGAGAGAGTGTCGTCCGTGACCGCGCCGCCGTCGGTCAGGTCGAGCGCGCCGTACCGCTCGGGACTCCAGGCGCGCAGGCCGGTCGCGGAGTGGACGCCCGCGCGCTGGGCGGAGACGCCGACCCACGCGTAGCCCTCGCGGACGAGGTGCTCGTGCGTCTGGAACCAGTCGACCTCCTGGTCCCACTGGTTCGACACGTTGTACCACTCGGCGATCACCGTGCCGTTGAACGCGGCAGGGTCAACGGGGCGGCGGACCACGATGCGCGTCCGGTAGTCGTGACCGGTGCTGAGCACCGTCGCGTCGGTGGCGCCGTCGGCCTGGTACCGCGTCGCCTCGCCCTCGAGGAAGAACTCCTCCTCGACGTAGCCGTGCCCGGCGAGGTCGTAGTCCGTCGCGAGGAACGGGTAGCCGTGGGCCGGGTCCCCGGGGGCGGACGTCGCCGGGATCGGGCCGACCACCTCGGGATCCGGCACCGCGTCCGCGGCACCGGCGGGCAGGGCCAGACCGGTAAGGAGCAACGCTCCGGTGGCGGCGAGGGCGAGCGGGCGTCGGACGAGGCGTGCAGGCATGGACGACTCGTTCGTCGGGGACCCGACCGCGCCGTCGGGACGCTCAGCAGCCTAGGGACGCCCTCGACCTTTGTCGACCGGTCGGCAGGTTTTGCTCTGGGTTCGCCAGAAGTGCTGGTCACGACGGAACTCCCGCGCCAGGAAAGTCACGGCACCATGACTCGGCGAGTTGTCACGGATCCATGACATGCGTCGAACGAGGACCGCTCGAAAAGGGGGAATGCTGCGGTCATGCCCGCAAGACACGCGTCACGAAAGAGATATACTCTTGATCTCTGGGGCCAGAAAACAAAA
This sequence comes from Cellulosimicrobium sp. BMG9.23, assembly GCF_059159985.1. NCBI lineage: Bacteria > Bacillati > Actinomycetota > Actinomycetes > Micrococcales > Promicromonosporaceae > Cellulosimicrobium > Cellulosimicrobium sp. BMG9.23. The sequence continues at coordinate 470,541 of NZ_JBZGBZ010000002.1, forward strand.
CTATTTGCTACGGAGGTGCCCGTGGGTCGTCGCAAGGTTACTGTCGGCCGCGACGCGGCCGAGGCGCTCCGGCTCCTTGGCGTCCGCGTCAAGCAGGGACGTGTAGCGCGGCGTTGGACCCAGGTCGAGCTGGCCGAGCGCATCGGAGTCTCGGCCCCCACGGTCGCGAGCGTCGAACGCGGGAGCCCATCCGTCAGCGCGGGTCACTACTTCCAGGCCGCGTTCCTCGTGGGCGTGCCGCTCTTCGGGATCGAGGACTCGGGCGAGCTGGCGCTACGACGTCGCCAGGGCGAGGACACGCTCGCCCTGCTCCCGGCCAAGGTCCGACACCGAGCGAAGGATGCCGATGACGAGTACGACCTCGACTTCTGAGCCGAGTTCTGAGCAGGCCGTCGTCTGGGTGTGGCTCCCGGGCGAGGGCAAGCCCGTACCGGCCGGCGTCGTGCGCCGACGCACGGACGGGCGCGCCTGGTTCCGGTACGGCCGTACGTATCTCGGCGATCCACGCGCGATCAGCCTCTACGAGCCGACTCTGCCCTTGCGCGACGGCTGGATCGAGCCGCCCGACGGCTGGGCGATCGCACCCAACCTGCGGGACGCAGGTCCCGATGCGTGGGGCCAGCGCGTCATCCTCGACCGACTACACGGCCGTCGCGGCACGACGGCGGACGTCACCGACGTCGACGAGCTCACCTACCTCCTGCAGTCCAGCTCGAACCGCGTCGGCGGGCTCGACTTCCAGGAGTCGTCACGCCGGTACGTCCCTCGCGACGAGACCGCCGCGCTGGACGAGCTGTACGACGCGGCGTCCGCCCTGGAACAGGGCCAGGACCTCACGCCCGCGCTGCGCGCCGCTCTCGAGTCGGGAACCGGCATCGGTGGCGCACGGCCCAAGGCGAACCTCGTCGACCAGGGTCGTCAGCTCATCGCGAAGTTCACCTCCTCCTCGGACACGTTCCCTGTCGTGCAGGCCGAGGCCGTCGCGATCCACCTCGCCCGCGCTGTCGGCGTCGACGTGCCCGGCGCGGAGGTCGTCCGGTCGCGAGGCAGGTGGGCGCTCGTCGTCGAGCGGTTCGACCGGGACGCCGACGGCGCTCGCCGGATCGTCGTGAGCGGTCTGACGATGACCGGGCTCACGGAGTCGACGGCGCGCGTCGGGACCTACCCGGAGCTGGTCGACGTGCTCCGCGCCCACGGCGCCGGGCCTGACGTCGGCGAGCAGATGTTCCGCCGCGTCGCGTTCAACATCGCGATCTCGAACAACGACGACCACCTGCGCAACCACGCCGCGTTCTGGGACGGGCACCGGCTGAGCCTCACCCCCGCGTACGACCTGAGCCCCGGCGCGCGTTCCGGCGACACGATGTTCCAGGCCATCGCCTACGGCCGCGACGGTCAGCGCGAGAGCAGGCTCGCGACACTGGTCTCGGTAGCGGCGGAGTACGGCCTCACCGCCCGCGAGGCGCGGGACGTCGTCGAGCACATGGTCGAGACCATGGACATCGAGTGGGGTGCCGCGTGCGACGACGCTCGCCTCACTCGTGCAGAGGCCGCGTCCCTGCACCGGCGCCAGTTCCTGCACCGCTCGGTGTTCTTCGACCTCGGGAAGTACCTCGTCGTCACCGACGATGGCCCGCAGGTCTCGATCTGAGCGACGCGGGCGCCCGACCGAGCGTCTAGCTAGGAGCCGACGTTCTCGGTCGCCCGTCCCATCGATCCCTTCAAGGTCGTGAGGAGACCACCGAGTTCCACGACCGCTCCGGCTCGGTCCCCGTGCTCCATGCTCAGCACGTACGCGCACAGCACGTCGCCGGAGAACAGTGACGCACCGACCTCCTGGAGGCGGAGGCAGATCGCTTGAAGTACCGCAGAGGTGAGATCGTGCGCGGATTCTTTGCCGATGTCGGTCGCCGGGACGCGAACGAGCGAGCCTGGGCCGCCGCTCGTCGCGACCGTCGGCACGGCGACATCAGCCGAATTTTCCACCTTCAACCCCTTGGTGACGACGACGTTCATCAGTGTTTCCATGACAGTGAACAGTTCGGAAAGCACTCGATCGACGAGCTTGCGCGAACCTTCGGCCTGAGGCAGACCGAGCAGTGCGACGACCGAGGAGCCGTCCGCCTTCAGATCCGTCGAGCGCACCCAGGCGCGGGTGACGAGGAGCTCCGCCTCGACCTCGACGAGTCGCGTCACATCGACATCGAGCGCACGCATCTTGCCTGCTTCCTCGGGCGTCGGCGCCCGGACGTCGGCATGCTTCGAGTCGGGAGGCTCCTCCCCGCTCAGGAGGTCGAATGCCACCTGCTCATAGTTCGCCGCGTTCTTCAGAGCCATGCTTTGAGGTAGGTAGTAGTGCGCGCCACTGTCCCTGTACACGTAGTCGATGATCTTGGCATCGACGACGTGCGATCCCTCGTGCAGCAGTGTCGCCGCCATTCGGAGATCTGTGCACCGACCCGACCAGTAGGTGGCGGACATCCGGATGCGCCTGTTCTGGGCATTCCCCAATGCCCCCATCGTCGCAGGAATCTGTGGATCAAGTGCGAACATTTCAGTGTCGTTCGCGAACGCGCTCATCATCCATGCGATGCCCGTGGGAAAGGTCTTCGCATACATTCGCTCAAGCTGGTCGACGATCTCGCCGATCGTCTTCTCCGCAGTGCTGGCAGCGTCACCGAACATTGTCGCCAGACTGGCCTTTCCAGAGTCCCCACCGAGCGAGGTACGCATCTTCTTCAGAAGATCGATCCCCGCCCGGACCGCAGTGGCGGACTCCCTGGGCTTGATCTCCTCGCTGGCGTCCGGATTGCCGCCCGACCCCTTTCGCGGGTGGCTCGACCGCAGATCCGCTGCACCCTTGTTGATCTGCTCGACGACCCCCACGAGGTCGAACGTCTCCTTCCCGTCGACCCAACGGACCGAGTCGATCACAGATCGCAAGTCCTTGTACTCGCTGGTCGCTTTGGCGCTGTCCGTCAGCCCGGCAAGCTCCTTCTCCAGGAACAGGACGTGGAGGGCACGAGCCTGATGATCCGACTTCGCGAGCTGCGATTCCTTCGCGTCCGGTACCGGTACGACCCGTTGCACGGGCAGCCCCGAACCAGCACCCCTGTCGTGGCTTCGGGCACCCGTCGCGGTGGAGCTCCGCCCTTGAAGGCTGACGGCCCCGGGGTCGGAGTTGCCGCGTCGCACCTCGCGCTGGATCGCACGTTCGGCGTTCGCCTCGGCCTCACGCTCGAACCGATCACCCGGGTCGGAGATCCTGACCCCGTCACCCGTCGGCGTCCCCGAGACAGGGCCGCTGCGCTGCTGCACGACGTGCGTCAGCTCGTGCGCGAGCATCGTGCGGCCCGGCACCGAGGAGGTGTCGAACTTCCCGGCGCCGAACACGACGTCGCGGCCCACGGTGTAGGCGTGCGCGCCGACGGCCGCGGCCGACGATGTGGCAGTCCCGCCGGTGTGGACGCGCACGTCGGAGAAGTCCGCGCCCAGTCGCGTCTCCATGTCCTCGCGCACGTCCGGGGCGAGCGGTGAACCGCCGCCGCGCCCCACGACGTCGAGCACCGGCGACCGCCCACCCCCGCCGACAACGCGCTGGAGCACCCCGTTCCCGACGTGGCGCTGCAAGGTCTGGAGGTCGACCTCCCCGAGCACGGCGCTCTGTCCCCCGATGAGGGCGTCGACCGCTGGGCCGACGCCCTCGGCCTTGCGGGAGAGGGTCTGGTCGGTCGATCGCTCAGGTTGCTCATGCCGGTGCGCCCGAGCGTCGCGGTGGACCACGGGCCCCTGCTCCCAGGTCACTGCGTCGTCTCCTTCGTGCCGAGACCGGCTTTCTTCTTCCGGCTCCCGCCGGTGTACCCGAGGACGGCGGAGGAGATGAAGTCGCCACCCTCCAACACGTCCTCCTTGACCTTGAGGACGCCACGGAACACCGACGCATCCTGGAAGTAGAACGTCACCAGCTCCTGGAAGGAGATTCCGGCCTGCTTGATCACGGCGGCGGTCTCCCTCTTGTTCGTCGTGTAGTAGTCACCCTCGCTGTCCTTCTGGAGGTTCTTGAGCACGAGCAGGGTGGTGATCTCCGTCGCCCCCTCGACGAGCGCGGGCCAGCCCTTCGCGTCGCCGTCGCCCACATGCTTGTCCCACCCCGCTCCCGAGAGGATGTGCAACGCCTCGTGGATCGCGTGATGCGGGCGGACGACGTGCTGGCGCAGGTTGAGATGCCGCGGGTTGCGGTTGCGCTCGGCGAAGCCCAGCGCACGCCAGCTCCCCATGACGGTGCGCAGGACAGCGTCCATGCTCTGCGCTCCGCTGGGTCCGGATCCCCACTCGAGCACGCGCTTCCGGGCGAACTCGACCTCGTCGAGCACGCGTACCCGCCCGGCGAGGTCGGTCGCGATACGGTCCTGCGCACTCTGCGGCAGCCATGTGACGGCCCGGAGGTCACGGACGAGGTCCTCCTCCACAGCCTGTCGGATCGCGTCCGGGGTCGCGGCCTGCTGCATCTGCGCCAGAGCGGCTGCGACCTGCCGGTGGTGCTGGAGATAGAAGCGCGCATCGGTGTCGAGCGTCGCGAGGTCGGTCGCCGCGTCGAGGACGTTCTTGAGCGAGACCGTGCGTCCGAGCACCGCGGACAGCGCACGCGGGAAGTCGACGACTATCGCGCGCTTGACCTCCTCGGGCAGCGTCTTGACCTCATCCGTCGTCACGGCACGCTGGACGACGGGCGCGGCTCCCGGTGTGAGTCCGGGTGCGAGCATCCGCGAGACCTGGGCGTTCCCGACGTCGTGCTGGAGCCCGGCGACCGCCCCACGCCCCTGCGGTCGAGCTGGCGGACGCCGGTGCACGACGGCCCGTGGTCGTTCGTCGCGCTCCGACATCACTCCACCAGCTCCCAGTACGGTCCGAACTCGCTCGGCTGGGTCAGCCGGCCGAGCTTGCGGTGCTCGCGGTGCACCGCGGTGACGAGGTGCCGCATCTCGACCACGCCGTCGTCGGCTGCCGCGAGGTACGCAGCGGTGACGGCCGCGGAGCGGATACCGCCGCCCGCGAGCTCGAACGCCTTGGCGCAGAAGTCGAGGTCGAGGTCGTCCGCGCGCGGGACCACGCGCCCGAGGCACCGGTCCCACAGGAGGCGGCGCGCGGCGTCGTCGGGCACGGGGAAGTCCACGACGACGTCGAGGCGCCGCGTGAACGCCTCGTCGATGTTGGCGCGCAGGTTGGTGGACAGGACGACGAGCCCGTCGAACGTCTCCATGCGCTGCAGCAGGTAGGCGCTCTCGATGTTGGCGTAGCGGTCGTGGGCGTCCTGGACGCCGGTGCGCTTGCCGAACACCGCGTCGGCCTCGTCGAACAGCAGCACCGCGTTCACCCCGGCGGCGCCGGTGAAGATGCGTTCGAGGTTCTTCTCCGTCTCCCCCACGTACTTGTCCACGACGGCCGCGAGGTCCACGACGTAGAGCTCGAGACCCAGGTCGTGCGCCACGACCTCGGCGGACATCGTCTTGCCCGTCCCCGAGCCGCCCGCGAACAGCGCCGCCACGCCCCGCCCGCGCGCCCCGCCGGGACGCATGCCCCAGTCGCCCAGCACCCGGTCGCGGTGGCGCGCGCGCTGCGACACCTCGCGCAGCGCGCGGAGCGCCGGGGCCGCGAGCACGAGGTCGTCCCAGCCGACGGCGGGCGTGACCCGCCGCGCGAGGCGGTCCAGCGCGGTGCCGTTCTCGGCCCGCGCCCCGCGCCGCACGTCTTCGGCCGACACCCGGCCGTCGGGCCGCAGCACGGCCTGCGTCCCGGCCGACCGCGCCGCCCGGACCACCTGCTCGGGCCGCAGCCGGAAGGGCGCGGTCACGCCCGCGACGTCGACGTCGCCCGCCACGTCACCCAGGGCGGCGGCCCACAGCGCGGCGCGCTCCGCCGTCGTCACCTCGTCCGCGTCGACGAGCAGCGGAGTGACGCGCGACCATTCGGGGTCCCATGCGGCTTCCCCGACGAGCACCGTCACCCCCGAGCCCTCCGTCAGCGCCGCAATCACCTCCGCGGACCTGCGCAGCGCGTCCACGGGGTCGGCCACGAGGCCGGCGTCGCGCAGCGACGCCTCCCGCACGGCCGCCCGGACCGTGATCACCGGGTCCGCCCCGAGACGCCGCAGGTCCAGCGCGACGACGTCGCGACCGGTCGACGCGAGCGCCGCCGCGGCGGCCGACGCGGCCGAGCCCGTCCCCGGCTGCTTCAGGTACAGCAGCCCGACGCCCGCGTCGAGCGCGGTCCGGAGCCGGTCGGCGTCGCCGGAGCCGATCGGGACGAGGTCCACGAGCGCGTCGGCAAGCGTCGGGTCGGGCGCGTCGTCACCCAGCAGGTGCCCGACGACGCGGTCCGGCACCCGCAGCGCGCGTCCGGGCAGCGGCCGGTCGAGGTCCTCGACGACGACGAGCCCACCACGCACGAGCGGCCCGTGCGTGAACCGGTGGCGCGCGGGCGCCGACGCGAGCGACACCCCGCACAGCGCGAACGCCGTCGCGACGGACGGCCGGTGCCGCGAGACGTCGTCGTTGAGGTAGCCGAAGAGCTGCTCGAAGCGGAGGTCGACCTCGCCGGCGAGCGCCACGAGCAGCAGCTCGACGTCGAGGTCCGTGAGGTCGAACGCGCGGGCGAGCGCGCGCAGGCGCACCCGCTCCCCGGACCGCTCCGCGGCGTCCGCTGCCTGCTCGACCACCGCGAGGCGGTCCGTCGCGACCCGCAGGTCCGCGCCGGGAGCGGGCGCCGCGAGGAGGTGGTCGACCGCCGCGTCCGTGAGGTAGAGGCCGCGGAACGGGTCGTCCGCTGTCGGGTCGCCCACACGCCGTCGGGCGACGAGGTCGCGCACGCGCTCCTCCAGGACGCCGAGGCGCCCGACGAGGTGGAGGAGGCCCGAGTCGGTCATGACCGCCTCCGCGCCCGTGGCGCACGGGTGCCCGACGCCGCCCCGGACGTCGCGGGTGCGCCGTCGGCCGCGCGTGTGGCCGGGGCCGGAGAGCCCGGAGTGGGGGCGGAGGCCGGGGCGGGCGCGCGGTGCCGTCGCCGCTGGGGGTCGGCACCGTCGCCGGTCGTGTCGTGCGCGGCGAGCAGCAGCTCCTCGCGCACGGGCGGGCCGACGTCGCCGCGCTCCGGGCGCAGCAGGGGCGCGGTCACGGCGACCTCGACCGAGGGTTTGAGCTCGCCGCCGAGCGAGGACCACACGTCCGTGACGCTGCGGTCCTCGGCCGGCGGCATCCCGACGGTCACGGGCACGGGACCTCCTGCTTCCGCCAGGGACCCCACGACGTGCTCGGCGGGCAGCGCGTCGAGGCCGATGAGTGCCGCGAGGACGCGGTCGAGCAGCCGGTGCTCGTCCTCGGGCCGCTGCGTCCACGCCGTCACGAGGTACGACAACCGGAAGTGCCGCGGCGGGTCCGCGCGGCCGACCACCGCGCCGTCGGGCCCGCGGCGGTCGATCAGCCCGTGCGAGCGGCGCTTGACGTCCTCGCGCACGTCGTAGAGGTACACGTCGACGGTGGGCGCGTTGCGGCGCGCGGCCCAGTCCTTCGTCGGGGCGTCGAACGCGACCTCGACGTCGCCCACGGCCTCGCGCACCAGCGAGCGCAGCGCATCGTCGACCTCGGTGATCATCCGGTCACCTCCGTTCCACCACGTCGGGCAGGGACACGCTCGGCGTCACGACGAGCAGGCCGGCGTCGATCTCGCACCACAACGGGCCGCTGAACACGGTGTCGGCGAGCTCGTTCGACAGCTCGGCCGGTGTCGGGGCGAGCGCCGGGTCGTCGAGGCAGTTGGCCACTGGCGCGGCGGCGGTCGCCAGGTTGGTCGACGCCGCGTCCGCGGTCGGCCCGCCCGGTGCACCGGACGGCGGACCGACGACGCGCGGGAAGCCCGCGTCCAGCACCCCGGCCAGGTCGGTCGGCGGCCCGCTCGTCACGCGCAGCCACCGCTCGCCGCGCACGTCGTTGCGCACGACGAGCACCGGGATGCTCACGCGCCCGTCCGTGCCTGTCCGGTACGGGCCAGGGGCCGTCGTGATGCCCTGCGACCACGTCAGGTAGACCTCCACGTCCGGCGGGAAGTCCTCGCCGTAGGCGAGCACGACCTCGCCCGGCCGCGCGACCTCGGGCACGATGCGCAGCCACGGCTGGACGACCTCGAGCGGCGCGGTGGCGACGATCGGCTCGGCACCCTCCGAGGTCACGGTCGACGTCACGACCCCCTCGCCCGCGGGACCGACGGCGTCGAAGCGCGTCCAGACCTCCAGACCCCCGTCAGGGGTCAGCGGGCCGCCGGTGCACTCGGGGCACTCGTCCAGGGCCTCGGCGTTCGGGTCGACCGCCCCGGACGGCGGCTCGACCGTCAGCTCCACGTTCTCGGCCGACCCGTCGCCGTCGTTGCCGACCGTCGTGACCACGTTCACGTGGTGCCCGCCGACCCAGACCCGCGGCGCGGTCACCGTCACCTCCACGGTCAGGTCGGGCTCGCCGTCGGGCGCTGGTGCGGGCGCCGTCACCGCGATGCGGGTGGTGGCGACGTTGTCGTCGACGTCGCGCTCCGCACCCGGGTTCGTGACCGCGCCACTGATGTCGAGCGCTGTGGGGCCCAGCGCGAGGGCAGGCGCTTCGAGGGCGGCGGAGGCCTCGGCGACGTCGGGGACGGCCGTGACGGGGACGGCGGTGACAAGCTCGTCGCCCGGCGCGAGGGACCCACCACCCGGGCACGTCACGACGGTCGCGCCCGGCGCGCTGCCCGGCTCGGCGGCGCCCGGCTCGGCGGTGCACCCCGCGGGGAGGTCGCCGGCCGTGAGCCCGGCAGGCAGCGCGAGGACCACGGTCGGCGTCGCCGGGATGCTGCCCTCGTTGACGACGGTCGCGGTCACGGTCGACGAGCCGCCGTCGACAAGTGCGGCCGGGTCCGCCGCGAGGCTCAGCGCGAGGTCTCCCACCGGTTGCACGTCCGGGTCCGTGAGGTCGCCCGGCTCGTCCAGGACGAGGCGCAGACCGCTCCCGTCGGGTGCGACCGCATACAGGTCCCACCCGCCGGTCCGGCCCGCCGCCTGTCCGCTGAACAGGATCGACGCGCCGTCCGGCGACCACGCCGGGTCCGTGGCCTGCGCGACGGCGGCGCGCGACGGCGTCGGGACGAACGTCTCCGGCGGCGCATCGAGCGTCGGATCGGACGTGGGCTCCGGCGACGGGACGGCGACGTCGGGCTGGGTGGTCCGGACCTGGCCGGTGCGGTCGAACCCGGTGACCGCGCGCACGCCCGTGACCCGCAGCGCTCCCCCGTCCGTCGGCTCGAGCTCGACCAGGCCGATCCCCCCGGGAGCGACCTCGACGTCTCCGACGGCGAGGTCCGCGACGGCGACACGCGTCCCGTCCGGAGACCACGCCGGCGCGCGGCCGGTCAACGGCGCCGCGACCACCGGGCACAGCTCGTCGGAGACCTGCCGCGGGCACTCCTCGACGACGTCGAGCGTCAGGCGCTGCCACGTCCGGGTCCCGACGTCCAGGATCCCGAGCCCGTAGCGTTCACCGCCGAGCTCGTCGCCGTCGGCCGGCCTCGCGACCGGCGCGAGCTCCGCGACGAGGCGTGCGCCGCCGGGCGCCCACGACGGGTGGCGCGGAACGAGGCTCGCCTCCACGCCGTCCGCGTCGCGGGGGGCGCGGTCGAGGGATCCCGACCCGTCGGGCGGCCCCCACCACACCGTGGGCGTCCGGCTGCCGGGGATGCTCCCGGAGAACGCGATCGTCGACCCGTCCGGGCTCCATGCCGGGTTGTGCATACCGGACGTCGTCGCGGCGGGGATGAGGGTGGAGACCTCCCGTGTCCCGAGGTCGGCCAGGACCAGCTCACGAGCCTCGGTGGGTAGCTCGCCCAGCCAGGTTCCCGAGCTCGCCGCGACGCGCGATCCGTCCGGCGCGTAGGCGGGCCCCGTGTCGTCCCAGCGGGTCTCGCCGGTCGAACGGTCCAGGACGACACGCGGGTCGGAACCGTCCGCCACCACCGCGTCGACCACGTCCCGGTCACCGAGGTGCTGCGTGAACCGCAGGGTCGCCGTCAGGTACATCCCCGACCCGCCGTAGTCCCACGTCGATCCTGCCCAGCTCGGGTCGGAGGCGCCGTGCTCACCCGAGGGGAGCTCCCGGGAGGAGACGGCCCGGACGCCCTCCGAGATGTCCAGCCGCGCCGCCCAGACCTTCGGGAGCCCCGACGCCGGTTCCGTCGATGTGTAGGCGAGCAGGATGTCGGGGGAGGACGACTGCGCGAACGCCGTCACGACCGCCGTCGGCTCCGTCCCGGTGTCCGGTGCCGGCCCCGCGTCGACGCCTTCGGGCCACGGGTCGTGCACCTGGGGGAGCCGCTGAGCGCCCGTCCCCGGTGACGGGGGGGTGCGCCAGCCGAGAGGCAGGGTCAGGAAGGCGACGGACCCGGCGGCTTGAAACCGGGTGGTCGTGAACGCGAGCCGGTCCGCCACGTAGGGGTTGTCGTCGAGCACGACGCTCGGCGTCGTGTCCGCCCCGGGGTCGTCCGTGAGGCGCACCACGAGCGGATCGCCCGAGCCGTTGCCGTCCCGGTCCACGTCCGCGACGTAGATCTCGCCCAGCGGGTCGTCCCGGGTGCTCGAGAAGACGAGGCTCTCGTCGTCCGGCCCCCACGAGGGCCACAGGTCGACGGCCCCGGGGGCGGGCGCTGGGACGAACGGCGCGGCACCCTCGCAGCCGCGCTCGTGATCGACCGTCGCGACCACGACCTCCCAGTCGCCCGAGGCGTCGGTCGCGTAGGCGACGCGCGACCCGTCGCGCGACAGCACCGGGTGGGAGACGTGCGCGTCGTCGCACGTGACGCGCACCACGTCCCACGCGCCCTCCGGCGGCACGCCGGACGACCCCCGCGGCGGAAGGCGGACGTGCACGTCGCCCTCCCCGTCCCCCGACCTCGTGCTGACGAACGCGTACGAGCCGGACCGGAACGTCGCCGCCGACGACTGGCCCTCGTAGCGCTGGTCCCCGTCGACCACGTCGATCTCCGCAGCCACCAGCGCGCGGGCGGTCGAGTCGTCCGGCGAGTCGAAGGCGATCTCGGTCAGCGCGAGCGCCGCACGGTCCCGCGCGAACGCGACCCGCGGCGGCTGCGCCACCTGCGACGGGAGCGCCGGGGCGAGCGAAGCCGGGCTACCGGCGACGTCCATCGCGCGAGTCTGCTCCGCGGCCCCGGTCGGCCCGGGGCCGACCGCCAGGAGCACGACGACGGCGAGCGCCGCCGTCGTCGCCCTCGCCCTCGCCACGGCTCACCTCCTCACCGGTACCGCTCGGACCCGCACGCGCGGGCCCCTCCACGTTGCCGCACCCCTCCGTGGGCGCCCACCCACCACCGGCCCACCGAACAGGCACCGGGCCCTGCCCGAAAGGGCACCGCGGGAGCCCGCGCCGACTTGTTGCCCGGAGGTCGGCGTCGCCGTCAGATGAGGCCCTCCCGCAGCGCGTACGCGACCGCGTGGACGCGGTTGCGGAGCTGGAGCCGCGACGTGATGTCGTGCAGCACGTTCTTCACCGTCCGCTCCGAGTAGGCGAGGTGCCGCGCGACCTCGGCCGTGTCGAACCCGTCGGCGATGAGTCGCAGCACCTCGACCTCCCGGGTCGCGAGGCCGGCGAACGTGATGCCCCGGGGTTGGAGCACCTGACGCTGGAGCGAGCCGACCTGGCCGAGCAGCTTGCCCAGCAGGTCCGGTGGCATGCTGCCCTCGCCGCTCGCCGCGCCGCGGATCACCGTGACCAACCGCTCCGGGGTCGCCTCGCCACGTCGCACCATGCCGACGACACCGGCCTCGACCGCCGCGACGACGTCCTTCTCGTCCAGCCGGCCCGCCACGAGCACCGCCCGGCCGCCCCCGCCGCGCTGGACGGTCCGCACGAGGCGCACCGCCTCGTCGTCGAGCTGGTCCGCGACGACCAGCGCGACCTCCGCGTCCCGCACGTCCTCGTCGTGGCCGAGGACCCGCACCTCGGGTCGCGGGCGCAACGCGCTCACCACACCACCCTCGGAGATCGGGTCCTGCGCACTCACCGACACCGTGATCCGTCCCATCGTCCCGCTCCCTGCCCGTCGTCACGCCGCCCTCCGGGCCGGCCCTGGGCCCGGACGACCCAGTGTCCTCAGGTCGCTCTCCGAGCACTCATCAAGGACTCAACGGGCAGTCCGCGTGCCTCATCGGCCGCCCCTGCGGCGCTGCGCGGCCGCTCGTGCGCGCCCTACGGTCGGGAGCATGGCAACGCTGGCCACCCTCGATGCGACGAGGATCGCGCTGACCCCCGGCGAGGAGGTCACGGTCCCCGTGACGGTGCGCAACACCGGCGCGATCGTCGAGGCCTACCAGATCGAGGTGCTCGGGGTCCCGGGCGACTGGACCGTCGTCGAGCCCGCAGTCATCGAAGGTCTCTACCCGGACACGGCCACGACGGCGACGCTCACGTTCCGTGCGCCGCGCAGCGCCGAGGTGCCGGCGGGAGACCTCCAGTTCGGTGTCCGCGTCATCCCCCTCGAGCACCCCGACGACGCGGTCGTGCCCGAGGGCGTCGTCGAGGTCCTCCCCTTCCTCGACACGACGGCCGAGCTCGTCCCCCGCACGACGCACGGCCGGCGCGGCGCGAAGCACCAGGTCGCGGTCGACAACCGGGGCAACACGCCCGTCTCGGTGCTGCTGGCCTGCGCCGACGGCACCGACGAGCTCACCTTCAAGGTCAAGGACCCCCTGCTCGTCGTGGAGGCGGGGACCGCCGCGTTCACGGACGTGAAGGTCCGGCCGCGCTCGACGACGTGGCGCGGTCCCGACAAGACGCTGCCGTTCGTCGTCCAGGTCGAGGCGGACAGCACGGTGCCCGTCACGCTCGACGGTTCCCACGTCCAGACCGCGATCCTCCCGAAGTGGTTCCTCAAGGCGCTGCTCGCGCTCCTCGCCCTCCTCGCGCTCCTCGTCGTGCTGTGGTTCACGCTGCTCAAGCCCGCGATCACGTCCGCCGCGCAGGCGGCGGTCGGAGACGACCTCACGCAGGCGCAGGAGGCGGCCGCAGCGGCGCAGGAGGCCGCCCAGGAGGCCGCGGGCGCGGCGCAGCAGGCGACGGGCGCGGCGTCGGAGGCCCAGGTGGCCGCGACCGAGGCAGGGACGACGCTCGCCGACACCGAGGAGGCCGTCGCCGAGTTCGTGCCCCCGTCCGGCACGTCGGTCCCCGTCCGGCAGCGTCTCGAGGTCGAGCCCGCCGGCGGGGAGACGGACGCCGTCCCCTTCGAGGTGCCCGAGGGCTCGACGCTCACGATCGACGACATCATCCTCTCGAACCCGCAGGGCGACTTCGGGCGCCTCACCGTCTCCCAGGACGACGAGGTGTTCCTCGACTTCGCCCTCGAGAACTTCCGCGACCTGGACTACCACTTCCAGTCGCCCCTCACCTTCGAGGCCGGCTCCGTCCTGACGATGGAGGTGACGTGCCGCCAGCCCGGCGCGCCGCTCGGGATGGACCCCGCGCCGACCGCGTGCGACACGTCGATGTACGTCGGCGGGACGATGTTCACCCCGGACGCCGCAGCCGCGGAGAGCCCCGCTGCCGGGAGCCCCGCCACCGGGACGCAGCCCTGAGATGCCGACGGGTCCAGCCGCGTGCGTCGGCGACCAGGTCGTGTGCCCGCTGTCCGACGGCCCCAAGCCCCACGTCGGCGGTCCCGTCACACCGGCCGCGTGCGTGCCCACGGTGCTCGTCGGCGGGCGACCCGCGGCCGTCGCGAACGGTGCCGGCGTCGTGTGCGTCTCGCCCGCCCCGAACGGGATCGCGATCGGCAGCCTGACGGTGCTGGTCGGGAACCTGCCCGCGGCACGCGTGGGCGACACCACCGTCCACGGCGGGAAGGTCGTCGGACCCGGTTGTCCGACGGTGATCGTCGGCGGCTGAGCCGGAGGCCGCCGCTCGAGACGGCGGCGGCCGGCCGCCGTGTGCCCGGGACGACCGGGTGGCAGGATGCCGGGTATGAGCTTCGTCGTCCGCGTCCTCGTCACCGCTCTCGCCATCTGGCTCACGAGCCTGTTCATCGACGACCACTTCCAGATCGTCGGCTCCGACTCAGCCGGCGGGAAGCTCGTCATCATCCTCGTCGTCGCGCTGCTGTACTCCATCGTCAACGCGGTCATCAAGCCGATCGTGCAGATCCTGTCGATCCCGCTGTACATCCTCACGCTCGGCCTGTTCTCGCTCGTCGTCAACGCGCTCATGCTCATGCTCACCGCGTGGATCACCGAGCAGACCGACTGGGGCATCCGGATCATCGGCGGGTTCTGGTGGGCGCTGCTCGCGGCCCTGATCATCGGCCTCATCAACTTCGCCGTCTCCGCCGTCGTGCCCAAGGGCAAGGACCGCTGAGCGTCCCCGCTCACCGCACCTCCGACGACTGCTCCGCCGGCCCCGGCGCGACGACCGTGGCGGCACCGGACCCGCCGAGACCGAGAACGTCCGACGGGTCCGGCAGGAGGGGCCCGAGCGGCGTGACCCGGTCCGCCACGGCCTCGGGGTCGACCACGAGCGTGCCGCGGTAGTACACGGTCTCCTCCCGCTGCCCGTCCAACGACGTCTCGAGCGCGTCGAGGTGCGCCGTCAGCCCGGGGTGCCCGATGCCCTCCGCGTCGGTCAGCGTGTCCACGTGGTGCCGGACGCCGTGCGGGATCTCCTGCGTCTCGCTCCCCCTCAGCCAGTCGAGGTCGCGCGACACGGTCACCTGGTTCGCCGTCGCCGGGTTCGGCGTCCCGTCGAGGCCCGACACACCCTCCTGACCGTTCTCGACGTGCGTCCCGAGCACGCCGGGCGGCAGGGGCTGCCCGCCGACCGGCGACCCGGCCGTCACCACGTGGGTCACGCGGTACCGCGGCAGCGCGACGGTCTCCAAGGCCGCGCCCGGCGACCCGGGGCGGACGGGGGCGCCGGACGGGGACGAGGCCGCCGTCGCGGCGGACCCCGCGGTCAGCGCGGCCACCGACGCGGCCACCATGCCGCCCTGGCTGTGACCCACGAGCACCACCTCGTCGTCGGTACCGACCCCGGCGTCCTCGAGCGCCGCGAGGACGAGCGCGGCGCTGTCGGCGATCCCGCTCGGGAAGGTGCTGTCCGCGAGCTCGACACCCTCCATGAGGTCGTAGTTGGACGTCATGGAGAACGCCGTGCCGAGGCTGGACAGCCCGAGCTGCGTGCCGGGGATCGTCACGACCCAGGTCGCGTCGCCGTCGTCGTGCACGATCTTCTCCAGGGCGATCGCCGAGTGGGGCACCGGGTTGTCCTCGCCCACGCCGTAGACGGTGTCGATGCGGCGCAGGAGGTCCTGGGCCGTGTGCGGTGGCGGCATGAGATCCGGCCCGGGAGACTGCTCGGGAGCCAGCCGCTCCACGCGGATGCGGTCGTGGAAGAGGCCTCGCCAGCCCTCGGAGAGCAGTCGCAGGACCGCCGCGCCGTTGGCCACGGTCGGACGCTCGAAGAGCCCTCGGCCGGGGTCCAGGAGGCCGAGGAGCGCACCGGTCGAGGCGATGGCCCTCTCGTGGATCGGGCCCCCGCCCGTGACGAGGCGACCCCACGGCAGCCCGTCGCCGGTGAGGACGCCCTCGAGGAACGCGAGCTGGCCCGCGATGAGCGCCACCTCCAGACCGACGATCGGGACGTCTGCCACCGCACCGAGGACCCGCCAGGCCTCGGCCTCGGCCTCGACATAGGTGCCCGACGCCTTGCACATCCGCACCTCGATGGTGTCGAGGAGGCGCTCCAGCTCGCCGAGCGCCGCGTCCAGCGCGTCGACGGCACCGAGCGCCGCGTCCCGCTCGCGGGCGGTCGTGCTCCCGGGTGCGGCGACCGGGTGCGCGCTGAGCCCCGGTCCCGCTCCGAGACCACCCATGGTCACGGCCCACCGCCACGGCGCCGACCGCAGGCTCTCCCGCGCGTCGCGGCACCGGGCGCGCGCCGAGCGGACCAGGTCCGCCGCCGACCGGACCACCGTCGCCTGGCCGAGGATCTGCTCCGTGTCGGCGGCCGTCACCGGCCCGCCCGTCACGACGATCGTCGACGTGGGGTCGGAGGAGCCGCTCACCCGAGGCTCCGCGCGGCGACGACGGCCTGCTCGTGCTCCGCGTCGAGCGCCCGGACGTACCGGTCGGCGGCCGCGACCGCGTCGTCGACCAGCAGCCCCGCCGTGACGGCGCGCGCGACCGCGTCGTCGAGGGCCTGCCGGTAGCCGTCGGCGGCCGGCCCTGCCCAGTCCAGGGTCGTCGCGGCTCCCACCCGCCAGCGGGTGAACCCGACGTCCTCCCCGGCCGCGCGCAGCGCCGGGGTCGGGTCGACGAGCGGTCCGTACGGGGACACCTGGCAGGCCGGGGGTGCGTGCTCCGTGCTCTCCATGCCCCGGAGAGTAGGAACGTCCGGGACGTCACTCCTCGGTGTGCCGCCCCGGCTGTGGACGGGACCGTCGGTCGGCGGGCCTGTGCACGGCCAGTCGTCGCCCGTTTGCGGCCGGTCGCACAAGCTTGGCGGCGCCGTGGCCCGGCTCCCACGTCGCGGGGACGACCGTCCCTCGGGAGGCGCGGGCCGCCGTCGGGCACGCGTGGGAGAATCAGGGGCGTGCCCGAGAACCCTGCAGCAACCCCGAAGCCCCTGGCAGCCTCACCACGGACGAGCCTCGCCGACGTCACGCCGCCGATCGCGCTCGGACCGCTCGACGGCCGCTACCGCGGTGCCGTCGCCCCGCTGGTGGACCACCTCAGCGAGGCTGCGCTCAACCGCGAGCGCGTCCACGTCGAGGTCGAGTGGCTGATCACGCTGTGCAACGGCGTCCCCGGGGTCACCGACGGCCCGGTCGTGCCCGGCGCGCCCCGGCTCTCCGACACCGAGGTCGCGTACCTGCGCACGATCCCCGCGACGTTCGGCGGCGAGGAGATCGCCGAGCTCGCCGCGATCGAGCGCGAGACGGTGCACGACGTCAAGGCCGTCGAGTACTTCGTCAAGCGCCGCCTCGCCGCCGCCCCCGAGGCGCTCGGCGCGGATACCGTCCTGCCCGGCGTCGGGGAGCTCGTCCACTTCGCGTGCACGAGCGAGGACGTCAACAACCTGTCGTACGCGCTCATGGTGCGCGGCGCGGTCACGGACGTGTGGCTGCCTGCCGCGACCGCGCTCGTCGACCAGCTCGCCGACATGGCCCGCGAGCTCGCGGCCGTGCCGCTCCTGAGCCGCACCCACGGCCAGCCCGCGACGCCCTCGACGCTCGGCAAGGAGGTCGCGGTGCTCGCGCACCGGCTGCGCCGCCAGCTGCGCCGGATCGGCGCGGCCGAGTACCTCGGCAAGCTCAACGGCGCGACGGGCACCTACGGCGCGCACACCGTCGCGGTGCCCGGCGTCGACTGGCCCGCGGTCTCGCGCGCGTTCGTCCAGGGCCTGGGCCTCACGTGGAACCCGCTGACCACGCAGATCGAGTCGCACGACTGGCAGGCCGAGCTGTACGCCGACGTCGCGCGCTTCAACCGCGTCCTCCACAACCTGTCGACCGACGTGTGGACGTACATCTCGCTCGGGTTCTTCACGCAGATCCCGGTCCCGGGCGCGACCGGGTCGTCGACCATGCCGCACAAGGTCAACCCCATCCGGTTCGAGAACGCCGAGGCGAACCTCGAGATCTCGTGCGCGCTGCTCGACACGCTCGGCGCCACCCTGGTGACGTCCCGCCTCCAGCGCGACCTCACGGACTCGACGACGCAGCGCAACATCGGCCCCGCGTTCGGCCACTCGCTGCTCGCGATCGACAACGTGCGCCGCGGCCTGAAGGCCCTCGCCGCGAACGCCGACCTCATGGCGGCGGACCTCGACGAGAACTGGGAGGTGCTCGGCGAGCCCATCCAGTCGGCGATGCGCGCGGCGTCCGTCGCGGGCGTGCCCGGCATGGAGAACCCGTACGAGCGCCTCAAGGACCTCACGCGCGGTCAGCGCGTCGACGCCGCCCGCCTGCGCGAGTTCGTCTCCGGCCTCGGCCTGCCCGACGACGTCGCGCGCCGCCTCGCCGACCTCACCCCGGCGACGTACACGGGTCTCGCGGAGCAGCTGGTCGCCGACTACCTGGCCTGACCCGGCCCCGCGCCGAACACGGGGTCGTCCACCGGATCCTGCGAATTCCGGTGGCCGACCCCGTTCTCGCCGGTGGGCGATCCCGTGCTCGACGGCGCAGGGTCAGACGGCGGTCGGCTCGCCCGCGTGCGGCGTGCGACGGTTCGCCTCCTCGGCGCGATGTCGCGCGCGAGCCGCGGTGATCTCGTCGGACAGGTCGACGACCCAGCGCGCGGCGGCAGCCACCCCGACCACGAGCACGACCTGTGGCCAGAGCGCGGACGCATCGGGCCCGTTGAGCGGCGTCAGCGCCGTCAGGCCGAATCGACCCACCCACAGGCCGGCGACGACACCGAGGAGGACCGGGAGAACCTGTCGGCCCGAGCGGTGCAGGAGCAGCCCGCCGCACGCGAGCACACCACCCAGCAGAACCGGCGCCGTCATGCCGAGCGCCCACCACGACGTCGATATCGTCGCTGGCGTCCACTCGGTCGGCAGGACCGCCGCGACAGCGACGCGCAAGGATTCGAGCAGGACGATCCCGGCGAGGACCGCCGCGACGACGGCACGGCGCGGCACGAGCGGCGTGCGCTCACGCCGCCATCCTGCGACGACGAGCAGCGCGGTGGTCGGTGCGAGCCAGCCGAGCTCGCGGGACACGTCGTGCCACTCGGCTCGCGCGGCGAGGACCACGAGGGTCGCGACGAGCACCCCGGTCCCGAGGGCACCGACGGCACGCGCCGCACGGGCACGACCGGCGAGGAGGAGGACGATCGCGACACCCCAGATCGCCCACGCGGGTGCGGTCGGGCCCCAGGCCAGCGTGAGGTGCCGGAGCCCGGGATCGGTCAGCGTGAGGACGGCGGAGCCGAGCGATCGCCCGATCGGGAAGGCCAGGAGCACGGGGAGGACGACGACGAGGATCGCCGTGGACGCACGCCGCTGCGTCGGGGTCGAGCCGAACGGTGCGAGCAGCCACTCCCGCGACGCGGCGCGCAGCAGGTCCCCCCGGTCCGCGCGCGACGGCCGCGACTGGCCGGGCGCGGCGCTGTCGAGCAGGTGCCCCAGCATCTCGGCCTCGTGCGCGCGACGGTACGTGTACGGGAACAGACGCAGCATGCGCCGGTAGTCCCGGACGAGAACCGGGGCGACGGGGAGGCTCTCGGCGAGCGGCGCCGTCGGGCCCGGGGCGGTGCTCACGGGATCGATGTCGCTCATGCCGGCACCGCCCCGCCGTCGACGATGCCTGCGACGTCGACGGACCCGGGACGCGCCGAAGCGCGGGGACCCGCGGGACTGGCCGCGCGCCGTCGGGCACCGAGGCGTTCGAGCGCTCGCCGCGCCTGGGCCTCGGCTCGTCGCGCCTCGGCGTCGAGGCGGTCGCCGCCCTCGGCGGTGAGGCGGTAGTAGCGGCGGAGCCGGGAGTCGACGATCTCCTCGTGGTCGACCTCGACGAGGCCGGCGGCGACGAGCCGGTCGATCGCGCCGTAGAGCGTCCCGGCGCGCAGCGTGATGCGCCCCTCGGAGCTGGACTCGACGTCCTGCGCGATGCCGTAGCCGTGCAGAGGCTCGCGCGCGAGCGCGGACAGGATGAGGAACGCGGGTTCCTGGAGGGGCTTCGATGCCATGCCGCCGAGCATACCTTCGCCACCATGCTATCCGACCCACGCCACACCGCTGCCGAGCACGCCCCCACGAACGGTCGAACACGACCTGAGGGTCGATCTGGAGCGTTTGGCGACCTTCAGGTCGTGTTCGGCAGCGGACCGGGTCCCGCCTCCCCGATCCGAAACGTTTCGCGCCCTGGGGGGCCGGGCCGCGCGCGCCTACCGTGGCGACGTCCTGACCCCGAGGCGACGGAGCCTTGATCATGAGACCCACTCTTCACGCGACCCGCCGCAACCCGCGGACGACGACGCTCGCGACCGTCGTCGCGACCGTCACCGCGCTCGTCGCCACGGCGGCGATCGGCACGACCCTCGCGAGCAGCGCCGCCGCCGCGCCCAGCGCGTGCGCCGTGGACTACCGCGTCACGAGCACGTGGAACGGCGGGTTCCAGGCCGACGTGACGGTCACCAACCTCGGCTCCGCGCTCTCCGGCTGGGAGCTCGCGTGGGACGTCCCCGCGGGCGAGGGGATCAGCCAGCTCTGGAACGGCGACCTCGCACGCGACGGCGGCCACGTCACGGTCGGTGACGTCGGCTGGAACGGGCAGCTCGCCACGGGCGGGAGCGCGTCCTTCGGCTTCGTGGGCACGGCCGTGTCGACCCCGGTCGTGCCCACGAACTTCACGCTCGACGGCGTCGCGTGCGGCGACGACGGCACGACGCCCGACCCCGACCCCGACCCCGACCCCGACCCCGACCCCGACCCGGATCCGGATCCGGATCCCGACCCCGAGGAGCCGGGCGACGTCACGTTCCACGTCGACGAGACGTCCCAGGCCTGGGAAGCGTGGCAGTCCGCGTCGGGCGCCGACAAGGACCTGCTCGCGAAGATCGCGCTCACGCCGCAGTCGACGTGGGTCACCGACCCGGACGCCCAGGTGTCGCGCGCGAAGGTCGCGGCGTACACCGGGGCGGCCGCCGCCGAGGGTGCGACGGCGCTGCTCACGATCTACGCGATCCCCGGCCGCGACTGCGGCTCGCACTCGGGCGGCGGCACCGCCGAGGCGGCGTACCGGAGCTGGGTGCAGACCGTGGCGTCGGGGATCGTCGGCGAGCCGTGGGTGGTCCTCGAGCCCGACGCGCTCGCGCAGCTCGGCGACTGCTCCGGCCAGGGCGACCGCGTCGGGATGCTGCGCGACGCCGCCCGGATCCTCACGGACGCCGGCGCGCGGGTCTACCTCGACGCCGGCCACTCGGCCTGGCTCAGCCCGTCCGTGGCCGCGGCGCGGATCCAGCAGATCGGTCTCGACGACGCGGTCGGGTTCGCGCTCAACACGTCGAACTACCGCACGACGGCCGAGTCCCGCGCCTACGGCGAGCAGGTCTCGGCGCTGCTCGGGGGTGCGCCGTTCGTCGTGGACACGTCGCGCAACGGCAACGGTTCGAACGGCGAGTGGTGCAACCCGCGCGGCCGGGCGCTCGGCGAGCGGCCGACCGCGGTCGACGACTCGACGCACCTCGACGCCCTCCTGTGGGTCAAGCTTCCCGGCGAGAGCGACGGGTCGTGCAACGGCGGGCCGCCGGCCGGCCAGTGGTGGCAGGACGTCGCGCTCGAGCTGGCGCGCAACGCGGCCTGGTAGCGAAGGCCGGTCGGGCTGCTGTCTGGCGACTCACAGGTCGGTGCGCGACGCTCGGAGCATGCACCGCCGGAACCGCCACCTCGTCACCCTCACCGCCACCGCCACCGCGACGGCGCTCGTCGCGAGCGCCTGCACCGGCCCCGAGGAGGGCCGCGACCCGTCTCCTTCGCCGTCCGCCCCGACGGCGGAGGAGACGGCCGCCCAGGACGCACCGCCCGCGGTGCACCGGTTCCGCTCGACGGATCTCGTCGCGCCCGTCCTCCCCGTGACGCGCGGCCCGGCGGCGCCGGCCGACGACGACGACGCGCTGTACGTCCTCGCGCCGAAGAAGACGGAGGCCCCCAAGAAAGGGCCGCTGATCGTCGACGCCGACGGCGAGCCGGTGTGGATCGCCCCCGAGGACTCCGCCGCGTACGACGTCCGGGTCCAGGAGCTCGACGGCGAGCCGGTCATCACGTACTACGTCGGACAGTCGGACTTCGTGGGGCACGGTTTCGGCGACATCGTCGTGCTCGACGACACCTACACCGAGGTCGCGCGCGTGACGACGGGCGGGGACGTCGGTCCGGGCAACGCCGACATGCACGACGCGACGATCACGCCCGAGGGGACGATGCTCCTCGTCGCGTACGTCGCCGAGCCCACGGACCTCACGGACGTCGGGGGCGACGAGGACGGCTGGGCGTGGGAGAACGTCGTGCAGGAGGTCGACGTGAAGTCCGGCGAGGTCCTGTTCGAGTGGCGCGCGTCCGACCACGTCGAGATGACCGACACGAAGGCGGCCCCCGACGCCGACCCGGACGCGCTGAAGGGCTCCGAGGACGACCCGTTCGACTGGTTCCACGTCAACAGCGCCACCCTGACCCCGGACGGCGACCTCCTCCTGTCGGCGCGCAACACGCACGCCGTCTACCGGGTCGACCGCGAGACGGGCGAGGTCGAGTGGGTGCTCGGCGGCACGTCGAGCGACTTCGCCATGGCCGGCGACGACGACGGCACGGGCGCGCAGTTCGCGTGGCAGCACGACGCGCAGCTGCACGACGACGGCACGCTCACGCTGTTCGACAACGAGGCGAACCCGCCCGTCGGCGAGCGGTCGCGCGGGCTTCGCCTCGACCTCGACACCCACGCGATGACCGCGACCGTGGTCCAGGAGTGGTTGCCGACCGACCCCGCCCTGCTCGCCGGGAGCCAGGGCAACCTCCAGGTGCTCGCGAACGGGAACGTGGTGATCGGCTGGGGCGACGCGCAGCTCACGAGCGAGTACACGGCGGACGGCACGCTGGTCCGGGAGATGCCGCTCGAGGCCGGCGAGTCGTACCGCGCCTACCGGTTCGACGGCTGGGTCGGCACGCCGACCGACCCGCCGGCCGTCGTCGTCGACGGCGGCACGGCGTACGCGAGCTGGAACGGCGCGACGGAGGTCGCGTCGTGGCGCCTCGTCGCCGGGTCGTCCGCGCAGGACGCCGAGACGGTCGCCGAGGCGCCGCGCGACGGCTTCGAGACGGCGCTGGCCCCCGTGCCCGACGGCGCGGCGTTCGTCGCGGTCGAGGCGCTCGGCGCGGACGGAGCGATCCTCGGCTCGGGGGTCGCCACCTCGGGTGAGGACGACGGCTGACAGAAACCTTCACAGAAGGACGTTGGTGTGAAAGTATCTTCCACACACCCGTTCGACCCGGAGGACCACGGCAATGACGCTCGACACTCCCACCCCGCCCTCGCCCGACCCCGGACGCGCCGGCTTCGGCCGCCGTCAGTTCCTCACGCTCGCGACCGCCGGCGTCGCGGCGAGCACGCTCACCGTGACGGTCGGGTCCCTCGCCCCGGCCGCCGCGCTCACCGCACCCGCCGGCACCACCCGCGCGGCGGCGTCGGGCATCCCCACCCCGCGCAAGCGCGAGCTGCGCGCCATGTGGATCTCGAGCGTCGTGAACATCGACTGGCCGTCCGCGTCCGGGCTCTCCGCGGACCAGCAGAAGGCCGAGCTCCTGCACTGGCTCGAGGTCGCGGCCGACTTCCGCCTCAACGCCGTGTTCGTCCAGGTGCGGCCCACCGCCGACGCGTTCTGGCCGAGCCCGCACGAGCCGTGGTCGCAGTACCTCACGGGCACGCAGGGCCAGGACCCGGGCTACGACCCCCTCGGGTTCGTCGTCGAGGAGTGCCACCGGCGCAACCTCGAGATCCACGCCTGGTACAACCCGTACCGCGTCTCCATGCAGACCGACCTGTCCCGCCTCGTGCCCGAGCACCCCGCGCGGCAGCACCCGGAGTGGGTGTGGGCCTACGGCGGCAAGCTCTACTTCGACCCGGGCCTGCCCGAGGCCCAGGAGCACATCAAGACCGCGATCCTGCACAGCGTCGAGAACTACGACCTCGACGGCGTGCACTTCGACGACTACTTCTACCCGTACGCCGTCGCGGGCCAGACGATCCCCGACGCCGCGACCTTCGCGACGCACGGCAGCGGCTTCGACCGCGTCGAGGACTGGCGCCGGCACAACGTCGACGAGTTCGTGCGCAGCATGTCGGAGCGCATCAAGCAGACCAAGCCGTGGGTCAAGTTCGGCATCAGCCCGTTCGGCATCTGGCGCAACAGGTCGACGGATCCGCGCGGTTCGGAGACGGGCGGCTCGCAGTCCTACGACATGCAGTTCGCCGACACCCGGAAGTGGGTCCTCGAGGGCTGGCTCGACTACATCAACCCGCAGATCTACTGGCAGCTCGGCCTCGCCGTCGCGGACTACGCGAAGCTCGTCCCGTGGTGGGCCGAGGTCGCCGCGCAGTCGGGGACGCAGCTGTACATCGGCGAGGCGCTGTACAAGGTGACGTCGGGCGTCTTCACGGACCCGGCCGAGCTGTCGAACCACCTGACCTTCTGCCAGCAGCAGGAGCACCCCGTGCTCGGCAACGTCTACTTCTCCGCCAAGCACGTCCCCGCCGACCCGCAGGGCTCCATGACGCGCGTGCGCGACGACCACTACCGGTACCCGGCGCTCGTCCCGGCGATGCCGCACCTGCCCGGGACGCGCGTCCGGGTGCCCGTGCTCACGGCCCTGCGACGCGCGTCCGACGGCGTCGCGCTGCACTGGAACGACGCCGGCCCGCGTCGCACGGCGGCGACCTCGTTCGCCGTCTATCGTGTCGAGGGCGACGCGCGGACGATCGACGTGGAGGACCCCACGAACCTCCTCGCGACCGTGCGCAGCAGCGGGCACGTGGTCCAGCACTGGACCGACGTCACCGCCGTCGCGGGCAGGACGTACACGTACGCGGTGACCGCGCTCGACCGCGTGTGGAACGAGTCCCGACCGAGCGGCGTCCGCTCGGTCTGACCAGCTCCGTCCCCGGCATCGCGGGGGACGGCTCCTCCTCGCCGGAACTGGGGCCGCGCGAGGAGGGCCTCCGACGGCGCGTGGTCGCGCTGGGTGCACCACGCGCCGTCGGGCAAGGTCACGCGTGCGCGAGCCGGCTGCGGGACGGTGACCCGCGCACCGCTGGCCGTCGGGCGACGACCGCCGTACCGTCGCGCTGTGGACGCCGGGACGGACGAGGGGCGGTGGCGGTCGTGAGCACGACGCCGGTTCCCGCGGAGGTCGCCGTGCACCTGCGCCGGGCGCGCGACCACATGGACGCCCGTTTCACCGAGCGGCTGACGCTCGCCGACGTCGCCGACGTCGCCGGGTACTCGCCGTACCACTTCGCGCGGGAGTTCTCGCGCGCCTTCGGGGCGAGCCCGATCGCCTACCTCGCGTCGCGGCGCGTCGAGCGCGCCAAGGACCTGTTGCGCTCCGCGAACCTCACCGTGACCGAGGTGTGCCACGCCGTCGGCTTCACGAGCCTCGGGACGTTCTCGGCACGGTTCACGGCGATCGTCGGGACGACTCCCACGGCGTACCGCGCCGAGCACGTGCGGCGCGGCGGGCCGCCACCGGTCCCCGGGTGCTTCGCCCTCGCGTGGGGTCTGCCGCGGCCGGGCGGGGCCGGTTCCGAGTCGGGGACCGGGACCGGGACCGCACGATCGGAGAAGCCTCGCGACGTGGTCGCGCCGTAGCGTCGAGGACGAGGCGGCCGACCGGCCGCGACCGACGTGCGGCGGCCCGCCGCGAGAGGAGCACCCATGCTCACGCTGTCCCACACGACCGTCTACGTGCTCGACCAGGACTCGGCGAATGAGTTCTACACGAACGTGCTCGGCTTCGAGCTCCGCGACGACGTCACCCTGGGCGCCGAGCTCGAGGGTGCCGGTGCAGGCTTCCGGTGGCTCACCGTCGGGCCCCAGGGCGACCCCACGCGCACGATGATCCTCTCCGACTGCGCGATGGGTCGGGACCCGGGGTCCGCCGAGCAGCTCCGCTCGCTCGTGGCCACGGGCACGATGGCCGTCGGCGTCCTGGAGACCGACGACTGCGAGGCGACGTACCGCGAGCTCAGCGCCCGGGGCGTGACGTTCCGGCAGCCGCCCGCCCGCCGGCCGTACGGCGTCGAGGCGGTTCTCGTGGACGACTCCGGGAACTGGTTCAGCGTGACCGAGCGCACCGCGGTCGACGTCTGAGCGGCGAACCCGTCGACGACGGGTACTTCTCCCCCTGGTCGCTCCCCCCGTGGCCCGCCGTCGGGCGGTAGTCTCCCGGTGCGCTCGACCTGACACGGGGGTCGGGCCCGGGTTCAGGGGGAAGTCCATGGGGATGTACGGTGCCGACGTCGCCGGGCTGCGGTCGCTCGCCGAGAGCTTCGAGCGCAGCTCGGGCGACCTCGAGACGACGCGTGCGGTCCTGAGCGAGGCGATCGAGGGCTCGCGCTGGCAGGGCGCCGACGCCGCGGAGATGCGCGGCGGGTGGACGTCGATGGCGGACCGTGCGCTCATGCAGGCGTGCCGCGTCCTGACCGACTACGCGACCGCGCTGCGGCGCAACGCCGACGAGCAGGAGGCCGCGAGCGGCGGCGCCGGAGCGGGAGCAGCCGGCGCCGGGGCGACCGCGCCCGGGTCGACCGGAGGCACGCCCGCGCACCCGACCGCGGACGGCCGACCGGGCGGGTGGGGACCGGACGCCGGTGCGCAGGCGGCGCGCGACGTCGACCACCTGATCCCGGGCGAGGGTGATGCGCTCGACGCGGTCGGAGACACCACGCACTCGTTCGAGAACGACGGCGGCAGCGTGACGATCGACGAGGGCGGCATCGAGGGGGAGATCAAGCTCCCCGGCGACGCCCACGTCGGTCTGAGCCAGGACGGGATGGAGGTCGGGGGCAAGATCCCAGGCCCTGGCGTGGAGTCCCCCGTGGACGGCGTCCTCGCCCTGGAGTCGGGGGTCGAGGTGGTCGGGTCGGTGAAGAACGAGGACGGGTTCGACGTGTACAGCCTCTCGGCCGACGCGTCGTCGACCCTGAAGACCGACGTGTCGATCTGGCGAGTGGACGCCGAGGCGTCCGCGACGGGCGGTGGGCGGTTCGACTTCGAGGTCCGGGTGCCCGAGGGCACGGCGTTCGACCCGAGCACGATCGACCCGTTCGCGCCGGAGACGTACCCGCCGGGTACCCGGATCACGCTGAACGGCGAGGCGTACCGGTCCGACGAGCTCTCGTTCGGCTACGACCTGCTGCGGTCGGAGTCGTCGAGCGAGGAGGCGACCGGGGTCACGACGACCGTCGAGTGGCTCGAGGGCGACACGGTGCGGATCAACACCGGCGACACGGAGAGCATGTCGCTGTCCGAGAAGGTCGGCATCGGCACGGGCGACGACTGGTCGGCGATGCTCGGGCGGTCGAACGAGCTGAGCAGCGCCGAGATGGGCCAGGTCACGCTGGACCTGTCGAGCGACGCGGGACGCGCGGCCTACGACCGCTTCCTCGTCACCGGCGAGCTGCCGACCGACCCGGCCGACGGCGTCTCCGGCACCACGACGTACAGCACGTACGACTTCTCGTCGGGGGGCACGGTCGAGCTGAAGACCCCGGTCCTCGAGTACGTCCACGAGAAGGACTACTCGACCGGCTCGGGGGTGACCATCATCAACCCCGACGGGACGAGCGACCACCACGGGCAGGTCGCGCTCTCCGGCGGCGTCGAGCGCAACTACTCGCACCATCTCGACACCGACGGCGAGATCGTCGCGTCCCGCAGCACGGACGCCTACGTGTTCCGCGCCACCGAGACGACGGACTCGTGGGTCAACAACCCCAACCTCGCCCTGGGCGACGGCACGAGCGCGTCGCCCGGCAGCACCGTGCGGATCACGTTCACGCCGGATCAGATGGGCGAGCTCCAGCAGCTCGCGGAGGACTACGCCGCCCCCGGAGTGGACGGCCCGATCGCCGACCTGGTCTACAAGGGCAATGAGTTCACGCCAGGCGGGCCGACCGTGCGCACCCCGACCGAGTTCGCCGACGCGCTCTACGGCACGACCGGCGACGGCACCGGCGCGGGCGCGGGGGGCGACGTCATGCTCAAGAACGTCTGGACGATCGTGAGCGAGACCGGGGCGGAGGAGTTCCCCGGATCCGTCGAGGTCGTCGAGAAGTAGCCGCAGCCAGCGTCAGATGTGGTCGAGGCGCCGCAGGATCGCGCCCTCGCGCAGCGCCCACGGGCACACCTCGACCTCGTCGACGCCCAGCGCGCGCATCGTCTCGACCGCGACGACGCCGCCCGCGACGATCTGGAACGTGCGCTCGGGCGTCACACCCGGCAGGGCGGTCCGGCCCTCCGCCGTGAGGCGAGCGAGCCGCGGCAACCAGTCGGCGAGCTGCGCGCGACGCAGGCGCCACCGGTCGTCGGGCCCGACGGCCTCGACCTGCATGCCCGCGAGGCGCGCGAGCGAGCGGAACGTCTTGGAGGTCGCCACGACGTGGTCGGGGGCGGGGAGAGCACCGAACGACGCGACGGCCGGGGCCAGCGTCGCGCGCACGTGCTCGCGCAGGGCGTCGACGTCGTCCGGGGCGGGCGGGTCCGTGGGGAGGAACGCCATCGTCATGCGGCCGGCACCGAGCGGGAGCGACACCGCGAGGTCCGGCTCTTCGTCCACACCCGACGCGATCTCGAGCGACCCGCCGCCGATGTCGAGCACGAGCAGCCGGCCCGCCGCCCAGCCGTGCCAGCGCCGCGGCGAGGAACGTCAGCCGCGACTCGTCCTCGCCCGACAGCACGCGCACTGGCTGCCCGACGCGCTCGCCGATCGCGGCGAGGATCTCGCCGCCGTTCGTCGCGTCGCGCAGGGCGGACGTCGCCATGGGCAGCATCTCGTCGACCGCGGACTCACGCGCGAGCACCATCGCGTCGTCGACCGCCGCGAGCATCGCGGCCACGCCCTCGTCCGAGAGCGCCCCGTCCGGCTGGAGGTACCGCATGATCCGCACGACCGTCCGCGCTCCCGCGGCCTGGACGGGCCGTGCGGCGTAGGCCGCGTCGACCACGGCGAGGTGCACGGTGTTGGACCCGATGTCGAGGACGCCGAGGCGCGTCGTCGGGCGGCCTGTCGAGTCCGTGGTCGTCACGAGCACCGAGGCTACTCGCGCCGGACCTCCCTTGGGGGAGGGCTCGGCGCGCGAGGTCCGCCGCCCTGCGCGACGGTGGGGGGACGAGGATCCCTGCTCACCGAGGGAAGACGACCATGGACCACCGCAGCTCCGTCCGTCCCGGCTCTCGTAGCTCCGGCCACCGCAGTACCGGTCGGGCTCGTCCCGGCGCCCGAGCCCTCGCCGCGGTCGCCGCCGCGACGCTCGCCGCGACGACCGCCGTCGCCGGGAGCGCCTCCGCGACCACCGACGACGCCAGACACGGCACCGACAGCCGATCGCACGGGGGGTGGCACGGCGGGTGGCATGACCGGTGGGAGAAGGCCCCGACCGCCGTCGGGTACGGGGGCGCCGTCAGCACCGTCGACCCGGAGGCCAGCCGGGTGGGTCTCGACGTGCTGCGTCGCGGCGGGAACGCCGTCGACGCCGCCGTGGCCACCGCGGCCGCCCTCGGCGTCACCGAGCCGTACAGCGCCGGGATCGGGGGCGGCGGCTTCTTCCTGCACTACGACGCGGGGACGGGCGCGGTGTCCACGATCGACGGGCGTGAGACGGCGCCGGCGGACATGCCGCGCGACGCGTTCATCGACCCGGAGACGAACGCGCCCTACCCGTTCACCCCGGAGCTCGTCACCAGCGGCGTCTCCGTCGGCACGCCCGGCACGCCGGCCACCTGGGAGACCGCGCTCGACGAGTGGGGGACCTACTCGCTGGGCAAGGCGCTGCAGCCCGCCACCGCGCTCGCCCTGCGCGGCTTCGTCGTCGACGAGACGTTCCGCCAGCAGACGCTCGACAACGCCGAGCGATTCGCCGCCTTCCCCGCGTCGGCCGAGCTGTTCCTGCCACGCGGCGACGCCCCGCGCGTCGGGACCCGGTTCCGCAACGTCGACCTCGCGAAGACGTACACCCTGCTCGCGCTGCGCGGCACCGACGCCTTCTACGAGGGACGCCTCGCCCGCGAGATGGTCCGCGCCGTGCAGGCCCCGCAGACCAGCCCGGACACCGACCTGCCCGTGCCGCCCGGCTACCTCGACCTCGACGACCTCGAGGACTACGAGGCCCTGGTGCAGGACCCGACCGTCTCCGACTACCGCGGGTACGACGTCTACGGCATGGCGCCACCGTCGAGCGGCGGCTCGACCGTGGGCGAGGCGCTGAACATCCTGGAGACGTTCGACCTCGCCGGCATGTCGGACATCGAGTACTTGCACCACTACCTCGAGGCCAGCGCCCTCGCGTTCGCCGACCGCGGCGCGTACCTGGGCGACGCGGCGTTCGTCGACGTCCCGCTCGACACCCTGCTCTCCGACGAGTTCGCGGCCTCTCGCGCGTGCCTCGTCGACCCGGAGGCCGCCGCGCCCAAGCCCGTCGCGGCCGGCGACGTCGACGCGTTCGACGCCGCGTGCGGCGAGGCGGCCGCTCCGCAGCGCGACGACACGGAGAACGTCTCGACGACGAACCTCACCGTCGTGGACCGGTGGGGAGACGTCGTCGAGTACACGCTGACGATCGAGCAGACCGGCGGGTCCGGGATGGTCGTGCCCGGCCGCGGGTTCCTGCTCAACAACGAGCTCACCGACTTCTCGACCGTGTGGGACGCCGACGACCCGAACCGCATCGAGCCGGGCAAGCGACCGCGCTCGTCGATGGCACCGACGCTCGTCCTGCGCGACGGCGAGCCCGTGCTGGCGCTCGGCTCCCCCGGCGGGTCGACCATCATCACCACGGTGCTGCAGACGCTGACCAACCACCTCGACCGGGGCATGCCGATCGACGAGGCGCTCGCCGCGCCGCGGGCCACCCAGCGCAACACCGCGGCCGTCATCGCCGAGCCGGAGTTCATCCAGGCATACGGCCCGGGGCTCGAGGCGTACGGCCACACGCTCGTGCCGTCCGGCGACTCGTTCACCTCCGCCGCGGAGATCGGTGCGGCGACGGCGGTGCAGATCGGCCCGGACGGGCTGCTGACCTCCGTCGCCGAGCCGCAGCGCCGCGGTGGAGGCTCGGCGCTGGTGCTGAAGCCGGTCAGGAACTGACTCGGGTCCGCACGGCGGCTGTCAGCCGACCTCGGCGTCGGCCTCCGCGATGAGGGCCTCGGCGTCGGCGACGACCTCGCGGACGGCCGCGCGCGACGCCTCGACGGCCTCCGCGCGCACGGCGACGATCTTGCGGTGCAGGTCGGCGTGCACGCGGCGGCGCACGCCGCGCGCGATCTCCTCGGTCTCGTCCTCGCCCGGCTCGTCGCCCTCGGCCCGGCGCAGCGCGACGACGTCGGCGACCTCGGCGCGGATGCGGCGCTCGGCGTCCTGCAGGAGCGCGACGACCGCGGTGTCCGCGGCCCGGCCGAGCCGCGTCTCCTCGAAGGTGTGCGCGGCGTCGTCGACGATCGACCGCGCGTGCTCGACGAGGTCGGACGCGACGGCG
Source organism: Cellulosimicrobium sp. BMG9.23 (assembly GCF_059159985.1). Lineage (NCBI taxonomy): Bacteria > Bacillati > Actinomycetota > Actinomycetes > Micrococcales > Promicromonosporaceae > Cellulosimicrobium > Cellulosimicrobium sp. BMG9.23. The sequence goes on from NZ_JBZGBZ010000002.1 coordinate 501,855, forward strand.
GGTGAACGTGCGGCGAGGGTCGCGAGGTCGTAGAGCAGCACGCCCTCGACGTCGGCGACGTGCGGGTCGACGTCGCGGTGCAGGGCGAGGTCGAGCACGACCGTGGGCCGCGCGCCGGGCTCGTCGCCCGCCGCGACCGCGGCCCGCTCGCGCGCCCGGACGACGGACGCGGCGTCGAGCACGTGCTCGATGGCCTGCTCGCGCCGGGAGCCGTCGGCCAGGGCGCGGCCGCGCGCGCCGCTGCACGACACCACGAGGTCGGCGTCCTCGAGGGCGGTGACGAGGTCGTGCACCGGCTCGACGCCGCGCGCCGCGGCGAACTCCTCGGCACGACCGGACTGCGAGTAGACGCGGACGTCGTCGCACCCCAGCGCGCGCAGCGCGGCGAGGCTCGCCCCGGCGTAGGAACCGGTTCCGATGAGGACGGCGCGCACCTGGTGCCAGGGCGGCAGGTCGGAACCGGCGAGGTCCAGGCCGAGCGCCACGACCGAGCGGCCCGCGCCGCCGAGCGCGGTCTCGGTGCTCACGCGCTTCGACGTGCGCGACGCCGTCTGGAACAGCAGCTCGAGCGTCGAGGACGTCAGGCCGTCGGCGTGCGCGGCCTCGAGCGCGCGCTTGACCTGCCCGGCGATCTCGCGCTCCCCGACGACCATCGAGTCGAGGCCCGCGGCGACCGCGAAGAGGTGCTCGACCACCTCGTTGCCCGCGCGGGCGCGGAACGAGGTCGCCGCCTCGACGGTGCCGACCCCGGACGCGTCGGCCACGAGCCGCGCGACGTGCTCGGTCGCGTGCCGCACGCCGGGGCCGTCGAGCGGGGCGTCGACGTCCAGGTACAGCTCGAACCGGTTGCAGGTCGCGAGCACGACCGCACCGGTGATGACGTCGCAGGCCGAGACCGCGGAGCCGCCGATCGACTGGGCCCCGGTGGAGAGACGTTCCAGGGCGTCGAGGTCGAGCTCGTGGTGGCTGGCCGTGAGAGAGAGAAGAGCCACAGTGCCTCCGATTTAATCATTCCCCCAGGAGAGAGGCAGAATCGGTAGCTGTGATTCCTGTCGCGCTTTCCCCCGCCCACCCGCTCCACGACGGCCGCACGACGCAATCCCTGCTCGTGCGGGCACTGCGCGCGGGCACCACCGGGGAAAGGCCGGAAATCACACCCGTGTGGTTCATGCGCCAGGCCGGGCGCTCGCTCCCCGAGTACCGCGCCGCGCGCGAGGGCGTGAGCATGCTCGACTCGTGCCTGCGGCCCGACCTCGCGTCGGAGATCACGCTCCAGCCGGTCCGCCGTCACGGCGTCGACGCCGGGATCTTCTTCTCCGACATCGTCGTGCCGCTGCGCCTCGCGGGCGTCGAGGTGGACATCGTGCCGGGGGTCGGACCGGTCATGGGCCAGGCGTACCGCACGCCCGACGACGTCGCGCGCCTCGTCGAGGCCGAGCTCACCGCGGAGGCGCTCGCGCCGATCACGGAGGCCGTCGGGCTCACGGTGGACGCGCTCGGCAGCACGCCCCTCATCGGCTTCGCCGGCGCGCCGTTCACCCTCGCGGCCTACCTCGTCGAGGGTCGCCCGTCGCGCGACCACCTCGCGGCGCGCGCCCTCCTGCGCTCCGACCCCGAGACGTGGCAGCGACTGGTCGACTGGGCGGCCGATCTCGCCGGCACGTTCCTGCGCGCGCAGGTCGCCGCGGGAGCCAGCGCCGCGCAGCTCTTCGACTCGTGGGCCGGCTCGCTGTCCCTCGCGGACTACGCGCAGGGCGCCGCCGGGGCCTCGACCCGGGCGCTCACGCACGTCGCCGACCTCGACGTGCCCGTCGTCCACTTCGGCACCGGGACCGGGCACCTGCTCCCCGCGATGCGCGACGCCGTCGTCGCGGCCGGGGTGCGCGACGTCGTCGTGGGCGTCGACTACCGCACGCCGCTCGACGAGGCCGTGCAACTGCTCGGTGGCACCGTCCCCGTCCAGGGCAACATCGATCCCGCGCTGCTCGCCGCGCCGTGGGACGTGCTCGAAGCGCACGTGCGCGACGTCCTGCGGCGCGGCGGCTCGGCCCCCGGCCACGTCGCCAACCTCGGCCACGGCGTCCCGCCGGACACCGACCCGACGGTGCTGACGCGCGTCGTGGAGCTCGTCCACTCGGTGAGCGCCGAGCCAGCCGACGCCTCAGGGGTCGAGGCCCGGTGAGCGCCGCGCCGACGACGCCCGCCGGCCCCTCCCCTGCCGGTGCGTCCCGGCCGGAGGAGACGGACGCGATCGTCGTCGGCGCGGGGGTCGCGGGGCTCACGGCGGCACGGACGCTGCGGGAGCGCGGGCTGCGCGTCGTCGTGCTGGAGGCCGCCGCGACCGCGGGCGGACCGGTGCGGGGCGCTTCTCTGCCGGGCCTCGAGGGGCTGCGCGTCGACGTCGGTGCGGAGTCGTTCGCGGCGCGCGGCACGGCCGTCGGTGAGCTGGCCCGTGCGCTCGGGCTGAGCGTCGTCGAGCCGTCCGGCGCGTCCGCGTGGGGCTACGCCGCGGGTCGCACGTTCCCGCTCCCGCGCGCCGGGGTCCTCGGCATCCCGGCGCACCCGTGGGCCGCGGACGTGCGGCGGGCCGTGGGGGTCGCGGGCTCGCTGCGCGCGAGCCTCGACCGCGTGCTGCCGCGGCGGTTCACCGACACCGCGACGCTCGAGTCGTTCGCCCGCTCCCGCATGGGGACGCGCGTCACGGAACGGCTCGTCGCACCCGTCGCGGGCGGTGTCCACTCCGCGCCGCTCGACCGGCTCGACGTCGACGCCGTCGCGCCGGGCCTGCTCGCCGCGTTCGAGCGCGAGGGGTCGCTCGCGCGCGCCGTCGCGTCGCTGCGAGCGCTCGCGCCGGCCGGCTCGGCGGTGCGTGGGATCGACGGCGGGATGCACCGGCTCGTGGAGGCCCTCGCCGTGGACGTCGACGTGCGCGTGCGCCACGAGGTCGTCGACCTCGCCCGACGCGACACCCCTCGCCGAGAAGGGACCTCGCGCCCCGGAGACGGCTCAGATCGGGGCGGAAGCTCAGGTCTCGGCGACTGGGTCGTGCGCGCGGCGACCCCCGACGGGGCCGTCGAGCTCGCCGCGCCGCGGCTCGTGGTGACCACGCCTGCCGTCGTCGACGCGCTCGGCCCGCTGGTCGGCGGCCCGGCGGACCTCCTGCCCGACCCCGAGCCCGGCGCCGACGTCCGTCTCGTCACGCTCCTCCTGCGCGCACCCGAGCTCGACGACGCCCCGCGCGGCACCGGGATGCTCGTCGCCCCGCCCCACCGCGACGCGGGCCGCGCGACCCGACGGCCCGACGTCGAGGCCAAGGCGCTGACGCACTCGACCGCGAAGTGGCCGTGGCTGCGCGCGCGGGTGCGGGACGCCGTCGGGCCCGGTCACCACGTGGTGCGGCTCAGCTACGGACGGATGGGCACGACGACGGAGCCCGACCTGGACCAGGTCGTCGCCGACGCGTCGCACCTGTTCGGCGTCGACCTGCACGGGCGCGTGCTGGGCCACGTCGTGACACGGTGGAACGGTGCGCTTCCGCCGCCGACGCCCGCCTACCGACGCGAGGTCGCGGCGTTCACCGCACGTGTCGCCGACGTCCCGGGGCTGGGGGTCACCGGAGGGTGGATCGCCGGGACAGGTCTCGCGGCGGTCGTGGCGCACGCCCAGGAATGCGCCGGGAACGTGTGAGGAAATCCTCACCGAAAAATGCACCACGAATGGCCAAGATGACACATTGTCCCCATCGACGTGACCGGGCGTCAGGACCGGGTCACACTCTCGCCGGGGCAGGCCGGGAAATCCTCGGTCGACCCACCGCGCATTTCGAGATCGTCGCCGCACGGAGGACACTGGGACCGTGAGCAGCACCCCCACGCGCCCCGCGACGGGCCACGACAAGATCCGTGTCGGCACCCGCGGGAGCGCGCTCGCGACCACCCAGACGGGTCACGTCGCGCGGCGCCTCGAAGAGCTGACGGGCCGGACGGTCGAGACCGTCCGGATCCGCACCGACGGCGACGTGCTGACCGGCTCCCTCGCCCAGATGGGCGGCACGGGCGTCTTCGTCACCGCGCTCCGCGAGGCGCTCCTCGACGGCCGGTGCGACGTCGCGGTGCACTCGCTCAAGGACCTCCCCACCGCGCCCGCCCCCGGGCTGACCGTCGTCACGCCCGAGCGCGAGGACCCGCGCGACGCGCTGTGCGCGCGCGACGGCCTGACGATCGCGACCCTCCCGCGCGGCGCGCACGTCGGCACCGGCTCGCCGCGCCGCGCCGCCCAGCTGCGGTCGGTGCGGCCCGACCTCGACGTCGTCGACATCCGCGGCAACGTCGACACCCGGCTGCGCCGCGTCCACGGGGAGGACGCCGACCTCGACGCCGTGGTGCTCGCCTACGCCGGGCTGTCCCGCCTCGGCCGGCTCGACGCCGTGACGGAGGTGATCGACACGACCGTCATGGCGCCGGCCGCCGGGCAGGGCGCGCTCGCCGTCGAGGTCCGCACGTCCGAGCTCGACGACCCGGTCGTCGCCGAGGCGCTCGACGCCCTCGACCACGAGCCGACGCGCCTCGCCGTGCTCGCCGAGCGGTCCCTGCTCGCGCGCCTCGAGGCGGGCTGCGCCGCACCGGTCGGCGCGCACGCCGTCGTGGACGGCCGCGAGGTCGCGCTCACGGCGGTCGTCGCGCGCGTCGACGGCGTCGAGCAGCTCACGCACTCCGCGCGGGCCGTCCTCCCGGCGACCGGCGACGACCTGCGCGCGGCGCGGGACGACGTCGCGCTCCGCCTCGGCGAGCGCGTCGCCGACGCGCTCCTCGCCGACGGCGCGGCCCGCCTCGCGCCGCTCGGTCCGCCCGCGGGCACGGACGACGTCGCGGCGTCGGCCCTCCCCGGCGCCGGCGGCTCCGACCGCGGCACCGCGACGGACGCCATCGACCCGGCGGTCGAGACGGCGCGCGAGCAGCTGCGCGACGGCGGCTACCGCGGGGAGCCCGCGTGAGCCCCGGTCGCCTGCGCGACCCGTCGCGCGGCCCGGCACCCGTCGTCCCGGCTCCTCCGGTCGAGCCGTCCGCCCCGGCGGTCGCTCCTGGTCCGCCGGCAGGTCTCGGTGCCGAACCCCGGGTTGTGCGCCGCTCAGCCCCCGGATCGACGCACAACCCGGGGTTCGGCGATGCGGCTCTCCCTCTCGACGGGCGGACCGTCCTCGTCCCGCGCAGCCCCGAGCGCGCCGCCGACCTCGCGACGACGCTGCGCGCCGGCGGCGCCCGGGTCCTCGTGAGCCCGGCCATCGAGCGCGCCCGCGTCGAGGACACCGGTCCCGTCGACGCCGCCGTCGCGCGCCTCGCCGACGGCCGCTACGGCTGGGTCGTCGTCACGAGCGTCAACGCGATCGACGAGCTCGCGGCCGCCGCCACCCGGCAGGACAGCACCCTCGGCGACGTCGCGCGCACCGCCCGCTGGGCCGCCGTCGGGCCTGCCACGCGCCGTGCCCTCGAGGCCGTCGGCATCACGGTCGACCTGGAACCGGCCGAGAACTCCGCCCGAGGGCTCGTCGCCGCCTTCGCGGGCGAAGAGAGCGCCCGCACCGCAGAACACCACGGGACCACCCCGTCGTCGGTCCTGTGGACGACGCCGAGAGGCGAGACGGCAGCGAAGTCGGCGGGGCGGCCGGAGGAGACCACGCCCCGAGGTGAGACGGCAGCGGCGGGGACGGGGGCGGCGTCGGAGGCGAAGGGCGTGGTGGGCCTGGCGGGAGGAGCCCGAGGAACGAGGGCTCCGGATGGTAGCCCGAGCCCCGATGCCGCCCCCGACCCCGCCGCCCCGAGCCCCTCCGGCCGCCCCGCCGCCGTCCCGACCCAGACCGCGACCGTCCTGCTGCCGCAGGGAGACCTCGCCGCCCCGACGATGGCGGACGGGCTGCGCGACCTCGGCCACGACCCGCACGTCGTCACCGTCTACCGTACGGTCGCGCACGACCTCGCCCCCGAGGTCGTCGCCGCCTGGCACGCGGGCGAGGTCGACGCCGTCGTGCTGACGTCGGGGAGCGTCGCGCGCGAGGTCGCGCGGCAGCTCGGCCCTCGGGACGACGTCGCGGCCGTCGCGATCGGCGAGCCGACGGCCCGGGCGGCGCGCGCCGTCGGGCTGCGGCTGGACGCGGTGGCCGACCGGCCGACCGACGAGGCGCTCGCCGCCGCGCTGACCACCGTCCTGGCACGACCGCGCGCCACCCCCGCGGTCCCCGCTGCCGGCACGACCGCCCGATCGAACGACACAGGAGAATCCGCGTGACCCTCTCCCCCGGACACCACCGGCCGCGCCGGCTGCGCACGACCCCGCGCCTGCGCCGCCTCGTCGGCGAGACGCGTCTGCACCCCGCCGATCTCGTACTGCCGCTCTTCGTCAAGGAAGGGCTCGACGCGCCGCACCCCATCTCGTCCATGCCGGGCGTCGTGCAGCACACCGAGGCGACGCTCGCCGACGCCGTGCGCGACGCCGCCCGCGCGGGGATCGGCGGCGTGATGCTGTTCGGCATCCCGGCGCACCGCGACGCGACCGGCAGCCAGGCGGACGCCGAGGACGGGATCCTGCAGCGCGCGATCCGGCTGGCCCGCGACGTCGTGCGCGAGGTGGAGACCGCCGGCGCCCGGGGTGGCGCGGCTCCCGTCGTCATGGCCGACACCTGCCTCGACGAGTTCACGGACCATGGCCACTGCGGCGTGCTCGTCCCCGGCCGCGACGGGCCCGACGGTGCCGTGGTCGTCGACAACGACGCGACGCTCGAGCGGTACGCGTCGATGGCCGTCGCGCAGGCGCGGGCGGGCGCGGACGTCGTCGCGCCGTCGGGCATGATGGACGGCCAGGTCGGCGTGATCCGCGAGGCGCTCGACGCCGCGGGGTACTCCGACGTCGGGATCCTCGCCTACTCGGCGAAGTACGCGAGCGCGTTCTACGGCCCGTTCCGTGAGGCCGTCGACTCGGCACTGCAGGGCGACCGCCGGACCTACCAGATGGACGCGGGCAACGCGCGGGAGGGTCTGCGCGAGGCGGACCTGGACCTCGCGGAGGGCGCGGACCTGGTCATGGTCAAGCCCGCGGGGTCGTACCTCGACGTGCTTGCGGCCGTCGCCGAGATGTCGCCGGTGCCGGTCGCGGCGTACCAGGTGTCGGGCGAGTACGCGATGATCGAGGCCGCCGCGGCGAACGGCTGGATCGACCGTCGCGGCGCGATCACGGAGTCGGTGCTCGGCATCAAGCGCGCCGGCGCGGACGTGATCCTCACCTACTGGGCCACCGAGATCGCCGGCTGGCTGCGCGACGAGACGTTCGGAGGGACGCGCTGATGACGGAGTCGACGGGGTTCGGGGTGGCCGCGGCCGCTCAGGCGGAGACGGTGGCACCGTCCACCACCGCGACGGACAACCATGCCGCGTTCGTGCGCGCGCAGGCCGTGCTGCCGGGCGGCGTGAGCTCGCCCGTGCGCGCCTACGGCTCGGTCGGCGGCGACCCGCGGTTCCTCGCGTCGGCGCGCGGCGCGTACGTGACCGACGTCGCGGGACGCGAGTACGTCGACCTCGTGTGCTCGTGGGGGCCGGCGCTGCTCGGCCACGCGCACCCGGACGTCGTCGCCGCGGTGCAGGATGCCGCGGCGCGCGGCCTGTCGTTCGGTGCGCCGACGCTCGGCGAGGTCGAGCTCGGTGAGGAGATCCGCCGTCGGGTCCCCGCCGCGGAGCGCGTGCGCCTCGTGTCGACGGGCACCGAGGCGACGATGACCGCGATCCGGCTCGCGCGCGGTGTGACGGGGCGCGACGTGATCGTGAAGTTCGCGGGCTGCTACCACGGGCACGTCGACGCGCTGCTCGCGGAGGCGGGCTCCGGCGTCGCGACGCTCGCGCTGCCCGGGTCGGCGGGCGTGACCGAGGCGAGCGCGGCCGAGACGCTCGTGCTCCCGTACAACGACCTCGCGGCGGTCGAGGCGGCGTTCGCCGAGCGCGGCTCGGAGATCGCGGCCGTCATCACGGAGGCGGCGCCCGCGAACATGGGTGTCGTGCCGCCCGCGGAGGGGTTCAACGAGGGCCTCCGGCGCATCACGGCCGCGCACGGGTCGCTGCTGGTCCTCGACGAGGTGCTCACCGGGTTCCGGGTGGGTCCCAGCGGGTGGTGGGGGCTCGAGAACGCCATGCTGCGGAGCCAGGGCGCGGACGGGTACACCCCCGACCTCTTCACGTTCGGCAAGGTCGTGGGCGGCGGGATGCCCGTCGCCGCGGTCGGCGGACCGGCCACGGTCATGGACCAGCTCGCGCCGCTCGGCCCCGTCTACCAGGCGGGAACGCTGTCGGGGAACCCGGTCGCCGTCGCGGCCGGCCTCGCGACCCTGCGCCTGGCCGACGACGCGGTGTACGCGCACGTGGACGGCGTCGCCTCGGTGCTCTCGAAGGCCGTCGGCGACGCGCTCGACGCCGCGGGCGTGGCGCACCGCGTCCAGCGCGCCGGGTCGCTCTTCTCGGTGTTCTTCGGCGACCTCGCCGCGAGCGCCGGCGTGCGCGACTACGCGCAGGCCCAGGCGCAGGAGTCGTTCCGGTACCGCGCGTTCTTCCACGCGATGCTCGACCAGGGCGTGAACCTGCCGCCGTCGGTGTTCGAGGCGTGGTTCGTCTCGGCCGCGCACGACGACGCTGCGGTCCAGCGGATCGTCGACGCCTTCCCGGCGGCGGCACGCGCGGCCGCAGAGGCCTCACCGGCCTGACGAGCACGGGGATGTCCACCGCCGAACACGGGGTTGGGCACCCGAAGCCGCAAGGGCCAGT